>JBIIHU010000376.1:0-3095 GCA_044235405.1 Burkholderiaceae bacterium
GATGACCGGGCTGACCCTGCCGCTGATCGCCAGCGCGACCGGCACGCTGCTGTTCCGGCAGTTCTTCCTGACGATTCCCGACGAGCTGGTCGAGGCGGCGCGCATCGACGGCGCCGGCCCGATGCGCTTCTTCCGCGACGTGGTGCTGCCGCTGTCGGCCACCAATATTGCGGCGCTGTCGGTGATCCTGTTCATCTACGGCTGGAACCAGTACCTGTGGCCGCTGCTGATCACGACCGACAACCGGCTCGACACCATCGTCGTGGGCATCACCAAGATGATCGGCACCGGCGACGCGACCACCGACTGGCCGCAGGTGATGGCCACCACGGTGCTCGCGGTGCTGCCGCCCGCGCTGGTCGTGGTGCTGATGCGGCGATGGTTCGTCAAGGGCCTGGTCGACAGCGAGAAATAGGGAAACGGCAGCGATGGCGGCAATCCAGTTTCGCGAAGTGACCAAGCGCTACGGCAGCGGCGCCTCGGCCGTGCCGGTGATTCATGGCGTGAGCGCCGAGATCCGCGACGGCGAATTCGTCGTCATCGTGGGCCCCAGCGGCTGCGGCAAAAGCACGCTGCTGCGGATGGTCGCCGGCCTGGAGGCGATCACCGGGGGCGAGATCGCGATCGGCGCGCGCGTGGTCAACGATGTCGACCCCGCCGATCGCGACATCGCGATGGTCTTCCAGAACTACGCGCTGTACCCGCACTTCAAGGTCTTCGACAACATGGCCTACGGCCTGCGCATCCGCAAGGTGCCCGAAGCCGAGGTCAGGGCGCGGGTCGAGAAGGTGGCCGCGATGCTCGAACTCGGCCACCTGCTGGACCGCAAGCCGCGCCAGCTATCGGGCGGCCAGCGCCAGCGGGTCGCGATGGGGCGCGCCATCGTGCGCCAGCCGCAGGTGTTTCTCTTCGACGAGCCCTTGTCCAATCTCGATGCCAAGCTGCGCGTGCAGACGCGGCTCGAGATCCAGAAACTTCACCGCGAGATCGGCGTGACCTCGCTCTTCGTCACCCACGATCAGGTCGAGGCGATGACGCTGGGCGAGCGGCTGATGGTCATGAATGCCGGTCGCATCGAGCAGATCGGCACGCCCGAGGAAGTGTATCTGCAGCCGGCCTCGACCTTCGTGGCGGGCTTCATCGGCAGCCCGCCGATGAACCTGATCGAGGGCGAGGCGCAGGGGCTGTGGCTGCAGCTGGGCGCAGAGCGGCTGCCGCTGCCGGCACCGGCGCCGCGCGAAGGCCGACTGCACCTGGGTGTCCGCCCGGAGCACGCGCGCCTCGGCGCCGATGACGGCTGGCCGATGCGCGTCGAGATGATCGAGATGCTGGGCGCCGAGCGGCTGGTGCATGGTCACGTTGGCGCTGCAAGCTTCACGCTGCGCATCGACGCGTCGCTCGCACCACCCCGACCGGGCGAGACGGTAGCCGTGGGATTCGCAGCCGAGCACCTGCACTGGTTCGACCCCTCGACAGGCCGCCGGATCTGAGCGACCGGCGGCGGCGTTCAGGGGGCGCTGGCGGGGGCCAGCGGGCCCGCCGCCGTGCCGCGGGCTCAGGCCAGCTCGAGCCCCGAAACACTCAACCCGACCAGATCGACATTGACAGCATTGATGTCGAGCTGGATCGCCGTGCTCAGCAGGCTCGCTTGCGTGAAGGCGCCAATGTCGACGAGCCCCGCGATCGCGGTCACCAGCGCTTCATCGGGTTCGGCATTCAACAGGTTGCGCAGCAGCAGCCGCGAGATCGCCGCATTGCTACTGCCGCCCGCGAGCGCCGCCATCAGCCCGCTGCCCACGAGCAGGTCGCTGATGACCTCGATGCTCAGACCGTCGTCGTAGAAGCCGACAACCGTGGCCACCAGGCCACGGTCGGCCAGCGCGGCGCGGCCGAGCACGGCGCCGATCGTCAGCGCGGCCGAGCCGGCACTCCCTCCGACGAGATCGAAGGCCACGCGGCGGTCCGTGAAGACGAGACGTTCGACATCGACAAGTTGATCCTGACCCGCTGCCGACACGATCTGCACCTGCGAACCGCTTCGCTGGATCACGGCCTCGGCACGGCTCAGGGCGAAGACGGCGATATCGCGGCCCGCGCCGCCGTCGAGCAGATCGTTACCCGTACCCCCATCGAGCGTGTCGGTTCCGGACTCGCCGTACAGACTGTCGTCGCCAGCACCGCCACCGAGGCTGTCGTTGCCGCCGCGGCCCCAGATTGCATCGTGACCTTCCTCGCCCCGCAGCATGTTGGCAACGGAAGAGCCCATGATCTGGTCGCCATAGATCGTGCCGCGGACCTGCTCGATGCCGATCAGGATATCGGTGCCGTTGCGACTGTCCTGCGCGGTCTGGGCCTCGAGGTCGACCACGACAGCGCGCAGCGCATCGCGCATGTATCGCACCTCGTCTTCGCCTCCCGCGCCATCGATGGTGTCGTTGCCCCCCCAGTCCTCGTAGCTCTCGACGAAATCGGTGCGGTTGCTGCCGGTCAGCACATCGTTGTAGCGCGAGCCCCGGATCTGGTTGATGTTGATGAAGGAATCGTTGCCGTGGGCGCCAGTGGCAGTCCCCGTCGCGAGATTCACGTTGACCGGTCCCGTGGCATCCGCGTAGCTGATCCGGTTGCCGGCCGACGCGGCGATGGTGCCGCCATCGACGAAATCGGTTCCCGGGCCGGGCCCGAACATCTCGAAGCCGCTGGCGTTCGAACCGACGAGGGTGTCGTTGTACGCACTGCCAAAAAGAAAGGAGATGTTGGCCAGCGAATCGGAGGACCCGTAACCGTCGAAGGCGATGCCGGTACCCAGGTTCACGCTGACCGCCGCTGGCGAACTCGCGTACGAGGCACTGTTGCCGTCCGTGTAGTACGCGGTATCGGTGATGGCGCCGCCGTCGAGGGTGTCGTTGCCGGGCCCGCCGATCAGCAGGTCGAGCCCGGGCCCGCCCTCCAGGCGATCGTTACCCTGACCGCCCGAAAGGGTGTCGTCACCCGCCTCTCCACGCAGGGTGTCGTCACCGGGCGTGGCGCCACTGAGTTTGTCGTTGAGCGGCGAACCGATGACGAGATCGGGGGTCCAGCCGTAGTTTCCAACGATG
>JBIIHU010000128.1:0-10123 GCA_044235405.1 Burkholderiaceae bacterium
GCCTGGATCGTGGCCTTGCGCTGGCTGACCGCGAGGCTGACCTCGGGCCCCTCGGGCAGGGCCCGGAGGATGTCGAGGAGCTTGCGCGCCGAGACGGTGGTCGCGCCGTCGCCGTCGCCGCTGGCAAGGCTGGCCGTGGTGCGGATCTGGATCTCGGCGTCGTTGGCCAGGAAGGAGACCTCCTCGCCACGCCGGCTGAGCAGCACGTTGGCCAGGATGGGCAAGGTGTGCCTGCGCTCGACGATGCCCGCCACGGTCGTGAGCGGCTTGAGGATCGCGTCGCGCGTCGCCCGGAAGTATTGCATCGTCTTTCCTCCTCTTTCTCTACTTCTCTCTGGTGTTGTTCATGTAGGCGATGCCGGCATGTGGAAAAGCCGGCTATCTCCAGCAACGACGCGGCCTGCCGGCCATGACCAGCCGGTGGACAACCCTGCACCGGCATTGTGGGCAACCCGGCCTGGCGGCCTGTCGGGCGTTTGCCGGGGTGCTTGTTCACATCGGGTCGACACGATGTCCAGCCGTTGCCCACAGCCGGCCGCGATGGTGGTGGCGGGTAGACCGGTCATCATCCGCGCAGGGTCTGCTCGAGCACATGGATCTGGTGGTTCAGATCGGTGTCGTGCTGGCGCTGCTCGGCGATCTTTCGCATCGCGTGCAGCACGGTGGTGTGATCACGGCCGCCGAAGGCCTCGCCGATCTCGGGCAGGCTTTTCTGCGTGAGCTCCTTGGCGAGGTACATCGCGATCTGGCGTGGCAGCACGATGTGCGCGTTGCGGCGCTTGCCGTACATCTCGGCGACCTTGATCTTGAAGAAGTCGGCGACGGTCTTCTGGATCACCTCGATCGAGATCTGGCGGCGGTTCAGCGCGAGAAGGTCCTCGAGGGCTTCCTTGGCGAGGTCGAGCGACACCGGGCGTTCGCGAAAGCCCGCGTAGGCGACCACCCGCAACAGCGCGCCCTCGAGTTCGCGCACGTTGCTGCGCAGGTGCTTGGCGATGAAGAAGGCGACGTCCTCGGGGAGCCTGGTGCCCTGCTGCTCGGCCTTCTTGAGCAGGATGGCCACCCGCATCTCGAGTTCGGGCGGCTCGATGGCGACGATCAGACCCGAGTCGAAGCGCGAGATCAGGCGCTCCTCGAGGCCCGCGATTTCCTTCGGATAGGTGTCGCAGGTGATGATGATCTGTTTTCGGGCCGCGTACAGCGCATCGAAGGTGTAGAAGAATTCCTCCTGGGTGCGCGGCTTTCCGGACAGGAACTGGATGTCGTCGATCAGCAGAAGGTCGAGGCCCTGGTAGTACTGCTTGAGTTCCTCGGAGGTCTTGCGCTGGATGGCGCGGACCATCTCGTCGAAGTATTCCTGGGCATGGATGTAGCGAACCCTGGAGCGTGCCGTTCGCTCGACGAAGGCATTGCCTACCGCGTGCATCAGGTGGGTCTTGCCCAGACCGACACCGCCGTAGAGAAAGAGCGGGTTGTAGGTGCCCGGGCGTTCGACGACCTGCAGCGCCGCGGCGCGCGCCATCTGGTTGGCCTTGCCGGTGACAAAGTTGTCGAAGGCAAGGTCCGGGCGCAGCCGGGTCCGGTCGTTGACCGAAGGCGTTGTCGCGGTATCGGGCAGCGTATTCGCCGAGGTGGCGTCGGGCTCGGGCGCGGTTTTGCCCTCCAGAGCGCGCGACGCGGCGCCTGAGAGCAGCGTGCCGAGGCGCGAGCCGGGAGGGGCCGGTTGGCTGCTGGTGGCTGGCGCGATGATCTCGAAGCTTACTTTGGCCTCGGGTGCGACGAGTTCGGCGACCAGCTGCCCGATGCGCACGCCGTACTGGCTGCGAACCCAGTTCAGCTTGAACTGGTTGGGAACGCCGACGCGAAGCACGCCCGCCTCGGGGTCGAAGCCGAGGAAGACCAGCGGCTTCAGCCAGGTCTTGTAGAGCTGTGGCGGCACTTCCGCCTCGAGGCGGGACGCACAGTCGAGCCAGCGGTCCTGCATCGTGGGGTGAGGGGTGACAGCCGTGGAAGATGGAGGATTGCCACGCGGCCGCGACGGGTTTTCGACGATGGATCCGCCGGTGTCGTGGCCACCGGGCGAGCCGAAAGGGGCTTCCCGATACAGCAGGATTCTACCTGATCTCCGAAGTTTTCCACAGGCCGCTGGTTGACGCTCGGCCTCACTTCTGCTGCAATCGAGGGCTTTTTCCAGAGAACCGCCATGAAACGTACCTACCAGCCCTCCGTGGTCCGGCGCAAACGCACGCACGGTTTTCTCGTGCGCATGAAGACCCGAGGCGGTCGCGCGGTGATCCGTGCCCGGCGTGCCAAGGGCCGCAAGCGTCTGGGTCTGTGACAGTTCCGGCCCGCGAGCGGGCCGTCGTTCTCCATGGGGCGACCGCGCGTCGATGCCGAGTGGGTCGCGCTGGCAAGACAGCGCACCGACTCGACCACCGAGCATTTCGGTGTGTCGATGCGTCGTCGCGTCGGTGCTTCCGTCAGCCCGTGCCGACTCGGCATGTCGGTCCCCAAGCGTCTGCTGCCCCGGGCGGTCGACCGCAACGCGCTCAAGCGTGTGGCACGGGAAGCCTGGCGGCTGGCCGACTGGCCGATCCATCTTCGGCCTGAGCGCGCGATGATCAAGCTGCGCCGCCGTGACGAAGGCTGGCGCGAACTCCCTCGAGGCGCCCTGAAGCGTCTCTGGCGTCTCGAACTCGACCGCCTCATCGGCCGCGCGCTTTCGCGGCTTGCGCCGTGACGCGCGCAGTCGAGCCCGTGTCGGCGCTGGCCGGTCTGGCGAGGCGTGCCGTCAGCGCGCCGATCCATGCCTATCGCTATGCGCTGAGCCCGCTGCTGCCGCCCGCCTGCCGCTTCTACCCGAGCTGTTCCGAGTATGCGATCGAGGCGCTCGGCAGCCACGGGGTGCTTCGCGGCGGGTGGCTTGCCGCACGACGGCTTTGCCGCTGTCATCCCTGGAACCCTGGCGGCCTCGATCCGGTGCCGCCTTCCGCCACGTCGGAATGAACCCCATGCAAGTGCAGCGCACCATTCTCTGGGTCGTGTTCACGATGTCCCTGCTTTTCCTGTGGGACGGGTGGCAACGTCACCAGGGCAAGCCTTCGTTGCTGAGCGGCGAGCCCACCGCGCAGAAGGCTTCCCCCGCGCCCGCCGCCGACAGCGCGGCGGCAGCAGCCCCCGCGGTAGCTTCCGGTGCGGTTCCGGCGGCGCCGGCGGCGACCGCCGGCGCGGCGGCCGTGCCCGGTGCGGTGCCTGCGCAACCCGCGCCTGCGCCGGTCGCGATCGGCAACACGCCGGCGATCGATCTGATCGCGCTCACGTCCGACACGCTCGCGCTGAAGATCGACCCGGTCGGTGGGCAGATCCGTCGCGCCGAGCTGCTGCGCCACAAGGCGGGCGTCGAGACCGTCGGCGCGAGCAATGGCCGCGTGGTGCTGCTGCATGACGACCCGGGTCGCGTGTATGTCGCCCAGTCGGGGCTGGTCGGTGCCGCGGCGGGTTCGAGCTTTCCGACGCATCGCACACCGTTCACCGTGGCCGAGGGGCCGCGCGAGCTGCAGGGTGATGCCAAGGCGGTCGAACTCGTCATGATCGCCGAATCGGGTGGTGTGCGGCTCAAGCGCACCTACCGACTGGAGCGTGGCTCCTATGTCATCGGGGTTCGCGACGAGGTCACCAACCTCGGCGAGGCGCCGGTGAAGCCCACCCTCTACATGCAGCTCACGCGCAACGCCGAATTCACCAGCGAAGCCGACCTGAAAGGCCGCAACAACTCGGCGCTCTCCTTCTTCACCGCGGGTGCGGTCACCTACGCCGGACCGGTTGTCTACACCGAGGAAAAGAAGTTCCAGAAGATCGACTTCGGCGACATCGAGAAGAAGAAGGCCGACTTCGTCAAGACGGCGAGCGACGGTTGGGCGGGGATGATCCAGCACTACTTCGTGTCGGCGTGGCTGCCCACCGACAAGGTGCAGCGCGAGTACTACGCCAACCGCGTCGACAACAATCTGTACGCGATCGGCGCGTTGCAGCCGCTTGCTGAAATCGCGCCCCAGGCAAGCGTCGGCACCGAGACCCGCCTGCTGGTGGGTCCCCAGGACCAGCGCATGCTCGAGACCGTGGCGCCGGGCCTCGACCTGTCGGTCGACTACGGCTGGCTCACGCCGCTGGCCAAGCCGATCTTCTGGCTGCTCGAGATGTGCCACCGCGTGGTGGGCAACTGGGGCTGGGCGATCGTGCTGCTGACGATCATCATCAAGACGCTGTTCTTCCCGCTGCAGGCCGCGAGCTACCGGTCGATGGCGCGCATGAAGGCCGTCACGCCGCGGATGATGCAGATCCGCGAGCGCTACGGCAGCGATCGCGCCAAGATGAACCAGGCGATGATGGAGCTCTACCAGACCGAGAAGATCAACCCGCTCGGTGGCTGCCTGCCGATCGTGGTGCAGATCCCGGTGTTCATCGCGCTCTACTGGGTGTTGCTCGCGTCGGTCGAGATGCGCAACGCACCCTGGATCGGCTGGATCCAGGACCTCGCGGTGCCCGATCCCTGGTTCATCCTGCCGGCGGTCATGGCGGGCACGATGTTCATCCAGGTCAAGCTGAACCCCACGCCGCCGGACCCGATGCAGGCGCGGATCATGATGATCATGCCGCTGGTCTTCTCGGTGATGTTCTTCTTCTTCCCAGCGGGTCTGGTGCTCTACTGGCTGGTGAACAACATCTACTCGATCGCGCAGCAGTGGTACATCACCCGCACGATCGAGAAGGCCGCCGCCGCGAAGAAGAGCTGACCGCCGTGGGGGTGGCGCTCGCGCGGCACCGACCCGCTGCCCGCCTGCGCCCGGCACGACGCCCGCGATGAACGCCCAGCCCATCGCCGCGATCGCCACTGCCGCGGGCCGTGGCGGCATCGGCGTGGTGCGGGTCTCGGGTGCCGGGCTTCAGCGGCTCGCGCAAGACATTCTCGGATCCGCCCAGGCGGCGCGACTGGCGCCGCGCACCGCGCTCTACGCACCCTTTCTCGACGCCGACGGTAGCGAGATCGACCGGGGCCTGGCGCTTTGGTTTCCGGCGCCGAACTCCTACACCGGCGAGGAGGTGCTCGAGCTGCAGGGTCACGGCGGGCCGGTGGTGATGCAGATGCTGCTCGAGCGGGTGCTGCAGGCGGGCGCGCCGCTGGGCGTGCGGCTGGCCGAGCCGGGCGAATTCACGCAGCGTGCCTTCCTCAACGACAAGCTCGACCTCGCGCAGGCCGAGGCGGTGGCCGACCTGATCGACGCGAGCACCAGCCAGGCGGCGCGCTCGGCCGCGCGCTCGCTGGCGGGGATGTTCTCGCGCGAGGTGCACGCGCTGCTGGAGCCGCTGATCGATCTGCGGATGCTGGTCGAGGCGACGCTCGACTTTCCCGAGGAGGAGATCGACTTCCTGCAGCGCGCCGACGCCGTCGGGCGGCTGTCGCGGCTGCAGGCGCAGCTTGCGGCGCTGCTGGCGCGGGCGCGCCAGGGCGCGCTGCTGCGCGAGGGCCTGGACGTGGTGTTGGCGGGTGAGCCCAATGTGGGCAAGAGCAGCCTGCTCAATGCGCTGGCCGGCGCCGAGGTGGCGATCGTCACGCCGGTGGCCGGGACCACGCGCGATCGCGTGCGCCAGGCGATCTCGGTGCGCGGCGTGCCGCTCAACATCGTCGATACCGCGGGGTTGCGCGAGACCGACGACGAGGTCGAGCGCATCGGGATCGCGCGCACCTGGGAGTCGGTGGCGCAGGCCGACGTGGTGCTGCACCTGACCGCGGTGGCGGCCGATGGTTGCGCGGGCAACGATGTGCTCGCCTCGGCGATCGCCGAAAGGCTGCCGGCGGGCGTCCCGGTGCTGCGGGTGGTCAACAAGGTCGACCTTGCGGGCCTGCCGGCGCGGCTCGAGCGCGATGGTGCCGGACGGCCCGAGGCGGTCTGGCTGTCGGCGCGCGAGGGTCAGGGCGTGGAGCTGCTGCGCGAGGCGCTGCTCGAGCTCGCCGGCTGGCAGTCGGCGGGCGAGAGCGTCTTCATCGCGCGCGAGCGGCATCTGGCGGCGCTGCGCGCCGCGCAGGGGCATCTGGATCGTGCGGCCGAGCGGGCGGGGCGCGGCGACCAGCAGCTCGATCTCTTTGCCGAGGAGCTGCGACTTGCGCAGGAGAGCCTCGGAGAGATCACCGGGGAGTTCTCGGCGGATGATCTGCTTGGGGTGATCTTCAGCAGGTTCTGCATCGGGAAGTAGGTGGGGGTCCGGAGACGCTCACCCGTTGGCTTCAAGAACCACCAGGAACTCGGCCACGACACGAATCGCCGACTCCTCATGGTGATCGTCGAGCTCGATCACGATGGGTTCGAATCCGTCGCGATCCGTGTCGGGCTTAAGCGTGATTCGGGTGTGCCGCCAGCCACCGACTTCGGCGGCACGCTTTTCGCTTGTATAGACCTTGACCGTGTAGCGGCCCGATGTCTCGGGGTCGGCAATGCTTCGGTGCTCGACCACGACGACCTTGCCCTCACGCGAGCCCTGGGGGTTAGCGCGAAACAGGCACCAGGCCCCATTCGGTATCCGCCGGTTCATGGATTCCCCCACGACCTGCGCCACGAACAAGTCGGGCCCCGGGCGGACCCAGTCCGGAAGCGCCACCCATTCCAGGTCGCTTTCGTCGAACTGCTGGGACGCCGAAAACACGCCTGCCGCGAGACGCAGCTCGACGAGCGGGGCTGCTGATATCCCGACTGCTCGCTCTTCCCGGGAAACCCGACGCAAAGGAACGACCGTCGCACCGGCTTGCGGCTGATCCGGATGCATCGACCGATCTCCCGACGGGGCCGCTGCATGCTCGGCCGCAGGGGCTGACATGGGCGTAATCCGGCTCTTCAGGTATGCAGCCAGAGCGGGGTCGGTGCAGTACACGTAGCAGCCCTTCATGCCGCGGGTCATCAGCGTGCGATAGGTGTTCCTGACGATTCTGTCGGCGGCCTGCGCAGCTGCCTGAGGCTCCGTGCGAAGCCACTGTTTGAGACCGCGCACGGACTTGTCCGAGGGCGCGCGCTGCATGGCATCGGTTACCACGCGACCCGAGTGGAAGCTCATGTCCGGGCCGATGATGACACCGACGTAGTCGAGCTCCAGCCCCTGGCAGGTATGGATGCACCCAACCTCGTCGACGGAGGTGGGCGCGACGATCCACAGGCTGCCGTCCTTGTCGAGGTTCCATCGCCGGCGATATCCAAACTCGGGGAGCTCGACATCCCAGGCCTGCGGATCCTTCTTGCTGGGCCATTTCCAGCAGTAGCCCGCGACGACACGAGAGCGGTTGTTCGCGCGGTTTTTCTTTTCGATAAGCGCGTGCAGCTGGACCGGGTCATCGAAGACGCGGAAGTCGTACTCGCCGGTGTCCAGAATGGGGTTCGCGGTCGGCCGGATGCCCAGCGTGTGGTCGAGCCACGCGAGATAGCCGTCGGAGCCGCTGCAGCGAAACTGGGACGACAGCGTGAGCTCGGTGATTTGCGCATTCGCCTGCGAGGCGGCGTGCCGCAACGCCTGCGTATCGCCGATATCCAGCAGCGTCACCTTTTGGTCGTCGTCCACGAAGAAGATCGTGCATCGTGAAGCGCGGATAAGTTCGCGGATCTGGTTGTCGCCCAGATTCCCGTACAGGCCGCTCTTCTCGTTGAGCCGGTGAGCTTCGTCGACGATCAGGGCATCGTAGGTGTCGGCCTCGCAGTCGACGAAGGCACCGGAGCCACTGAAGAGGTTGCTGATCCGGGTCCGGGAGAAGGTGCCCGCCAGTTTGGCCTCGTAGACCGCGCGCGGCGCGGCGTTCTTGGAAACATAGCGCGCGTTGCGGCCCAGGCGAAGAAGTGTGGCCAGCAGATTGATGGCCACGACCGACTTGCCGGTTCCAGGGCCCCCTTGGACGATCACCACCTGTTTGCGCGCAGACGCGTCGCCGCAAGCCGTGAGGATCGACTCGTGCGTCACCTTCTGATCGTCGATAAGGACGAACTCGGGGCGGCCTTGCAGCAAGCCGCTGACACACTCGCTGAGCATCTTCGACGGCCGGATCCGGCCGTTCTCGATCGTGTAAAGGACGCCCTTGCGGTCACCGTACCTCAGGTGCTGCCGGATAAAGGCCTGCAGCCTCGTGCGTTCTTTCTTCAGGAAAAGTGGCGCACGGGCGATGTGTGGCGCGTAGTGCGGGTGGTCGATCTGCCCATCACGAGGGTGATTGTGGAGGTAGGCGCATGGGTGCAGGTGGAGCTCTGCCTCCTGCACCGCCGCGTTGAAGTCCTCGAGATAGGCCGCGTACGACCAGGCTTGATACGCCGGATGCGGGCCTTCGCGTTCCCCGGTCGCGCCGCCTCTGCGCGCCCAGATCACCGCGTCCTTGTCGCTGCGCCGTGAAGAGGACCACTGCTTGAGCTCCACGATCACGACCTTGCTGCGCGCCTTCTCATCCTGTCCAGTGATGATGAAGTCGATTCGCTTCGAGCTTTGCGGCAGCTGATACTCGATTGCGACCCCGGCATCGGCAGGAATCTCTTCGTCACCCAGTACCTTGGCCATCTCCAGCAGGGAGTGCCGCCACGCCTGAAACTCGGAAGCACCGACGCCATGACCCGTCGCGCTGCGAAAGTGCCGGGAGACGACATCCTCGATGTCATCGCGCAGCGCGTGGTGCAGGAACTCCGCCTTCGGTGCTTGGTAAATGATCACAGTGTGCCTGCCAGTTGGTACCGGGAGCTTAGGTCTCGTTGTACTTGCGGCTGTGGCCGCGAGCCTTATCCACCGGGTACTTCAGCGCATTCATCGCGAGTTTGGCGCGTGCGGCGGCAACCGGGTCGATTTCTAGCGAAGCGGAAAGCTGAATCAGGTACAGCAGCACGTCCCCGATCTCCTGGGTGACGGCCTCACGCTTTGCCTCGGACAGCCTGCGGCTTTCCTCCTCCGTCAGCCACTGGAAGTGCTCGAGCAACTCGGCGGTTTCGACGATGAGCGCCGAAGCGAGGTTCTTGGGGGAATGGAACTGTCCCCAATTCCGATCAGCAGCAAACGAGGCGAGATCGGCGCGCAGGTGGTCGAGGGAGTGGTTCATATCTCGAAGGGCGGGTACAACGGATCACCCGCAGTAAGTTGATCGGCGGGCACTTTGAGGTCGACAGACACGGATTCGTCCTGACCCCCGCAGTGTTGAGCCAGTCGGCTGATCCGCGTACGGTTAAGAGGGGTCAAGGGCCTCGCTGCTGGACGCCCATTTGACTGGTCACAATACCGCGATCGGGTAGCACATGGAACACAAGAGATAGGTCGTCTTGTCCGAAGGCCATCGGACTCAGGTCTTGGTGAACCCTTTGGTATGAGCTAGGGGCATGGCAGCGCGTACCACCGTCATCGAACAGATCCTGGGCCGCTGCTGCCAAGGCGTGACCCAGCCGACCGGGCACTCCCAATCCACTTGCTCATCAGTCTACGGCAGACGCCCGGCGCCATGAGCGAAGCCGAAACCCGAGCCGCGATCGCCGACGACATGCGCTTCTACCGCAGCACCAAGCTCGCGGATGACCAGACTGCCTGCGATGCACGCTGTCTCGCACCTGCGCGGGCCGCTCGCGCGCCTTGCGTTTGTGTACACAAACCCCGGAGAATCCTGGCATCGCTCACCTCTTGCCGGGAGTCCCCTCATGGAAACGCCTTCCGTCGGCATCCGCGAGTTCCGTGCGTCGCTGGCCGAGTACATTGACACCGATGCCCCCGTGACCATCACCCGCCATGGTCAGGCGGTGGGGCTGTTCGTGCCGTTGCGACGCCCCAGCGCCGAAGACCTGCAGCGTCTGCACGAGGCGGCGGCCAGGTTTCGCAAGGCCATGCCGTTGAACGAGGACGAGGTCGAGCAAGTGGTGGCTGACTTCGAGGCGCTGCGCCAAGGCCTGCCACTGCCCACCCGCGATCGCAGCTGATGTCCAGGCGTCCAATCGTTCTGGACGCGAACATCCTGATCCGTCTCTTGGTCGGGCAGAGGGTTTCGGGCTTGCTGGCCAGGCATTCGGCGAGGATCGATTTCCTCGCGCCTGACACGGCGTTCGAAGAGGCCCGCCAGCATTTGCCGGCG
>JBIIHU010000129.1:0-10109 GCA_044235405.1 Burkholderiaceae bacterium
GAGGTCCCGCGCCGGGCGTGCCGAGGTCGGCACGCCCCGACCGGCGCGCGGCCCCGAGGGCTTGCGCGCCACCAACCAACGCTACTGCCGGATGCGACCGTGTCACTCCTCGCTCGCCTGCAGAACAGCCGCAACGGCCTGGGCATCGCCTTCATGCTGCCCGCGGCGGTGCTGCTGCTGCTGTTCCTGACCTATCCGCTAGGGCTCGGCGTCTGGCTCGGTTTCACCGACGCCAAGATCGGGCGGCCCGGCGTGTTCGTCGGGCTCGAGAATTACGCGTTCCTGTTCGGCGATTCGGTCACCCGACTGTCGCTGTTCAACACGCTTTTCTACACCATCGTCGCCAGCATCCTGAAGTTCCTGCTCGGGCTCTGGCTGGCGCTGCTGCTGAACCGCGCGCTGCCCTTCAAGACCCTGCTGCGCGCGGTCGTGCTGCTGCCCTGGATCGTCCCGACGGCGTTGTCGGCGATCGCCTTCTGGTGGCTCTACGATGCGCAGTTCTCGGTGTTCAGCTGGATGCTCGTCAAGCTCGGGCTGGTCGACCAGTACGTCGATTTTCTCGGCGATCCCTGGAATGCGCGCTTCTCGACCATCGCCGCCAATGTCTGGCGCGGCATCCCCTTTGTCGCGATCTCGCTGCTTGCCGGGCTGCAGACGATCTCACCTTCGCTCTACGAGGCCGCCGCGATCGACGGGGCCACGCCATGGCAGCGTTTCCGCTATGTGACGCTGCCGCTGCTCACGCCGATCATCGCGGTCGTGATGACCTTCTCGGTGCTCTTCACCTTCACCGATTTCCAGCTGATCTACGTGCTGACGCGCGGCGGGCCGCTGAACGCCACCCACCTGATGGCCACGCTGTCCTTCCAGCGCGCGATCTCGGGCGGCGCGATGGGCGAGGGCGCGGCGCTGGCCACGGCGATGGTGCCTTTCCTGCTGGCCGCCATCCTGTTTTCCTACTTCGGCCTGCAGCGGCGGGCGTGGCAACAGGGGTCCGATCGATGAGCGCAAACAAGGAAAACGTCGGCATGGATTTCCTCGAGAGCCTGCCGCGGCGCTGGGTGGTCGCCTACATCCCGATCGGGCTGTTCGTCTTCGTGCTGCTGTTCCCGTTCTACTGGATGGTTATTACGGCTTTCAAGCCCAACAGCGAACTGCTGTCGCGCGACGGCAATCCCTTCTGGGTGGTCGAGCCCACGCTTGCGCACTTCAAGAAGCTGCTGTTCGAGACCGCCTATCCCGAGTGGCTGCTGAACACGATGATCGTGGCCGTGGTGTCCACCTTCCTGTCGCTGCTTGCGTCGGTGTTCGCGGCCTATGCGATCGAGCGCCTGCGCTTCCGGGGCTCGAAGCAGGCGGGGCTGGCGATCTTCCTCGCCTACCTGATCCCGCCCTCCATTCTTTTCATCCCGCTGGCGGTCGTGCTGCAGGGGCTGGGGCTGTTCAACACTCGCTGGGCGCTGATCTTCACCTACCCGACCTTCCTGATCCCGTTCTGCACCTGGCTGCTGATGGGCTACTTCCGCTCGATACCCTATGAACTCGAGGAATGCGCGCTGATCGATGGGGCTTCGCGCTGGGAAATTCTCGTCAAGATCATCCTGCCGCTGGCCGTGCCGGGGCTGATCTCGGCCGGCATCTTCGCGTTCACGCTGTCCTGGAACGAATTCATCTACGCGCTCACCTTCGTCTCCGATTCCGAGATCAAGACGGTGCCGGTGGCCGTGGTCACCGAGCTCGTCGAAGGCGACGTCTATCATTGGGGCCCGCTGATGGCTGGCGCGCTGCTCGGTTCGCTGCCGGTGGCGGTGTTCTATTCCTTCTTCGTCGAGTACTACGTGTCCGGCATGACCGGCGCGGTCAAGGAATGACGGCTCCCGAGCGCATGGCACCGATGTCCGATTCCGATCCCGTCACCTTCGAGGAACTCGCCTGCGCCAGCGGTGCGCGCATCGGCGTGATCACGCTGAACCGGCCGCGCCAGCTCAATGCGCTGAACCTGGCGATGTGCGAGCGCATGCTCGCGATGCTGCGCACCTGGGCATCGGACACCGGCCTCGCGATGGTGGTACTTCAGGGCGCCGGCGAGCGCGGCTTTTGCGCCGGCGGCGATGTCGCGGAGGTCGTGCGTCATGTCCGGGCCGGTGGCGAGCGCCGCTTTGTCTACGGTGACGCCTTTTTCGAGGTCGAATACCAGCTCGACCTGCTGCTTCATACCTTCCCGAAGCCGATCCTTGCCTGGGTGCACGGGGTGTGCATGGGCGGCGGCGTCGGGCTGATCGCGGGTTGCAGCCACCGCGTGATCAGCGAAAACGCCCGGGTCGCGATGCCGGAGATCCACATCGGGCTCTTCCCGGATGTCGGGGGCGGATGGTTTCTCAACCGGGTTCCGGGTGGCATCGGTCGTGTGATGGCGCTCACCGGGCTGACCCTGAACGAAGCCGATACGCTGTTCGCGGGGCTTGCCGATTTCTTCATCGCCGGCGAAGCCCGCGAGGCGGTGCTCGCCGAGATCCTCGCCCACCCGTGGCGCGGCGAGCCGGTGGCCGATGGCCAGCGCCTGACCGAGCTGCTGCTGGGGTGGCACCGCCGTCACCGGGCCGGACTCCCGCTGAACCATCTGCAGCAGTACTTCGATGCGCTGCGCTTCATCGCGATGCAGCCCACGCTCGTGGGCGTGCGCGATGCGCTTGCCGCGGCGGCCGAGGACGACCCCTGGTTCGCCGTGCCCGCGCGCAGCCTCGCCGAGGGTAGCCCCACGGCCGCCTGGGTCAGCGACGAATATCTCCGGCGTTCCCGGCAGCGTTCGCTGCCCGAGGTGCTGGCGCTCGATCTCGTCCTCGCGCGGCAGTTCCAGCGACATCCGGATTTTCCGGAGGGCGTGCGCGCGCTGCTGATCGACAAGGACCGAAAGCCGCGCTGGGCGCTTGCCGATCTCGGGGCCGTGCCCTCCGACGTCGTCGCCGCGCACTTCCGCTGAGGGCGCGGCTCGCCGCAGCCCCTTGAAGAAGGCCGCTGGCGGCCCAATCTCCACGCGCGTCATCAACCACCGCCGTCGCGATCGCATGGGTGCCATGAAAGAGACACTGGGTTTCCAGACCGAGGTCAGGCAGCTGCTCCAGCTGATGATCCATTCGCTGTACAGCCATCGCGAGATCTTCCTTCGCGAGCTGATCTCCAACGCCTCCGATGCCTGCGACAAGCTGCGTTTCGAGGCGATCGATCAGCCGGGCCTGCTCGAGGATGATCCCGAGCTCGCGATCCGGCTGTCCTTCGACCGGACCGCGCGCACGATCACCATCGCAGACAACGGCATCGGAATGTCGCGCCAGGAAGCCATCGAGCATCTCGGCACCATTGCGCGATCCGGCACCCGCGAGTTTTTCGGCAAGCTGTCCGGCGATCGCTCGCGCGATGCGCAACTGATCGGCCAGTTCGGTGTCGGCTTCTATTCCGCGTTCATCGTGGCCGAGCGGGTCACCGTGCTCAGCCGGCGCGCCGGCCTTTCGGCTGGCGAGGGTGTGCGCTGGGAGTCGGACGGCAGCGGGGAGTTCACCGTCGAGTCCGTCGAGCTGCCGCGCCGCGGTACCGAGGTTATCCTGCACCTTCGCGCCGATCCCGAGAATGCCGATGCCGAGTCCTCGTTCAGCTCGCTGCTCTCGGCGTGGCAGTTGCGCAGCATCGTGCGCAAGTATTCCGACCATGTGTCGCTGCCGATCCGCATGCTCGGCGAGGAGTGGGACCAGGAAAAGGGCGAGTACCGTACGCTCGAGACCTGGGAGACCATCAACCAGGCGAGCGCGCTGTGGGCGCGCCCGAAGTCCGACATCGACGACGCGCAGTACCTCGCGTTCTACCGGCATCTTTCCCATGACGACGGCGAGCCGCTCGCGTGGACCCACAATCGCGTGGAAGGGCGCAGCGAGTACACGCAGCTGCTGTACCTGCCGTCGAAGGCGCCGTTCGACCTCTGGGATCGGCAGCAGCGCCGTGGCCTGAAGCTCTACGTGCGGCGCGTGTTCATCATGGACGACGGCGGCGACCTGCTGCCCGCCTACCTGCGCTTCGTGACAGGAGTCATCGATTCGGCCGACCTGCCGCTGAACGTGTCGCGGGAGATCCTGCAGCAGAGTCGCGACGTGCGCGCGATCCGCGAGGGCTGCACGCGGCGCGTGCTGTCGATGCTCGAGGATCTCGCCGCGAACGACGCCGAAAAATATGGTCGTTTCTGGTCCGAATTCGGTCAGGTCCTGAAAGAAGGCCTCGGCGAGGACTTCGGTCAGCAGGAGAAACTGGCGCGCCTGCTGCGCTTTGCCTCCACGCAGGGTGCCGACGATGCGCAGACGGTGTCGCTCGAAGCCTATGTCGGCCGCATGAAGGAAGGGCAGAAGGCGATCTACTACGTCACCGGCGATTCGCCGGCGGCGGCGCGCAACAGCCCCCACCTCGAGGTCTTCCGCAAGAAGGGGATCGAGGTTCTGCTGCTGACCGATCGGGTCGACGAGTGGATGCTCTCCTTCCTGCAGAGTTTCCAGGACAAGCCGCTGACCTCGGTCGCGCGTGGCGGCCTGGACCTCGGCGAGCTCGCCGACGAAGCCGAGAAGCAGCAGGCCGAGCAGGTCGCCGATGCGCTGAAGCCCCTGGTCGAGCGGATGCGCGCGAGCCTGGGCGAGCGCGTCAAGGATGTCCGCGTCACACACCGGCTGACCGATTCGCCCAGCTGCCTGGTTTCGGACGACGGCGAGATCAGCGGCCATCTCGAGCGGCTGCTGCGGCAGGCTGGTCAGAAGGCCCCCGAGCGCCGCCCGATCCTCGAGATCAACCCCGAGCACGGTCTCGTGCGGCGGCTGAACGTCGACGACCCTGCCTTCGACGACTGGGCCTGCCTGCTGCATGACCAGGCACTGCTCGCCGAAGGCGGGCAGCTTCCGGATCCGGCGGGCTACGTGCGTCGGGTCAACGCGATGCTGCTCGCCCCCGGCAGCGCCTGAGCGTGGCGTCGGCGGCGCGGATCCGCAGTTTCGCGCCGCTCGCCGATGCGCGCGCCCGGGTGCTGATCCTCGGCAGCATCCCGGGCGCAGCCTCGCTGGCCGCAGGTCACTACTACGCCCATCCGCGCAACCAGTTCTGGCGACTGCTCGCCGCTGCGCTCGACGAGCCGCTCGACACGGCCGATTGGCCGCAGCGCTACGAGCGCCTGCTCACCCGCGGGATCGCGCTGTGGGATGTGATCGAGGACTGCGAGCGCGCAGGCAGCCTCGATGCCGCGATCCGCGATCCGTCGGACAACGACCTCGAGGGACTTCTTGCCCGCCTGCCGGCGCTCGACGTGGTCCTCTTCAACGGTCGAACGGCGGCACGGGCTGTTGCACGCGTCGAGGCGGCGGGCCACGCGGCGATCGTGCTGCCCTCCAGCAGCCCGGCGCATGCCGCGATGCGTTTCGAGGACAAGCTCGCGCGCTGGCGTGAGGCGCTGGCACCGGTGCTTGCGGGCGTGCGGCCCCGGCCCCGGCGGCACCGCTCGGTCGAGGTCCCGATCGTGCTCTCCGAAAGCGACGGCATCCGCTACCTGCATTTCGGCACCCCGTGGATCCAGGGCGCGATGCTGCTGCGCGACCCCGACGCGCTGGTGCTCGACTATGTGCAGCGGATGATGGCGTGGCTGCTGTTTCGCGATGCGTCGGCCGGGATCCTCCAGCTCGGCCTTGGCGCCGGGGCGCTGACCCGCTTCTGCCGCCATCGGCTCGACGGCACGACGGTCAGCGTCGTCGAGGCAAGCCGTGACGTGATCGACGCCTGCCGGGGCTTTTTCGGCCTGCCCCCGAACGACTCGCGCTTGCGCGTGATCTGCGACGATGCGGCCGCCTTCGTCGGACGGCGGGCGAACGCGGGGCGCCATGATGTGCTGCAGGTCGATCTGTACGATGCGCAGGCACGCGGGCCGGTCTGCGACTCGCTGGACTTCTACCGCGCCTGTCGCGCGGCGCTTCGCGAACCCGGTATCTGCGTCGTCAATCTCTTCGGGCGGCACCGCTCGCACCGGGGCAACCTGGCGCGGCTTCGCAAGGCCTTCGATGGCCGCGTGCTCGAACTCGCGGCCAACGGCGCCGGCAACCGCATCGTGCTGGCCTTCGCCGGGCCGCCGCTGGAGATCGGATGGGGCGCATTGCGCACGCGGGCTGCGGTGCTGCGGCGTCACCTCGGGCTGCCGGCTCGGTCGTGGGTCGACGCGCTGCAAGCCTCCGTGGGCGGTGAGTCCTGCCGGGTCTGATCCGACGTTCTGCAGCCGATCCTGCCCGGTCTGAGCCGACGTCCAGCAGCCGTTTCGGCCGAATCGGAGCCCATGCCATTCAGGGCATTCTGCCCGTCGAAGCCCATCATCGGGGCCGGTGCCGCTGGGGCTCCCCGGGCTGCCACCGGTCCGCGACTCGCTGCCCGACCGTCGCCGCGGCTGCTAGCCTTCGGAGTTCCCGACCGCCGCCGCCGCGAGGCCTATCGATGTCAGCCGTGCCCAGCACCGCCCGCGAGCCCTCATCGGCCAGTCCGATGACCCCCGATCGGCGGCGTGTCGAGCGTCGCCGCACCACCGCCGACTCGCCGCTCGCGAGCCCGGGGCAGCGCGTGCAGGCGGGCGAGGTCCTGCAGGCGCTCATCTTCGATGGAATGCTCGATGCCGACGAGGGGTCCCGCGCGACCGCGTTCGCTCGGCATGGAAGCGGCGAGCAGCATGCGCTGAGCTGGATCGCCCAGCGCCAGTTGCGCGATGCGCGTCCGCCTCACCGGGTGCTCGACATCGAGACGCTGACCCAGTGGTTCGCCGGCCGCGTCGGGCTCGAGTACGTGCACATCGACCCGCTGCGCGTGAACCTGTCGAAGGTGATCGACGTGATGTCGAGCCAGTATGCGACCCGCTTTCGCATCCTGCCGCTCGAGGTGCGTCCGGGCGAGGTCGTCGTCGCGACGGCAGAGCCCTACGTCGACGAGTGGGTGCCCGAGATCGCGCAGCTGCTGCGCGCCGATGTCCGGCGGGTGGTGGCCAATCCGCAGGACATCGTGCGCTACATCGGCGAGTTCTTCCCGCTCGCGCGCTCGGTGCGCGATGCCCAGAAGAACGGTGCCGCGAACAACCACGGCAATTTCGAGCAGCTGGTCGAGCTCGGCCGCAGCGGCAAGTCGCTCGACGCGAACGACCAGCATGTGGTCACGATCGTCGACTGGCTGATGCAGTACGCCTTCGACCAGCGGGCGAGCGACATCCATCTCGAGCCGCGCCGCGACATCGGTGCCATCCGCTTCCGGATCGACGGCGTGCTGCACAACGTCTACCAGGTGCCTCCGGCCGTGCTGTCGGCGATGACGAGCCGCCTGAAGCTGCTTGCGCGAATCGATGTCGTCGAGAAGCGGCGGCCGCAGGACGGCCGGATCAAGACCCGTGGCATGACGGGCAGGGAAGTGGAGCTTCGCGTGGCGACGCTGCCGACGGCCTTCGGCGAGAAGCTCGTGATGCGGATCTTCGATCCCGAGGTGCTGGTTCGGGACTTCGCCGATCTCGGATTCAGCGAGGAGGATCGCAGCACCTGGAACACGATGGTCGGGCGACCGCACGGCATCGTGCTGGTGACCGGACCGACCGGCTCGGGCAAGACCACCACGCTCTACACCACGCTCAAGCAGCTTGCGACCGAGGAGGTGAATGTCTGCACGGTCGAGGATCCGATCGAGATGGTCGAGCCTTCCTTCAACCAGATGCAGGTCGTTCACGGCATCGAGCTGTCCTTCGCCGACGGCATTCGGGCACTGATGCGGCAGGATCCCGACATCATCATGGTCGGTGAGATCCGCGACGCCGAGACCGCCGACATGGCGATCCAGGCGGCGCTGACGGGCCACCTGGTGCTCTCGACACTGCATACCAACGATGCCCCTAGCGCGATCACGCGGCTGCTCGATCTCGGTGTGCCGGGCTACCTGGTGAACTCGACGGTGGTCGGCGTGATGGCGCAGCGGCTGCTGCGCACGCTCTGCCCGCACTGCAAGGCCGAGGATCCGGGCCCACCCGAGGATGCCTGGCGCGAGCTCATCGCGCCGTTCCGGGCCCGCAGGCCCGAACGCAGCTGGCGCGCCGTGGGATGTCTCGAGTGCCGCATGACCGGCTACAAGGGCCGAACCGGCATCTACGAGATGATGCTGATGAACGACGAGCTGCGCGCGCAGGCGCTTGCGGAACCCGATCCGCGCAAGCTTCGAGCCATCGCGATGCGCGGTGGCATGCGTCCGCTGAGGCTCTCCGGGGCTCAGCGGGTCGCCCAGGGCGACAGCACGCTCGAGGAAGTGCTGCGAAACGCGCCGCCCATCGAGCGCTGAGAAGCCGCCGGCTGGCTCTCGGGATACCCGGTGAGCGCGCCGGCTGCACAAGCAGCCGCGGCGTCTGCGGCGCTACTTGGAGAGTTCGCGCATCGCGCGCTCGAGGCCGGCGAGCGTGACCGGGTACATGCGGCTCTGCATCAGCTGCCTGATCACCGAGATCGACTGCCGGTACTCCCAGACACCCTCGGGTTCCGGGTTGAGCCATGCGAACTTCGGATAGCGCTCGACGAGCCGGCGCAGCCAGATCGCGCCCGCCTCCTCGTTGTTGTACTCGACCGAGCCGCCGGGCTGCAGCACCTCGTAGGGACTCATGGTGGCGTCACCGACGAAGATCAGCCGGTAGTCGCTGTTGTACTTGCGGATGATGTCCCAGGTGGGGTGCCGTTCGGAGTGCCGGCGCCGGTTGTTCTTCCAGAGGAAGTCGTAGACGCAGTTGTGGAAGTAGTAGAACTCGAGGTGCTTGAACTCGGACCGGGCTGCCGAGAAAAGTTCCTCGGTCTGCTTGATGTGATCGTCCATCGTGCCGCCGACGTCGAGCAGCATCAGCACCTTGATCGTGTTGTGACGCTCGGGCACCAGCTTGATGTCGAGGTAGCCGGCGTTGCGCGCCGTGCTCGAGATGGTGTCGTCGAGGTCGAGTTCCTCCTCGGCACCTTCGCGGGCGAACTTGCGCAGCCGGCGCATCGCGACCTTGATGTTGCGGGTACCGAGTTCGATCTGGTCGTCGTAGTCGCGGTAGGTGCGTTGCTCCCAGACCTTGACCGCGGTGCGGTTGCCCGCCGAGGGCCCACCGACCCGGATCCCCTCGGGGTTGAAGCCGCCGTTGCCGAAGGGCGAGGTGCCGTTGGTGCCGATCCACTTCTTGCCACCCTCGTGGCGGTCCTTCTGCTCCTCGAGCAGTTCCTTCAGACGCTCGAGCAGCTTGTCGAGCCCGCCCATGGCCTCGATCGCGGCCTTTTCCTCGGCGGTGAACTCGCGCTGCAGCTGGCGCTTGAGCCACTCGAGGGGGAGGTCGATATCGATGCCGGGCAGGGCTTCGATGCCCTTGAAGTAGGAACCGAAGGCCTTGTCAAACTTGTCGAAGTTGCGCTCGTCCTTGACCAGCGTGGCGCGCGACAGGTAGTAGAACTCGTCGATGGAGCGGTCGATCACGTGCCGCCGCAGCCCCTCGAGCAGCATCAGGTACTCCTTGATGGAGACCGGAAGCTTCGCCTGGCGAAGATGCAGGAAGAATTCGATGAGCATGCGGTCGGACTCCGATGGGGCGGGGGGCCGCTCAGCGGTTGTGGCGCGCCATGAAGATCAGGCGCTCGAACAGGTGAACATCCTGCTCGTTCTTCAGCAGCGCGCCGTGCAGCGGCGGGATCACCTGCTTGTTGTCCTGCGACTTCAGCGCTTCGGGAGGGATGTCCTCGGCGAGCAGCAGCTTGAGCCAGTCGAGCAGCTCGGAGGTCGAGGGCTTCTTCTTGAGGCCCGGAATCTCGCGGATCTGGTAGAAGGCCTCCATCGCTTCCTTGAGCAGGGTCTTCTTGAGATCCGGGTAGTGGACATCGACGATCGACTGCATCGTCTCCTTGTCCGGGAACTTGATGTAGTGGAAGAAGCAGCGACGCAGGAAGGCGTCGGGAAGCTCCTTCTCGTTGTTGGAGGTGATGACGACCACGGGGCGGTGGCGCGCCTTGACGAGCTGGCGGGTCTCGTAAACGTAGAACTCCATGCGGTCGAGTTCACGCAGCAGATCG
>JBIIHU010000011.1:0-32323 GCA_044235405.1 Burkholderiaceae bacterium
GCTGATGGTGCCGAGCGGTGCGCTGGTTCGCGCGCGCGAGGGGGGGTGGGCGGTGCTGCGCGTTGCAGACGGACGGGTGCGGCAGGTCGCCATCGAGGTGCTCGATCGCAACGTCGATTTCGCGCGGGTTGGCGGTCCCCTTGCGCCGGGCGAGCGGCTCGTTCTGTACCCGGGCGCGAACCTGCGTGACGGTGATCGGGTGCGCAGCCGCGCGGCGGGCGATCGCCACTGACGCCGCCTGGAGCGCGCGAGGCAATCCGTCACAGCCGTCATGCGGGCGGGGTCCTAGCATCGCGACGGTGAAGGATGGCGTCCACCCATGAACGAAGCGCGAGCGCCCGGCGGCGCCCAGGAAGTCCTCGAGCGGGCGATCGCGCGGCTCGGGCGCGCGCTCGAACGTCTGCTGCCCGACGCCTTCCCCGATCTCGCGGGCGACCTCGAGGCGGCCGCCGAATTCGATCCCTCGCCCTCGGTGCGGCAGGCGCTGGTCGCCACCGCGGGCCTGCTGCGATTGCAGGCGGTCGAGCGGGTCGGCGCGATCGTCGCAGCCGTGGGCGACGAGGCTCGCCGGTGCCTGGCGCACGCTGTCGCAGGTCCCGGCGACGATCCTGCCGACGTCGCGCCCGACGACGCGCCCGACGACGCGCCGCGCGCCGAACTGGCGCTGGCGGGCGAGCTCGCACGTGTCTTGCGCTCGATCGCCGGTGCCGACTATCTGCGCTGGTCCGGGCAGGTGGGCAGCCTGCTGGGTATCGAGGCGCCGGGTGACGATCGCAATCCCCTCGGAGCGACGGTGCTGGCGAGCGCGACCACGATCGGACTCGAGTTGCCGCTCGGCGCAAGCGCGGCGGTACGCGCCCGGGTGCGGCAGGCTGCCCTGCGTCGCCTGCCGGCGGTCCTCGCGCTCGCGCTCGACGATCTCGGGCGCTGGTTGGCGCGGGCTCTCGCGGCGCAGCCGCCGCAAGCCACGGCCGGCCCGTCGGGATCTGTCGATGCAGCGCAGCGGCTTGCTGATGCGAGCGAGCTGGCCGCCGACGCCGCGCAGGTGCTGGCGAGCTCGCCACTTGCCGCCGCGGTGCGTCCCCCGCTGCCGCAACTGCCTAGCCTTCAGCCGGTGGTCGAGCTCGAGCGCGATGCGGTGGCCTTCGCGCATGCCCTCGGCGTGCCACCCTACGGTCGGCTGGCCCGGGCGCGCTTCTTCGCGAATGCGCGCGGGCGACTCGTCGATGCAGGCGTATCGCCGGCGCAGCGCGCGGTGGTCGACATCGTCGCCGCGCTGTTCGACTACGTCGTCGACGAGCAGCGCCTGGCCGAGTCGGCGCGCCCGCTGCTCTGGCGGCTGCAGCAGCCGGTGCTCGCGCTCTCGCTGCTCGATCCCGCCTACCTTGTCGACGAACCTCGCTCGCTGCGTCGCCTGGTCGAGAACCTGGCCGCCGTCGCGGGCGCGTTTGCCGACGATCTCACCCCAGGCTCCGAGCTGTTACGCCGCCTGGAGACGGTCGTGCGCGCGGTGGAGGTGGTCGCCGGCGCGCTGCAGGCGCGTGCCAGCGTGATGGCCCGGCAGGTCGAGCGCGAATACGATCGCGCCGCGCGGAACGTTTCGCAACTGATCGACCGCCTCGAGCGCGACCGTCGCGCGCAACCGGGGACACGGTCGTCCAACCGCCGCGACTACCGGCGCCGCCCCTCGCGTGAGCGCGAGCAGGAGCTGACGGTGCGCCTGTCGGTGCTGCTCGGCGAGCGGCTCGAGCGACACCGGGTACCGGAGTCGGTGCGCGAGTTCCTGCTGACGGTCTGGCTGCGGCAGCTGCGCACCACGGCACTGCGCGACGGGGAGGACAGCGGCGAATTCAAGGTGGCGATGCAGGTTGTCGACGATCTTCTCTGGAGCCTCGACCCCGAGACGCGGCGCGGCGGGCGGGCCGAGCTCGCCGCGCGTATTCCGCCGCTGATCCGCCTGCTGACCCAGGGCGTGCGTGAGGTCGGGGTCAGCGACGAGGAGCTCAAGCCCTTCTTCGACGAGCTCTTTCTCGTCCACCTGCGGCGCATGCAGGGCGGCGAGCCGCCTGACGAGGTGGTGCGGCGCCGGCCGCCGGCCGGCCCGGCGAGCGCCGGCGATCCGATGCCGACGGCCGCCACGACGACGGGCGACCGGGCGCAGGATGCGAGCGCGGCCACGGCCGCTCGGATCATCCGCGAGCGGCGCGCCGGACGGCCCGCGGGAACGGTCACGCTGCCGTCGTCGCGGCGACGCGACGGCGATATCGCCGGCGAGGGCTCCGGCACGGCCGACGAGTCGCCGGGCGAACGGCTCCTGCAGGTTCTCTCCTCGCTCGATCTCGCCGACCTGCCGGCACGTCCGAGCGATCGTCGCGATCTCGGCGACGAGCCGGTGGCGGTGATCGAGCGCGGAACCTGGCTGCGGATGCTGCTGCCCGGCGGGGCCGACTTCTATGCGAAGGTCGCCTGGGTGAATGAGCGGCGCACGGTCGTGCTGATGGTGCGTCACCCCGACCGGCGTGCGCTGTCGATGCGGATGGTCGAGCTCGCCGACCGTTTCGCGCGGCAGCAGGCCTTCGTGGTTGCGCCCCCCTGAGGCGGCGTCTCAGGGGCCTTCCGCCGGGAAGGTGACGATATGGTCGGCGTCGAAGCGCACGCCGATCTGCTCGCCAATCGCGTGGTCATGGTGGCTGGGCACGAGCGCCAGCAGCGAGTGGCCGCTCGGCAGGCGCAGCGTGTACAGGAACTGGGCGCCCCGGAACGCCTTGCGGATGACCTCGGCCCGCAGCGGGCTGGCGTCGTCGTGCAGCACGTCGTCGGGACGCAGCAGCACCTCGACCGCGCCGCGAAGGTCGGCGCTGGCGCCGGCGAGCGCCTGGTCCGCCCGATTGCGGATCGGCAGCACGCCGAGCTCGAAGCGGACCTCGGCGAGTCCGTCGCGCTGCACGAGTCGTCCTGGCAGGAAGGTGCCGAGCCCGACGAAATGGGCCACCGCGCGGCTTTCCGGGCGGTGGTAGAGGCGATAGGGCGTGTCCCACTGGGCGATCGCGCCCTGCTGCATCACGCCCACCACATCGGCCATCGCGAAGGCCTCGTACTGGTCGTGGGTGACGAGCAGCGCGGTCGTTCCAGCCTCGCGGAGGATGTCGCGCAGTTCCATCGCAAGGCGTTCGCGCAGTTCGGGGTCGAGGTTCGAGAAGGGTTCGTCGAGCAGCAGCAGGCGCGGCGAGGGCGCCAGCGCACGGGCCAGCGCCACCCGCTGCTGCTGGCCGCCGGACAGTTCGTGGGGGAAGCGATGCGCCGCGCCTCCCAGGCCGACCAGGCTCAGCATGCGTTCGATGCGACCCTGGCGCTCCGATACGGGCCCGCGCGGGCCGCGCAGCCCGAAACCGACGTTGTCGGCGACATTCAGGTGCGGAAACAGCGCGTAGTCCTGGAACACGATGCCCACCCCGCGTTCCTCGGGTTCGACCCAGTTGCCATCGCCGACCAGCGGGCGACCGTGGAGCAGGATGCGACCGGTGTCCGGTCGCACGAAGCCCGCGATCGCCCGCAGCGCGGTGCTCTTGCCGCAGCCCGAGGCGCCGAGCAGGCAGCCGATATGGCCCTCGGCCAGCGCGAAGCTCAGTCCGTCGACCACCGTCCGGCGATCGCTGCCACGGCCATAGGACACGCGCAGATCCTCAAGCGCGAGCGCAGGTTTCGCAGGTCGGGGAGGACGTGGCAGGGGAGGCGACGCTGAATGCATATAATTCTCGTTCTTCCCGATTCTACCGAAGCATCATCGACCCCGCCGCATCGTCCCGATCCGGTCAACCCGCACCCGGTCGTCCCCGGTTCGTCAGCCTGTCGGCGCCGGTGCTCGGTGCGCTCGCCACCGTCGGCGCGCTGATGACCGCCGCGCCCGTGCTGGTCCTGCTGGTCCTCGCGCTGTCCCCCCAGGGCGGCGCCGATACCCTGATGCACCTCGTCGGCACGGTGATGCCGCGCGCGATCCTCGGCTCGTTGGGGCTGGCGCTGATGGTGGCGCTCTTCGTGCTGCTGGTGGGGGTCGGCACCGGCTGGCTGATCGCGGCCTACGACTTCCCGGGTCGTGACACGCTTGCCTGGGCGCTCGTGCTGCCGCTGGCCATGCCCGCCTTCGTGATGGCCTATGCGTACACCGATTTCCTCGACACGTCCGGCCCGCTGCAGGGCTGGCTGCGGGCCGTCACCGGCTGGCAGGTGCGGGCCTACTGGTTCCCGGACATCCGCTCGCTGCCAGGCGCGGCCTTCTGCCTCGGTCTCGCCCTCTATCCCTACGTGTACATCCTCGCGCGGACCGCCTTTGCCGACCGCTCCGCCTCGCTCGGGGAGGCTGCGCGGGCGCTGGGGCTCTCGCGGCGCGCCGCCTGGTGGCGCGTCGTGTGGCCGGTCGCCCGCCCGGCGGTCGCAGCCGGTTGCGCGCTGGTGCTGATGGAAACGCTCGCCGACTTCGGCACGGTGAGCTATTTCGGCGTCGACACGCTCACCTCGGCCATCTATCGCGCCTGGCAGTCGATGGGCGATCGGGTCGCGGCGGCCAGGCTCGCGCTGGCCCTGCTAGCGGCGGTGGGACTGCTGGTGTGGCTCGAGCGATGGCAGCGCGGCCGGATGCGTTTCGCGGCGCGTGCTCCGCGACCGGCTGCCCGCGAGCGGCTCCAGGGCGCGCGCGCCTGGCGAGCCACCTGCTGGGCGCTGCTGCCGGTGATCCTCGGCTTCCTGTTGCCGGTCGCGCTGCTGCTGCGCGCGTGGTGGAGCGCCGAAAGCCCGCTCGATGCGCGTCTGCCGGGGTGGCTGTGGCACTCGCTCGTGCTGGCCGCATTGGCGGCCTCGCTTATCCTGCCGGTCGCCCTGACGACCGCCTATGCCGCGCGACTCCTCGATGGCCGCGCCGTGCGGCTGGCGGTCACGCTTGCGTGCGCGGGCTACGCGCTGCCTGGCGTCGTGATCGGCGTCGGCCTGCTGGCGCTGGTCGGACATCTCGACCGCGCGCTCGGCGTCCTGCTGCTCGGCGGCACCATCGCCACGGTGGTCTATGCCTACGGCGTGCGTTTTTTCTCGATCGGCTACCACGGCGTCGAGTCGGCGCTCGCGCGCATCAGCCCCGCGATGGACCAGAGCGCGCGCAGCCTGGGTGCGGCGCCCCTCGAGGTGCTCGGGCGCGTGCACTGGCCGCTGCTGCGCCCGAGCCTGGCGGCAGCCGGGTTGCTGGTCACCGTCGACTGCCTCAAGGAGCTGCCCGCGACGCTCGTCCTGCGCCCCTTCGACTTCGACACGCTTGCCGTGGCGGCCTATCACTTTGCTGCCGATGAGCGCCTCGCCGAGGCTGCCCCACCGTCGCTGCTGATCGTGCTGGCAGGGCTCGTCCCGGTTCTGCTGCTGTCGCGGGCCTCTCAGCAGCGCGTCAGCGGGCGCTGAACTGTGCTATAGTCCAAGGCTGCAGGCGCGTAGCTCAGCTGGTTAGAGCACCACCTTGACATGGTGGGGGTCGTTGGTTCGAGTCCAATCGCGCCTACCAATGCCAAGCCCAGGCAAGTTGTCCGACTTGCCTGGGTTTTTCGTTTTAGCAGCCCCGGGGCCAGCCTTGACCGCCATCGCAGGCCTGCCGCATCATGCGAGGTTAAGGAGCGGCGAACGCTCCTCTGCCATCGAACCCCAACTGCCATGGTTATGACACCGCTGACTACCCGGCCGGAGTTCTCCTCGTAGGTGGTCGTCGGCTGTCTGCTGCAGCTGAATCTCGCGGCCATCGGCCGCGTTTTTTTTGCGCTGTCGCCTCGTCCGTGCGGTCCTCCCCGGACAATGGCCTCGCCCTCAGGAGCCCAAGCATGATCAACATCACCCTGCCCGACGCAAGCGTGCGCCAGTATCCCGGCCCGGTCACGGTGGCCGAGGTGGCCCGCTCGATCGGTCCCGGGCTCGCCAAGGCGTCGCTCGCCGGTCGCCTCGATGGCGAGCTCGTCGACACCAGCACCCTCATCGAGCGCGATGCGAGGCTGGCACTCGTCACCGATCGCGATGCGGAAGGCGTCGAGATCATCCGCCACTCGACCGCCCACCTGCTCGCCTACGCGGTGAAGGAGCTGTTCCCCGAGGCGCAGGTCACGATCGGGCCGGTGATCGACAACGGTTTCTACTACGACTTCGCCTACAGCCGCCCCTTCACCCCGGAGGACCTCGAGCGCATCGAGGCGCGGATGCGCGAGCTCGCCGCGCGCGACGAGACGGTGACCCGCGAGGTCTGGAAGCGCGACGACGCTGTGCGCTTCTTCGAAGGCATCGGCGAACGCTACAAGGCCGAGATCATCTCGGCCATCCCGGCCGACCAGGCCATCTCGCTGTATCGCGAGGGCAGCTTCGTCGATCTGTGCCGCGGTCCGCACGTGCCCTCGACCGGGCGCCTCAAGGTCTTCAAGCTGATGAAGGTGGCCGGCGCGTACTGGCGCGGCGACTCCCGCAACGAGATGCTACAGCGCATCTACGGCACTGCCTGGGCGAGCCAGAAGGAGCTCGATGCCTACCTGCACATGCTCGAGGAGGCCGAGCGTCGCGACCATCGTCGCCTAGGCCGCGAACTCGACCTTTTCCACATGCAGGACGAGGCGCCCGGCCTGGTGTTCTGGCACCCGAAGGGCTGGACGATCTGGCAGCAGGTCGAGCAGTACATGCGTCGGGTCTACCAGGACAGCGGCTACCAGGAGGTGAAGGGACCGCAGATCCTCGATCGTTCGCTGTGGGAGCGCACGGGTCACTGGGAGAACTACCGCGAGAACATGTTCGTGACCGAATCGGAGAACCGCGTCTACGCGGTCAAGCCGATGAACTGTCCCGGGCATGTCCAGATATTCCGCGCCGGGCTGCGCTCGTACCGCGAGCTGCCGCTGCGCTACGGCGAGTTCGGCCAGTGCCATCGCAACGAGCCCTCGGGGGCGCTCCACGGCATCCTGCGCGTGCGCGGCTTCACGCAGGACGACGGCCACATCTTCTGCACCGAGGACCAGATCCTCGCCGAATGCGAGCATTTCACGGAGCAGCTGCAGCGGGTCTACGCCGACTTCGGCTTCGCCGATATTCTCTACAAGGTGGCCACCCGGCCCGAGAAGCGGGTGGGCTCGGACGCGCTCTGGGACAAGGCCGAGCATGCCGTGATGGAGTCGCTGCGGCGCTCGGGCTGCGCCTTCGAGATCGCCGAAGGCGACGGAGCCTTCTACGGCCCCAAGATCGAGTACACGCTGAAGGACGCGCTGGGCCGGCAGTGGCAGTGCGGCACGATGCAGGTCGACTTCAACACCGCCGGGCGCCTCGGGGCGGAGTACGTCGCCGAGGACAACGCCCGGCATCACCCGGTGATGCTGCATCGCGCGATCGTCGGTTCGCTGGAGCGCTTCATCGGCATCCTGATCGAGAACCACGCCGGCGCGATGCCGATGTGGCTCGCGCCGGTGCAGGCCGTGGTCATGAACATCACCGAGGCGCAGGCCGACTACGCGGCCGACGTTGCGCAGAAGCTGAAAAAACAAGGGTTTAGAGCCCAGGCTGATTTGCGCAACGAGAAGATCAACTATAAAATCCGCGAGTTTAGCCTGCAGAAGGTTCCTTACATCCTCGTGGTTGGAGACAAGGAGCGGCAGGCTGGCAAGGTGGCCGTGCGTGCGCGCGGCGGAGTCGATCTCGGCGCCATCGACCTCGATGCCTTCATCGAGCGTCTCGCCGACGACATCGCTGGCAAGCGGGCGCAACCGCTGGCACGAGCCTGAGAACGAACTGACTGGAGGTTCAGACAATCGCTACCGAACGTTCGCATCGCATCAACGGCGAAATCACCGCGCCTGAAGTGCGACTCATCGGGGTCGACAACGAACCCCTCGGCATCGTCGGCATTCGTGATGCCATGCGCCTGGCCGAGGACAAGGAAGTCGATCTTGTCGAGATAGCCCCGACCGCCGCGCCGCCGGTCTGCCGCCTGATGGATTACGGCAAGTTCAAGTATCAGGAGCAGAAGAAGGCGCACGAGGCCAAGCTCAAGCAGAAGATCATCCAGGTCAAGGAAGTCAAGTTCCGGCCTGGCACCGACGACGGCGACTACAACGTCAAGTTGCGCAACCTGATGCGCTTCCTCGACGAAGGCGACAAGGCGAAGATCACGCTGCGATTCCGGGGGCGCGAGATGGCCCACCAGGAGTTCGGGGTCCGGCTGCTCGAGCGAGTCCGCACCGACCTCGATGCCGTCGGGCAGGTCGAGCAGATGCCCCGGCTCGAGGGTCGGCAGATGGTGATGGTGATCGCGCCGCGCAAGCGGAAGTAGATCGGGTCAGCGGTTGCAGGCGGGTGTCGAGGTCGACATCCGCCGCCTAGTCGAGGGTGGTCGGACGGCCATCCCGATCCGGTGGCGGCGTGAGCCGGCGCCGTACAAGCTGAGCGGGTTCTTGAAGTTCCGGCAGGGTTGGCCGGACACCTGGCAAGGCAATTCAAGAAAGGTACGAGGGGCATCATGCCCAAGATGAAAACCAAGAAGAGCGCTGCGAAGCGCTTCCGCGTACGCGCGGGCGGCAGCATCAAGCGGGGCCAGGCGTTCAAGCGCCACATCCTCACCAAGAAAACCACCAAGACCAAGCGGCAGTTGCGGGGCTCGGCCGGCGTTCACGAGACGAACGTCGACTCCGTGCGCGCGATGCTTCCCTACGCCTGAGGAGCTGAACCATGCCCAGAGTCAAGCGTGGCGTCACCGCCCGGGCCCGTCACAAGAAGATCCTCGCCCTTGCGAAGGGCTATCGCGGCCGTCGCAGCAAGGTGTTCCGGATCGCCAACCAGGCGGTCATGCGTGCCGGCCAGTACGCGTATCGCGATCGTCGTAATCGCAAGCGCGTTTTCCGCCGCCTCTGGATCGCGCGGATCAACGCCGCGGTTCGCGAGCATGGCATCAACTACAGCCGCTTCATCGCCGGCCTGAATCGCGCGGCCATCGGCCTGGACCGCAAGGTGCTGGCAGAACTCGCGGTCAACGACAAGCCGGCCTTCGCCGCCATCGTCGCGCAGGCCAAGGCTTCGCTCGCCGCGGCCTGAGTCTCGCGTCGGCGGGCGACCAGCGCGCTCACCGAGGGTCGTCACGACCCACAGACGGGGCCCCAGGGCCCCGTCTGGCTTTCTACCCTTCTTTCTGTCCCGGAGCCTCGCTTCATGGATCAGGACCTCAACGCTCTCGTCGAGCAGGCGCGCGCGCTCGTGACGCAGGCCGCCGACGCGACGAGCCTCGCGAATGCCAAGGCGAGATTCCTCGGGCGCGATGGCGAGATCACGCAGCGCATGAAGCTGCTGGGCAAGCTTTCCGGCGAGGCGCGGGCGGCGGCCGGCCGCCGCCTGAACGAGGCCAAGCAGGCCGTCGATGGACTGGTGTCGGCTCGCGAGCAGGCGCTTGCGCAGGCCGAACTCGCCGCGCGGCTCGCGCAGGAGTCCATCGACGTCACGCTGCCGGGGCGGGGCCGCGGCGCCGGGGGCCTGCATCCGCTGTCGCTGACGATCGAGCGCATCGAGGCGATCTTCCGCTCGATCGGTTTCGATGTGGCCGACGGCCCCGAGATCGAGGAAGACTTCTTCAACTTCACGGCGCTGAACACCCCGCTCGATCATCCGGCGCGGTCGATGCACGACACCTTCTATGTCGAGGGAACCGACGCGACCGGCCTCGGGCTGCTGCTGCGCACGCACACCAGCCCGGTGCAGATCCGCTACGCGCGCGCCCACAAGCCGCCAATTCGGGTGATCGCGCCAGGCAAGACCTACCGGGTCGATTCCGATGCCACGCACTCGCCGATGTTCCAGCAGTTCGAGGGCCTTTGGGTGGACGAGGACATCAGCTTCGCCGATCTCAAGAGCGTCTACACCGAGTTCCTGCAGCGTTTCTTCGAGACTACCGACCTCGACGTGCGCTTCCGCCCGTCGTACTTCCCGTTCACCGAGCCGTCGGCCGAGATCGACATGCGCTTTCGCGACGGACCGCTGGCCGGGCGTTGGCTGGAGGTCTCCGGGTCGGGCCAGGTGCATCCCGACGTGATGCGCAACTACGGCCTCGATCCCGAGCGCTGGCTCGGATTCGCCTTCGGATCCGGCGTGGAGCGGCTGGCGATGCTGCGCTACGGGGTGGCCGACCTGCGCTTGTTCTACGAGAACGATCTGCGCTTCCTGTCCCAGTTCAATCGCTGACGAGGCCAAGGCATGAAGTTTCCGGAAAGCTGGCTGCGCAGCTTCTGCGATCCGCAGCTGTCGACCGAGGTGCTGGCCGAGCGCCTCACGATGATCGGCCTCGAGGTCGAGGAGGTTGCGAGCGCGGCTCCCGCGTTCCAGGGCGTGGTGGTAGGCCGGGTGATGTCCGTGGAGCGCCATCCGGCCGCCGACAAGCTCTCGGTGTGCGTGGTCGACGACGGCACCGCTCACCGCACCATCGTCTGTGGCGCCCCCAACGTGGCCGCCGGCCTGCATGTGCCCTGTGCACTGCCCGGCGCCGTGCTGCCCGGCGGTCTGGCCATCCAGCCGGTGACGATGCGCGGCGTGCGAAGCGAGGGCATGCTGTGCTCGGCACGCGAGCTCGGCCTCTCCGACGATCACGGCGGGTTGCTGGTGCTTGGCGACGGTGTGCCGGCCGGTACCGATCTGCGCTCGGCCCTCGACCTCGACGACGCGGTGTTCACGCTGAAGCTCACGCCCAACCTGGCCCACTGCTTCGGCGTGTACGGGGTAGCCCGCGAAGTCGCGGCCGCCACCGGGGCCAGGCTGCGACAGCCGTCCTTCCCGCCCGTGGCGGTGGAGCTCGTCGACCGTCTGCCGGTCCGCCTGGACGCGCCCGATCTCTGCGGGCGTTTCAGCGGGCGGATCATCCGCGGCGTGAACGCACGCGCGAGCACGCCGGACTGGATGAAGCGGCGCCTCGAGCGTGCCGGGCAGCGGCCGATTTCCGCGCTCGTCGACATTTCCAACTACGTGATGCTCGAACTCGGCCGGCCCTCGCATGTCTTCGATCTCGCCCGCATCCACGGCGGGCTCGAGGTGCGCTGGGGGCGCGCGGGCGAGACGCTCGAACTGCTCAACGGCCAGACCATCGCGCTCGATGAAAAGGTGGGCGTGATCGCCGACGGGCGTCAGGTCGAGAGCCTGGCGGGCATCATGGGCGGCAACGCGACCGCGGTGTCGCTCGACACCACCGACATCTACCTCGAGGCAGCTTTCTGGTGGCCCGCGGCGATCGCCGGACGTGCACGCCGCTACAACTTCTCCACCGATGCCGCCCAGCGCTTCGAGCGTGGCGTCGATGCAGCCACCACCGTCGAGCACATCGAGTACCTTTCGCGCCTCGTGCTCGAGATCTGCGGTGGACGTGCCGGTCCGGTGGACGACCAGATCGTCGAGCTGCCCGCGCGACCGCCTGTGAGCATGCGCACTGAGCGGGCGCGCCGAATCATCGGGGTGTCGATCCCCGACGATGAGATGGCGGCCTGCCTCGAGCGCCTCGGTCTCGATGTACGGCGCGAGCCGGGTCGGCTGGTGGTGCACCCGCCCTCGTGGCGCTTCGACCTGCGGATCGAGGAGGACCTGATCGAGGAGATCGTCCGGATCTGGGGCTTCGAGAAGCTGCCGGTGCGTCCGCCGCGAGCCCCATCCTCGATGCTGCCTCAACCCGAAGCGCGCCGCCCGGTCGGCGCGCTCAGGCGTGCTATGGCGGCGCGCGATTTCCAGGAGGTGATCACTTTCGGGTTCACCTCGGGGGCGCTCGAGGCAAGCCTCGGTCGCGAGCCGCCGATCCGACTGCTCAACCCGATCGCCGCGCACCTCGACGTCATGCGAACCACGCTGTGGACGGGCCTCGTCGATGTGCTGCGCGGCAATCTTGCGCGCAAGGCGGCGCGTGTGCGGCTTTTCGAGGTCGGGCGGGTCTTCGCTGCCGATGCCGCGGTCGAATCCGGACCGCACCAGGTGCGCGGCGTACGCCAACCGCTGCGGCTGGCCGCGCTGGCATCCGGTCCGGCCTTCGACGAGCAGTGGGGCGAGGCTTCGCGCGCGGTCGACTTCTTCGACCTTAAAGGCGACTTCGAGGCGCTCGTCGGCGCGCGTGCCGCGGCGCTTCGCTACGAGCGCGCCCAACATCCCGCCCTGCATCCCGGGCGCAGCGCGCGCATCCTCGATGACGGGCGAGTGGTGGGCTGGATCGGCGTCATGCACCCTGGGGCCCAGCAGGCTCTCGAACTGCCACAGGCACCCGTGCTGCTCGACGTCGATCTCGACTGGCTCGGTGAGCGCGAGTTGCCGCGACCCGAGGAGGCTTCGCGCTTCCCCCTGGTGATCCGCGATCTCGCCTGGGTGCTCGCCGACACGATTCCCGCTCGTGCGGTGCTCGACGAGATCGCGATCGCGCTTGCCGAACGCCCCGACGGCGCACTCGTGAAGAAGCTCGGACTGTTCGATGAATATCGCGGTAAGGGCTTGGAAAATAAGGAGAAAAGCCTTGCCTTCAGGTTCTGGTTACAGGACAATCACCGGACATTGAACGACGCTGAAGTGGCGGCTCTCCTCGATGCCGTCGTGCTTCGTCTAGCCGAAAGGCTCGGCGCGCGCCTTCGCGCCGCCGCCTGATGCTCGCCTCCCCGCGCCATGAAAGCGATTCGCCCGTTGCCAGGCCTTTCCGGGCTTCCCGACGACCTCCCGGAACTCCCGGTGTCCGATACCGGAGCGTTCACGCTCACCAAGGCCGAACTCGCCGAGATGCTCTTCGAGCGCGTCGGGCTCAACAAGCGTGAAGCCAAGGACATGGTCGAGACCTTCTTCGACGAGATCCGCGCCGCACTCGAACGCGGTCACAGCGTCAAGCTCTCGGGCTTCGGCAACTTCCAGCTGCGCGACAAGCCGCAGCGGCCCGGGCGCAACCCCAAGACCGGCGAGGAGATCCCGATTTCCGCTCGCCGGGTTGTCACCTTCCACGCCAGCCAGAAGCTGAAGGCCCAGATCGACGCCGTCGTCCGCGGCTGATCGCGCGCACGAGTCCGCTGACCTGCCGCAAGCGCCGGCGGGTCGTCCAGGCCTCCCTCCCGCCAACCCCGATGCAGACCAAGTCCGATTCCGCTGCCGTGCTGCCTCCCATTCCCGCGAAGCGCTACTTCACGATCGGCGAGGTCAGCGAACTGTGTGGCGTCAAGCCGCATGTGCTGCGCTACTGGGAGCAGGAGTTCACCCAGCTTCGCCCGATGAAGCGGCGCGGCAACCGGCGCTACTACCAGCACCACGAGGTCCTTCTCGTACGGCGCATTCGCGGACTGCTCTACGAGCAGGGCTTCACGATCAGTGGAGCCCGTAACCGACTGGGCGAGGCCGCCGCGGCCGGTGGCCGCTCGAGACTCTCGCGGGAGTCCGACCCCGCACCGCAGCCGGATGAAGGCGAGCTGCCGCCCGAAGGCGATGCGCTCGCCGTCGTGCGCCATGAACTCGTACTGGCACTCCGGCTGCTCGAACGCCCCCGCTGAATCTCTGCGCCCTCGCGCCTGCCGGCAGCGGTCGGTGCGGCGGCTGGTTGGCGCGATCCCCGTCTTATCGGCTATACTTGCCGTCTTTCGGGGCGTAGCGCAGCCTGGTAGCGCACTTGCATGGGGTGCAAGGGGTCGCGAGTTCGAATCCCGCCGTCCCGACCAGCATCAGCCACGGGCCAGTCCTCACGAGGGGCTGGCCCGTTGTCTTTTTTGGCGGCCGCCGGCCAGGTGCTCGACCCGGGCGGCCGGGCCGCCCACAGGGGAGCTTCCGATGTCTCAATGGTCACGGCGAGCACTGCTGGCTACCACCCTCGGACTGATCGCAGGCGGCTGCGCGACCGGCGGCGCCGGCGACAGCACCTACCGCCCTCTGGTCGGGCAGGGGGGCAAGGACGTCATGTGGGTGCCAACCCTGGATGGCCTGGTCATGCAGATGCTCGAGGCGGCCGCCGTGACGCCGGAGGATCTCGTCTACGATCTGGGCTCGGGCGATGGTCGAATCCCGATCTGGGCGGCGCGCCGCTTCGGCGCGCGCGCGGTAGGCATCGAGTACGACCCGAAGCTGTCGGCCCTCGCACAACGCAACGCCGAGCGTGCCGGGGTCACCGATCGCGTGCGAATGATCCATGGCGACATCTTCCGCGAGGATTTTTCCGCGGCCACGGTACTTACGCTCTACCTGGGCCAGGCGCTGAACCTGAAACTGCGCCCGACGATCCTGCGCATGAAGGCGGGAACGCGGGTGGTGTCGAATCTCTTCGACATGGGTGACTGGGAGCCCGATCGGACGCTGCGAACACCCGACCAGAATCCGGTCTTCGTCTGGATCGTGCCGGCCAGCGTCGCGGGCGAATGGACGCTCGACGCGAGCCCGCTCGGAGCGGCACGACTGCGCCTCGAACAGCAGTTCCAGCGGGTTCGCGGGGTGCTTGCTGCGCTGGGGGGCGGCGGCGCGATTGCCCTCGAAGGACGCCTGGACGGCGCGCGGCTGAGCTTGTCGAGCGCGACGGGGGCAGCGCCAGGGGCTGTGGCCACGGCGGGTGCTGCTCAACGGCGGCTCGAACTCCTCGTCGATGGCGATCTGCTGCTTTCGCTGCCTGGGACCCAGGCGGTCGGTCGCCGCCTGCGGTGACGCCGCGTCGATCGCACGATCGCGCGATCCCGAGGGCCTTAGGCACGCACCCCACCGCCGGCGCGTAGCCGATCACTTGCATCGATCAGGGGTATCCTCGAGCGCTCGCCCGGTCGATCGACAATGACGGTGAGGCGCCTGCCAAGACGGGCGTCCTTTACCCTGCACACGGAGACCCTCTCATGACCGATTCCCATCGCCGTAGGCTGGTACTTGCCGGAGCTGGCCTGGCAGCCATGCCGCTGGGCGGCGCGAATGCCCAACCCGCGGGCTACCCCAACAAGCCGCTCAAGATCATCGTCGGCGCGGCGCCCGGCGGGCTCAGCGATGCCTATGCACGCCTGTTCGCCGAGCAGTTCACGCAGCGCTTCAACCTGCCCGCAGTGGTCGAGAACCGCCCTGGCGCCAGCGGAATCATTGCCACCGAGGCGATGCTCAAGGCGCCGCCCGATGGCTACACGCTGCTTTCCACGACCACCGGCATGCTCTGGCAGACCCGTGTGCTCTACCGCAAGCTGCCCTTCGATCTGGCCAAGGATATCGCACCGATCACGGTGTTCCCGTCGGGTCCGCTGGTCATCGCGGTTCAGGAGAAGACCGGGGTGCGCAATTTTGCGGAACTCGCCGAGTTCGCGCGCCGCAACAACGCCACGATGGGTTCCTACGCGGTGGCCTCGTATCCGCATGTGCTCGCGGAGACCCTGAACCGCGAGTTTGGCGGCAAGGTTCAGGCGATCCAGTACAAGGGCGAGGGCCCGATGTGGGTCGAGATGGGCGCCGGCGCGCTCACGATGTGCGTTGGCAGCTTCCAGGCCTTCGCCACGGTACGCGACAAGGGCATCCGCCCGATCGCGGTCAGCGGCCAGTACCGTAGCCCCAAGCTTCCCGACATTCCCACCCTCATCGAGCAGGGTCTGAAGGCGCCGATCGCCCGTCTCGAGGGCGGACTGGCGCTCAGCGCCAACTCGGCGGTGCCGGTCGAGATCCTCGAACTGCTCGCCAGGGTCGCCGTCGAAGGCAACGAGACGCCACGGGCGCGCAACCTGCGCGAGAACTTCGCGATTCCCGATGCCACCAAGGGCCGTGCCGATGCGCTGCGCATGTGGCGCGAGGATGCGCCGCTCTGGATCAGGGAAGTCGAGGCGCTGAACGTCAAACTCGACTGAACGTGACGGCGGCGGCGTTCTCGCTGCCGCCGGATGCCGCAAGGCGCACCCTTGCAGGGAGGTTGCGATGTACAAGCGGATTGTGCTGGCCTACGATGGCTCTGCGCCGGGTCAGAAGGCACTGCTCGACTGCAGCGAGATCGGGCAGTGGTCGCGGGCCAGCCTGCACCTGATCGCGGTGATGCCAACCACGGTCACCCCGATTGTTGCCGACGGATGGGCCTATGGCGCCGAAACCGAACCGGCCGAGCGCGCGCAGTACCAGTCGGTGCTCGACGGCGGCGTGCAGCGTTTGCGCGAGGCGGGCCTCGACGCGCAGGGCGAAGTCGTCGTCGGCAGTTCGGTCGACGAGATCGTCCGCTGCGCCGAGCGCATCGACGCCGATCTCATCGTGGTCGGCCACCGCCACCTCGACAGCCTCGCCGCACGCTGGTGGCGCGGGTCGGTCTCGAAGTCGCTGATCGAGCACGCCCCCTGCAGCGTGCTTGTGGTGATCACGCGCTGATCGCAGTCCGGTCGATCGGGCCCTCGGCCAGCCAGTCGATCAGCACGCTGGCCAGCCGCGCAGGATCGATCGGCTTGGCCAGATAGCCGTTCATGCCGGCAGCGAGGCAACGGCCGCGTTCGTCGGATTCGATGCTCGCGGTCATCGCGACGATCGGCACACCGCTCCAGCGGGGCCTGGTGCGCAGGGCGCGCGTGGCGGCCAGGCCGTCGAGCATCGGCATGTGCAGATCCATCAGGACCAGGTCCGGGTCGAGGCTATCGATTTCGTCGAGCGCCTGCTGGCCGTTCTCGACCACGCTGACCTTCAGCCCGGCGAGCGCGAGCAGTTCCCGCGCGACGAGCTGGTTCAGCGGGTTGTCCTCGACGACGAGGACCCGTCGCCCCTCGACGCGATCGCGGATCGCCTCCAGCCCCGAGCCGGCGGACATCACGTCCGCGGCCAGGTGCCCCGGCATGATCGCGTTCGCCGAGGCGGGCGCGGTATCGATATCGAAGGGTACCGATGCCCAGAATGTCGACCCGACGCCGGGCGTGCTCTCGACGCCCACGCTGCCGCCCATCAGATCGACGAGCCGTCGTACGATCGACAGCCCTAGCCCGGTGCCGCCGAAGCGGCGAGTGGTCGAGGTATCGGCCTGCTCGAACTCGCGAAACAGCCGGCCGCGCTGCTCCGCGCTCAGGCCGATACCGGTGTCGCTGATGCTGAATCTCAGTCGCTGAGACGAGGGAGTCGCTGACGGCTCGCGCGACACCTCGAGGCGGACGCTGCCGCGTTCGGTGAACTTGATCGCGTTGGCCAGGTAGTTCACGAGAATCTGCCCGAGGCGCTGCGGGTCGCCGACGAGCGCCTGCTGCAGGTCCGGCGCCATCACATGGCCGAGCGCCAGGCCGCGGTCCTGCGCACGAGGTTCCACCAGCGCGATCGCCTGGGCGATCACCGCATCGAGCCGGAACGGCTCGTGCGCGAGCACCATCCTGCCGGCCTCGATCTTGCTGAAGTCGAGAATGTCGTTGATCAGGCCGAGCAGGTGCCGGCCGGAGCCTCGGATCTTCTGCAGGTAGTCGCGCTGCAGCGCTGTCGCCTCACCGCTGAGCAGCACGTCGGCAAGCCCGATGATCGCATTCAGCGGCGTGCGGATCTCATGGCTCACGTTGGCGACGAAGCGGCTCTTGGCCTGGTTGGCGCGCAGATTGCGGTAGGCGCGCAGCGAAGTCAGCAGTAGCGTCTCGAGCCGATGGGCGGTCAGTTCGGTCTTCTCGCGATAGTCATCGATCTCGAGGTGGCGCACGATCTCGAGCGGCGGGGCCGCCCCGGGGTTTCCGGTACGCAGGATCAGTCGCGTCTCGTGGTTGCCGAGTTCGTCGCGGACATGCGCGACCAGGTCGAGACCGGCGCGTTCGGTCTCCATCACGACGTCGATCAGGGCGACTGCGATCTCGCGCTCCGCCGCGAAGATCGTCTTCGCTTCGGCGGCGCTCGTCGCCGACATTATCCGCAACCCGCGTCCGTCGAACCGAAGGTCGGCGAGGACGAGCCGGCTGATGTCGATGATGTCCTCGTCGTCGTCGACGAGCAGCAGGGTCCAGGGCGGCTCGGTCATGCGGCTGGCTCCGTCGGGAGGTCATCGGCGGGTTTGGGCCCCCGCGGCAGCTCGAGCGTGAACTCGGTGCCGTGGCCGCGGCGGGTGCGTAGCTCGATCCTGCCACCGAGCTGTTGCTCGATCGCGCGTCGACAGGAAAAGAGTCCCAGCCCCGAGCCACCCGAAGCCCGGCGGGTGGTGTAGAAAGGCTCGAAAGCGCGCATCGCGGCCTCTTCGCTCATGCCATTGCCGTTGTCGGCGACGACGATGCGAACCCGGTGCTCGTCGGCATCGACATCGATGCTCACGCGCCGGTCGTCGCGCCCCTCGAAGGCATGAACCGTGGCATTGACCAGAAGGTTCGAGATCGCGCGAGCCAGCGCGCCAGGGTTGGTGGTCAGCGAAAGCGTCGCCGGGCAGGTCAGCCGCAGCTGACACTGCGCGCGCTTCATCAGCGGCGACAGCGTCAGCGCCAGCGATTCGAGCAGGTCATGCAGCCGTACCGCGCGCCATTCGTCGCGCGAGACATCGGCCGAGGTCTGCCGGAATCCGTCCATCAGCTGCGCGGTCTTTGCCAGATTCCTGTCGGCGATCTCGGCGGCGCGACGGATGCGCTCGGCCAGCGTGCGCGCACGCACCGGATCGGCATCGGCCGCTTCGAGTACGGCGACGAGTTCGCGCGCGCTGTGCGCGATGTGCGACGACGAGGTCACCGCGATGCCGATCGGAGTGTTCAGGTCGTGTGCGACCCCGGCGATCGTCAGCGCCAGCGATTCCAGCCGACTCGACTCCTGCAGTTCCGCGGCGAGCCGCCTGCGCTCCTCCTCGGCCCGGGTGTAGCCGGTGATGTCGGTCAGGCAGACCACCATGCTGAGCAGCTCGCCTGCCGGCGCGTAGCAGGGGAAGATCAGCCAGCTCAACCTGCGCGAGCTGCCCTCGCGCGTCTCGCTGGTCGTCTCGATCTGCAGCGTTTGTCGTTCGCGCAGCGCTTGCTCGATCGCATCGCGCGTCTGGGGTTCGGTGTCGGCGCCGAACACGAAGCGCGGGTGGCGGCCCAGCACTTCGGTCTGCGGGTAGCCGCTGCCGAGGCAGAAGGCGTCGTTCGCGTACCGGATCGTCGGGTCGGCTTCAGCAGGGTCGAGCACCAGGATGCCGAATGGCGCTTTGTCGAGCACCGTGGTCTTCGTGCCCAGGTCGCGCACCGTCTGCTCGAGTACGGCGCGATTGTCGAGCAGCGTGCGGCGTGACTCGTCGATCTCGGCGTTGAGTTCGCGCAGCCGCGACATCCCCACCCGATGCTCGCGCAGTGCAAGCATCGCGGTTGCGCCAAACAGCAGCAGGTACAGCGTCAGCCACCTGCTGTCGTCGATCTGCCCCTGCGCGTCGAAGCCGACCAGCACCTCCTGGATTCCGCGTACGTCCCCGACACGCCAGCTGCGCACCGGCGAATCCGGATGGCTATTGTGACAGGCTACGCAGGCCGCCTCCATTCGGACCGGCATGGCCAGCCGTACCACCGTCTCGCCGATTCCACGCTGCTCGATCCGCCAGAAGTCCGGCGCGCCTTCGGCTCCTGCACCGGTCTCGCGCCCGCGGAAGTGGCGCAGCGCCTCTGCTTCGAAGGCATCGAGCGGGGCTCTTTGCCGGCCCAGGAAGGGCGCGTCCGACACGAAGTGCAACTCGAGCAACCGCGCACCGATCGGGTGGTCGGCCGCGCCGATCGCCTGCCCGAGCTCGATCGTCATCGTCGCGGGAATCGGGATCCTGCCATCCGTGGGCATGCCGGCTGCGCCTTCACGCAATGCGGCGCTGCCACGGTGGCCGAGCAGCGGCCCGACGACGCTCGATGCGTAGTAATCGCGAACGACAGCGATCACGCCATTGATCGCCCGCGCCTGACGCAGCGATTCCTGAACGGTGTGCGACTCGAGCGTATTCGACAGCACGATGGGCAGCGCGATCGTCGTGCCGATGAACAGCCACATCGCGAGGCTCATACCGAGCCAGCGCCGTGGCGCCAGCAGGCCGTTCAGGTGGACGATCATCGCCGCATGGCGCCGTCTTTCGCGGCGAGGCCGGCGTCGGCCGGAGCCGGCAGGCCGATCGTGAAGTGGTGCCAGTGGCCGGCGCCTGGCGTGAATTGCGTGCGCAGACAACCACCGAGGCTGTCGATAAGGCTAGACGCGATCATCCGGTCAAGGCTGGGCGCGCTCAGCGGGTTGCGCGCACTGTCGGTGATGCCGATGCAAGCGCCGTCCGGGTGCGCCTGGACCTTCAGCTGCACGCGACCCGACGGTGAAAGGCCGATTGTGCAGGCGACCAGGAGCTCGATGGCATCGCGCAGCCGGCGCGGATCGCCGATGTCGCGGTGCGCGAGGCGCGGATCGACGTGTGCGGTCAGCGTGCAGCGCAGCGCTTCGGCCTGCGTGCGGCGGGCGGCAAGCACCGCATCGACGATAGGCCCGAGCTTGACCGTCTCGATGGCGCCGTCCTGTGGGGCGGCGCCGCGATCCGCCATCGCAGCCAGGCCGTCGAAGCGGCACGCCTGCAGCTGCAGGTTCGCGAGGGAAAGCGGACCGGCTGGGGCGTCCGGGTCGGCAGATGCCGCGTCATCGCGGGCCTGCGCGAGCAGCTGACGAATCGGCGCGCCGAGTTCGACCCCTGCCTGCGCAAGCAGCGCGGCGGCACGATCGCGGACGTCGGCGAGCTCGCGACGGTTGTGCCGGTGCCGGCGCCCGGCCTCGCGCAGGCGCACTCGCAACCGGCGCGCTTCCTCCCGGCGGCGGAGCGCTCGCATCCGGAGCGTTACCGTGCCCGCCACCAGTGCGAGGGTCAACCAGCCGGCGAGCCACGTGCGTCGGCTGTCGATCGCCTCGACCGCTGTCGTGCGGTCTACATAGATCTCGAGCACCGCCTCGATGCCCTGGGGGCCGCGAACCGGCAGGTAGCTCGACACGAGATCGCGATCGTGTCGATCGCCGTCGAAGGCACCGATGGTGCCGCGGTGGCCGAGCTCGCTCGAGACCAGCCCCTTGAGGGCGCCGAGCACGCCAGGGTTGTCGGCCTTGTTCTCGCCGATCTGGGCCGGGTCGGTCGAATACAGCGTAAGCCCCGACGGGCCGTAGATCTTGATCTTCAGCACATCGGTGCCGCGTGCGAAGCTTCGGATGCGCCGGTCGATCGCGTCGGTGGCGAGTGCGTTGCCCAGTTCGGCTGCGGGCCGCGCCGCGAGCACCTGCTCGGAGAGCTCCTTCCAGTGGTCGTTGACGAAGACCCGCGCGAGGGTCTGATTCGAAGCTTCCGTCGTTGCGAGCACGGTCTCGCGCAGCGAGCGTGCGAGCAGCGAATCGGCCACGAGAAGAATCATGCCGATCGCAAGCGGAACCATTGCTGCCCTGAGCCAGACGCCAAGGCGCCCGCGGGCGAGGCGTCGCGGTATTCGCAGGGGTTTCATGGGCATCGTGGCCGGCATCCGATAAGCATCCTACCCGCGTCGGCGGTCATTCGCATCGGAGACCGATGACGCGGGCGACGCGGCGTCGGGCCCGCTTCATGCTGTAATGGGCGCTTCCGGCACGCGCCGCACCCGATTCGAAGAGTCCCTCCGCGATGCCCGATGCGGTTCACCCGGCAAGTTGCGCCCGCGCCGATGAGCGGCCGTCGCCGGCGCCAGTCTTGCGCAAGCCGGCGATCGCGGTGGTGATTCCCGCACTCGACGAAGCCGCGAACATTGGCGCGGCGCTCGCATCGATCGCCGATCGCGCGTGCGCGGTAGTGCTCGCCGATGGGGGCAGCGTCGATGCGACGGTGTCGATCGCTGCCGCGACCGGAGCGCTGATCATCACCGCGCCGCGTGGTCGCGCCAGCCAGATGAATGCCGGTGCGGCGGCGCTGCCGGACGGCTGGGATGTGGTGCTCTTCCTGCATGCCGACACGGCGCTGCCGCCGGACTGGGATCTGGCGGTCGCGCGTGCCGTGGCCGGCGGCGCGAGCTGGGGCCGTTTCGATGTGCGGCTGCCCTCGCGCCGACGTCTGATCGCACTGGTGGCGTTCCTGATCAACGCGCGTTCGCGGCTGACCGGCATCTGCACCGGCGACCAGGCGATCTTCGTTAGCGCGGCAGCCTGGCAACAGGTCGGCGGCTTTCCGCCGATCGCGCTGATGGAAGATATCGAGCTCAGCGCGCGGCTGCGCCGCCTCGCCGGCTCTCCCGCGTCGCTTCGTCAGAAGGTCGCCTCGAGTGCACGGCGCTGGGAGCGAGCCGGCGTGCTGAGGACGATCGTCGCGATGTGGCTGTTGCGGCTGCGCTATTTCGTCGGCGAATCGCCGGACAGCCTGCATCGTCGCTATTACGGGCGGCCGCGATGAGCGCGTCCGGGAGCGCGCCAGGCACCGGTGCCGCGCGACGCGTGGTGATCGTCTTCGCACGTCTTCCGCAGCTCGGCAAGGTCAAGACCCGGCTCGCCGCGGCCCTCGGCGACTCGGCTGCGCTCGCCATCTATCGCGAACTTCTCGACGATACCCTGAAGCGGGTCGACGCCTGTCCCGGCATCGAGCGCCGGCTGTGCGTCACCGGGGACGACCCCGGCGGCCTTGCTGAGGCCCTCGCGACACTGCGCGGCTATCGGCTGATGCGCCAGGGCGACGGCGATCTCGGGGCTCGGATGGCGCAGGCCCTTAGGGAGGCGCTCGACGACGGGGCACGCGCACTGCTTCTCGGCTGCGACTGCCCCGGCATCGATGCGGGCGTACTCGACGAGGCCTTCGATGCGCTCGACGCGCACGACATGGTCTTCGTGCCTACCGAGGACGGCGGTTACGCGATGGTGGGCGCCCGTATCGATCATCCGGGCGCGTTCGCCGGCATCGACTGGGGAACCGCGGGCGTGATGTCGCAGACGCGAGCGCGGCTGTGCGAGCACGCGATTCGCTGGCGCGAGCTGGCGACGCTGTGGGACGTCGACGAGCCTCAAGACTGGGCGCGACTGCTGCGCGAGCGTGGCGCACGATGAAGCGCAGGCGCGTGCTGCGAGCGCTGGCGGTCGCGGGGCTCGGAGCGATACCGGCTGGCATGCCGGGCGCGCAGCCGCCGGCCACCACGTTCGCGCAGGCGACGTCCGGCCCGGGCATCCCGGCACCGTGGCAGCATGAGTCGCTGCCGGGAGTCCCGGCGAACCGGTATCGGATCGTCGACGACGACGGCGTGCCGATGCTGGAGGTGCTGTCGCAGCGATCGGCCTCCAGCGTGTTTGTGCGTTTCGAGGCGCCGCTACGCGCCAGAGAGCTGGCCTGGCGCTGGCGAACCGATGCCTGGCCTGCGGCGGCCTCGTCGGCTGCCGTGGGCGAACGCGCCGGCGACGACTTCAGTCTGCGTCTGTACCTGTTCTTCGACTATCCGCTCGCCCGGCTGTCGATGGCCGATCGGGCCCTGCTGTCGATCGCGCGCAGCTTGCGCGACCCGCGCCTGCCTGCCGCCACGCTGTGCTACGTCGCCGACCCGCGCGGACCCGAGGGCGAGGTGTGGCCGTCGCCCTACACCGGCCGGGTTCGGTTGATGCGGCTGCGCGCCGACCGCAGCCCCGGCCGCTGGTGGGGCGAAGATCGCGACCTGCACGCCGACTTCCAGCGGGCATTCGGCGGCGAGCATGGACCGGGCCTGCCGGCGATCACCGGGGTCGCCCTCGCCGCCGATACCGACCAGGGCGGTGGGGAGCTGCGTTCGCGCTTTGCCGATCTGCGCTGGCGGCTGGCCGACTGATCGCAGTCGCGGATCCGCTTCGACCTCGTCGTCGAACGCGGGTTCAGCCCGCATACCGCGAGGTCTGCTCGAACAGCCGGGCGATCGGGCATGGCGAGCCGATCAGGTCCCCCTGGATGCGCTCGATGCCGAGTTCGCGCAGGCGGTCGCAGAGCGCCTGGCTGTGGACATGCTCGGCGATCGTCTTCACGTCGAGGCGGCGCGCGACGCGCACGGTCGACAGCACGATCTCCTCGTCGATCGCGTCATCGATCAGGTTGCGGATGAACGATCCGTCGATCTTCAGGTAGTCGATCGGGAAGCGCTTCAGGTACTCGAAGGTTGCCAGGCCGGTGCCGAAATCGTCGAGTGAGATGCCGAAGCCCTCGGCCCTCAGCTCATCGACGAGGCGCGATGCCGCCCCGGGATTGCGGATCGCCTCGCTCTCGGTGATCTCGAACACGATTCGCGCCGCCGGGATCGCGAAGCGTGCCCGCTGCTCGCGGATGAACGCAGCGATCATGCCGTCGCTCATCGTCATGCCCGACAGGTTGATCGAGCATTTCCAGGTTCTCGCCAGCGAATCAGGATGGCCCGCCAGCCAACCGAACACCATCTCGATGACACTGCGGTCAAGCGCGACGCTGAGTTGCGCCTGCACCGCGAGCGGCAGGAACTCCTGCGGACGTATCAGGCGCCCATCGGCATCGCGCAGCCGGATCAGCACCTCGTAGGCGAGCATCGGCGGTGGGGCCTCGGGGTCGCGTATTGGCTGCGCGTAGACCTCGAGCCTGCGCTCGCGGATCGCCTCGCGGATGTGCTCGAGCTTGCCCTGGTGCGCTCGGCGCGCCTCGATCATGCTCTGCGACAGCGGCTCCACGAAAAGCTGCGGGTCACGCACGCTCGCGGCGATCGCCATCGCCTCGGACAGCGACAGCAGGCAGTCCTCGCTTTGGATCATCACGGAGTCGTCGATCATCAGCCCGCCGACGCTTGCCTGCAGCCGGATGCTTCCGTGCTCGGCGCTGTAGACCTGCCCGTTCAGATGTCCGTACAGATCGCGTGCCAGCGCGCGAACCGCGGTCACCGAATCGGCGCTCATCAGCAGCGCGAACCGGCCCGACGACAGTCGCGCCGCCTGCAGCGCGGCGGGCTGCCGCATCAGCAGCGCGGCGGCGCTCTGCTCGAGCTGCAGCGCCTGCAGCGGTCCGCAGAGATCGTTGATCGTGTCGAAGTTGCCGACATGGATGCCGATCAGTCCGTAACCGGGGCGGTCATCGGCGGCCAGTCGCTCGGCGAGATCGTTGAGCAGTCCACGATCGTTCAGCAGTCCGGTGGTCATGTCTTCGCGCGCCTGCAGCGCGACCCGTGTCAGCGCCTGGCGCCGATCGGTCGCGACGGCCTGCATCAGCAGCGCGACCACCACGGCGCTGAGCACCAGCACGGTGCCCTCCATCGTCCGCGCGAGCAGGTCGCCGGTTTCCCCGAGCTGGTAGGCTCGGACCGCGAGCAGCAGCAGCGCGGTGAGCAGCAGCGTCAGCGCGGTCGTGCGCTCGGGCATCCGTACCGAGGTCCACGCGACGATCGGGAAGAACAGGAACAGCAGCGCGTGGCCGTACTCCGTCTGGCCGAAGGCCGACAACACGAGACTGCCTGCCGTCAGGCCGCCCGTCAGCAGGATCGCGGTCGGATCGAGACCGGCCGCATCGAGCTCGCCACTCGCATCCGCCCGTGAAAGGCCGTCGTGGGTCGCCGCAAGCACGGCGGGCGTAACCAGCAGGATCCCGAGGGAATCCATCAGCCACCACGCCGTGAACAGGTGTGCCGGGTTGCCCTCGGGCATGAAGCCGGCGGCTGTCAGGCCCGAGGTGGCGATCGCTGCATCCACCGGCGCCGCGATCACGATCGTCATGACCATGAAGCGCAGCACCGCTTCCATCCGGTAGTCGGCCGGCTTCCAGACGCTCAGTCGGCGCAGTGCCGCGACCGCGATCAGTGGACCGGCCACCGAGGCGGCACCGGCGGTCAGCGCGACCAGCACGCCTTCGAAGGCGAGCAGCGCCCACAGTGCTGCGCCAAGCCCTGCCGGCATCACCCAGCGCAGACCGAAGCGCCAGCCGCAGGCGAGGGCGATTCCGGCTGCCGGCCAGACCAGCAGGCCGGTGGCGCTGTCGAAGGCGAGCAGTCGAGCCAGCCAGCAGGCCAGCAGCGAGCCCGCCGCCGCCGCAAAGGCGAGCAGCAGCGGGCGGGCGGCGCTGGCGCGCCCCTCGAGGCTGGCTGGTGGGATCACCCGCGCGTCATGCCCGGGGTCTCAGGCCGCCATCAGCTGCCGAAGCACGAAGGGCAGGATCCCGCCATGGCGGAAGTAGTCGACCTCGATGGCCGTGTCGATACGCAGCAGCACCGACACGCGCTTCTCGGCACCATCGGCACCGCGAACCACCAGGGTCAGGTCCTGCTGCGGCCGGATCTCGCCGTCGAGCCCCTCGATGTCGAAGGATTCCGCGCCGGTGATGCCCAGGCTCTTCGCGCTGTCGGCGCCCTTGAACTGCAGCGGCAGCACGCCCATGCCGATCAGGTTGGAGCGGTGGATCCGCTCGAAGCTGCGAGCGATCACCGCCTTGACGCCGAGCAGTTGCGTGCCCTTGGCGGCCCAGTCGCGCGATGAGCCGGTGCCATACTCCTCGCCCCCGAAGACCACCGTGGACACACCGTCGGCGACGTAGCGCATCGCCGCGTCGTAGATAGCCATCTGCTCGCCCGAGGGCTGGTGGATGGTGATGCCGCCTTCCACACGCGAGCCGTCGGCCTTCGGCGGGATCATCAGGTTCTTGATCCGCACGTTGGCGAAGGTGCCGCGCATCATGACTTCGTGGTTGCCGCGACGAGAGCCGTAGCTGTTGAAGTCGGCCTTGAGCACGCCCTTTTCCTGCAGCCAGCGTCCGGCCGGCGAGGTCGCCTCGATGTCACCGGCCGGCGAGATGTGGTCGGTGGTGATCGAGTCGCCGAACACGCCTAGCGCACGCGCACCGCGGATCGAGCCGCCGGCGGCCGCCGGCTGCATCGCGAAGCCCTGGAAGAAGGGCGGCTCGGCTATGTAGGTGGACGTCGGCCAGTCGTACACCTGACCTCGCGTGCCCTTGACCTTCTCCCAGAGCTTGCCGGGGTTCTCGTCGACCTGGGCGTAGTTGGCCTTGAAGACCTTCGGGCTCATCGCGTGCTTCATCAGCTTGTGCACCTCGTCCGACGAGGGCCAGATGTCGCCGATCCAGATGTCGCGGCCACCCTTGCCCTTGCCGATCGGCTGCGTCATCAGGTCGACCATCACGTTGCCGGCGAGCGCATAGGCGACGACCAGCGGCGGCGACGCGAGGAAGTTGGCCTTCAGGTTGCGGTGGATGCGCGCCTCGAAGTTCCGGTTCCCGGAGAGCACCGCGGCGCAGACGAGATCGTTGGCCTCGATCGCCTGGTTGATCTCGGGGGTCAGGTCGCCGGCGTTGCCGATGCAGGTCGTGCAGCCGTAGGCCGCGACCGCGAAGCCGAGCTTCTCGAGGTAGGGCAAAAGGCCGGCCTTCTCGAGGTACTCGGTGACCACGCGCGACCCCGGCGCGAGCGAGGTCTTCACGTGCTTGCGCACCTTCAGTCCGGCCTCGACCGCCTTCTTCGCGAGCAGGCCGGCGGCGAGCAGCACGCCGGGGTTCGAGGTGTTGGTGCAGGAGGTGATCGCGGCGATCAGCACGTCGCCGTTGCGCAGCTCGAGGCCGTCGGTCGTGGTGACCGGACGGTCGAGGCGTTCGGCCGGCTGGTTGAATCCGTTGTCGGCCACCGGCTTGCTGAACAGGTCGGCGAACGTGTCGCGCACCTTGCCGATCTCGATGCGGTCCTGCGGGCGCTTCGGGCCGGCGAGCGAGGGAACAACGCTGCCGAGATCGAGTTCGAGCACCGTCGAGTAGTCGAGCTGCCCGGCCTTCGGCACGCCGTACAGGCCCTGAGCCTTGAAATAGGAGGCGAAGGCGTCGATCTCGCCGCGGGTGCGCCCGGTTCCCTCGAAGTACTCGATCGTGCGGTCGTCGACCGGAAAGAAGCCCATCGTCGCACCATACTCGGGCGCCATGTTGGCGATGGTTGCGCGGTCAGGCAGTGCGAGGCTCGCGGTGCCCTCGCCGAAGAACTCGACGAATTTGCCGACCACCTTCTGACGACGCAGCATCTCGGTGATGGTGAGCACCAGGTCGGTCGCGGTGACGCCTTCCCGGAGCCGGCCCTTCAGCTCGACGCCGACGACGTCGGGCGTCAGGAAGTACACCGGCTGACCGAGCATGCCCGCCTCGGCCTCGATGCCCCCGACGCCCCAGCCGACCACGCCGATGCCGTTGATCATCGTCGTGTGGCTGTCGGTCCCGACCAGCGTGTCGGGGTAGCAGACGCCATCCTTGCCCTTGTGGATGCCGCGGGCGAGGTACTCGAGGTTGACCTGGTGGACGATGCCGAAACCGGGGGGCACGACACCGAAGGTGTCGAAGGCCTGCATGCCCCACTTCATGAACTGGTAGCGCTCGCGATTGCGCTCGAACTCCAGCTTCATGTTGAGGTCGAGCGCCTTGCGCGAGCCGAAGTTGTCGATCATCACCGAGTGGTCAACGACCAGGTCCACCGGCACCAGCGGCTCGATGGTCTTCGGGTTCTTGCCCATGCCCTGCGCGACGTTGCGCATCGCGGCAAGATCGGCGAGCAGTGGCACGCCGGTGAAGTCCTGCAGCACCACGCGCGCCACGACGAAGGGAATCTCGGCGGTGCGCTCGGCGTTGGGTTGCCAGTTGGCGAGCTGCTCGACGTGTTCCTGCGTGACCTTGAGTCCGTCGCAGTTGCGCAGCACCGACTCGAGCACGATCCGGATCGACACCGGCAGACGCTTGATGTTCGGGAAGCGGCGGGCGAGGGCGGGCAGCGAGTGCAGCTTCGCGGTCTTGCCCGAAGCCAGCTTGAAATCCTTGAGGGTCTTGAAGGGATTGTTCGTCATCGGGAACTCCTGATGCGGGAAGGTGCGTGGGAGGGCGAGGCGCGGGTCAGAGACGGCATTCGTTGGCGAGCGTGCGGCCGGCGCGGGCATCGAGCAGCATCGACTTGCCTACGATCACGAGCCAGACATGGCCGTTCTCGGGATTCTCGAAGCGCAGCGCGCCGGTGCGCGCCTGCACCGCGTGCAGCACCGAGTCGCGGCCGCGCCAGTTCAGGACCAGGGAGCGGCCATCGGCGGCGACACGGCGGACGATGACCCGTCGATCGAGCTCGCAACGGTAAAGACCCGCCTCGAGCGTAAGCGCGCCGCCGGCGTCGAAGGGCGGACCGGCGGGAGCACCCGGCGGGGTCGCGACCGGGGCCGGGCTGCCGGGGGCGATCAGCGCGGGTAGCGCGGGTAGCGCGGGTGGCGCGGGTAGTGCGGGTGGCGCGGGTGGTGGAACATCGCCCCGCAGGACGGCGCCGCCGCCGCTTGCCAGCGGTGACGAGGCGCCCGCCTGTGGCGCGTTGGCCTCGCGCACGATGGCCGGGGGCGTGGGGGCGATGGGGCTTCCGGCCGCGGGTGCGGTCGCCGATGCCGTGGCCGCGTTGGCAGTCGCCGCCGGGGAAGCCCCCCGGGAAGCGCAACCGGCGCTCAGCACGAGCAGCAGCGTCGCCGCGAACAGCGCGACGCGCCGGTCACCGGGGCGACGAGCGGCGGGCGGATGGCTAGGGTTGCTCATCGGTGTGCCCGCCGGCGCGCGATCGCTCAGGCGCGGGCGTCGAGCGGGACGAACTTCAGATCCTCGGGACCGACATAGTTCGCGCTCGGGCGGATGATCTTGTTGTCGATCCGCTGCTCGATCACATGCGCCGCCCAGCCGGAGGTCCGGGAGATCACGAACAGCGGCGTGAACATCGCGGTCGGCACGCCCATCATGTGGTAGCTGACGGCGCTGAACCAGTCGAGGTTCGGGAACATCTTCTTGATGTCCCACATCACGGTCTCGAGCCGGTCGGCGATGTCGAACATCTTCATGCTGCCGGCCTCGCGCGACAGCCGCCGGGCCACTTCCTTGATCACCTTGTTGCGCGGATCGGCGATCGTGTAGACCGGGTGACCGAAGCCGATCACGACTTCCTTGTTCTCGATGCGGCGGCGGATGTCGGCCTCGGCCTCGTCGGGGCTCTCGTAGCGTTTCTGAACCTCGAAGGCCACCTCGTTGGCGCCGCCGTGCTTGGGGCCGCGCAGCGCGCCGATCCCACCGGTGATCGCCGAGTACATGTCGGCACCGGTGCCCGCGACGACACGGCAGGCGAAGGTGGACGCGTTGAACTCGTGCTCGGCGTAAAGGATCAGCGACGTGTGCATCGACTTGACCCACAGCTCGGGCGCCGGCCGGCCATGCAGCAGGTGCAGGAAGTGGCCGCCGATGGTGTCGTCGTCGGTCTCGACGTCGATCCGCTTGCCGTTGGTGCTGAAGTGGTACCAGTACAGCAGCATCGAACCGAGCGAGGCCATCAGGCGGTCGGCGATGTCGCGCGCACCCGGCGTGTTGTGGTCATCCTTCTCGGGCATCTGGCAGCCGAGTGCGGACACCGCGGTGCGCATCACGTCCATCGGATGCGAGCTGGCCGGCAGCTGCTCGAGCACGGTCTTGACGGCGGCCGGGATGCCGCGAATCGCGCGCAGTTTCGCCTTGTAGGCGGCGAGCTCGGCACGGTTCGGCAGCTTGCCGTGGACGAGCAGGTGGGCGATCTCCTCGAATTCGGCGGCATCCGCGATGTCGAGGATGTCGTAGCCCCGGTAGTGCAGGTCGTTGCCGGTGCGTCCGACCGTGCACAGTGCCGTGTTGCCGGCGGTGACGCCGGAAAGCGCGACCGACTTCTTCGGCTTGGGTCCGGTGACGGGGGCGGTCTGTTCGCTCATGGGGCGAGAATCCTTTGCTGGAAGGGTGGGGTCGCGCGCGGGTCGCGTTATCGCGGTCAGCGCTGCTGGGTCTGCTGTGCGAACAGCTCGTCGAGCTTTCTTTCGAAGTCCCAGTAGCCGATCGCGTCGTAGAGTTCCTGGCGGGTCTGCATCATCGGCACGACGGCAGCCTGCGTACCGTCGCGGCGAATCGTCTCGTAGACGGTCTGCGCGGCCTTGTTCATCGCCCGGAAGGCCGACAGCGGGTACAGCACGATCGCCACCCCGCAGCCGCGCAGCTGGTCGACCGTGAACAGCGGCGTCTGCCCGAACTCGGTGATGTTGGCCAGCACCGGCACCTTGACCGCATCGACGAAGCGACGGTACATCGCGAGATCGGTCATCGCCTCCGGGAAGATGCCATCGGCTCCCGCCTCGACACAGGCGACGGCCCGCTCGATCGCCGCCTCGAGCCCCTCGCTGGCGAGCGCGTCGGTGCGCGCCATGATGAAGAAGCTCGGGTCGCGGCGCGCGTCGACCGCGGCCTTGATGCGGTCGACCATCTCCTGGCTGGACACGATTTCCTTGTTGGGGCGGTGGCCGCAGCGCTTCGCGCCGACCTGATCCTCGATGTGCATCGCGGCGGCACCGGCCTTGATCAGCGCGGCGGTGGTGCGCGCGACGTTGAATGCCGACGAGCCGAAGCCGGTGTCGACATCGACGAGCAGCGGAAGATCGCAGACATCGGTGATCCGGCGCACGTCGGTGAGCACGTCGTCGAGACCCGAGATGCCGAGGTCGGGCAGGCCGAGGGAGCCCGCCGCGACGCCGCCGCCCGACAGGTAGATCGCCCGATAACCGGCGCGCCGTGCGAGCAGCGCATGGTTGGCGTTGATCGCGCCGGGAATCTGCAGCGGGCGCTCGCTGGCGAGCGCGTCACGGAATTTCTGGCCGGGGGTGCTCATGACGGACTCCGGTTCGGTTTGGGGCATGCGCAGCGGATGACTGCCCGGCTCAGCCGAGAAGGTGCTTGACGCCGTCGCGCTCCTCGAGGAGCTCGTTCAGCGTGAGGTCCATCCGCGAACGCGAGAACTCGTCGATCTCGAGCCCCTGAACGATGCTGTATTCGCCGTTCGCGCAGGTGACCGGGTAGCCGTACATGATGCCCTCGGGGATTCCGTAGGAGCCGTCGGAGGCGAGGCCCATCGTGACCCAGCGGCCACCGGTTCCCAGCGCCCAGTCGCGCATGTGGTCGATCGCGGCGTTCGCCGCGGAGGCTGCCGACGAAAGGCCGCGCGCCTCGATGATCGCGGCACCACGCTTGCCGACCGTCGGCAGGAACACGTCGCGGTTCCAGGCCTCGTCGGCGATCATCGCCTTGACCGACTGCCCGTCGATCGTGGCGAAACGGTAATCGGCGTACATCGTCGGCGAATGGTTGCCCCAGACCGCGAGCTTCTCGATCGACGCGACCGGCTTGCCGGTGCGCGCTGCGATCTGCGACAGCGCCCGGTTGTGGTCGAGGCGAAGCATCGCGGTGAAGTTGCGGGCGGGCAGGCCCGGAGCGGACTTCATCGCGATGTACGCGTTGGTGTTGGCCGGGTTGCCGACCACCAGCACGCGACAGTCGCGGCTCGCGGCCTCGTCGAGCGCGCGGCCCTGCACGGTGAAGATCGCGCCGTTGGCCTCGAGCAGGTCCTTGCGCTCCATGCCCTTGCTGCGCGGGCGCGCGCCCACAAGCAGTGCGTAGTCGGCGTCGCGAAAC
>JBIIHU010000377.1:0-3055 GCA_044235405.1 Burkholderiaceae bacterium
GCTCCATGAACGACAAGCAAGACGCTGCGTCCGGACCCCAGCCAACGCCGCCTGCGACGCAAGGTGCCTCCGTAGACTCGTCGGCGCCGTTGCCGCCCGAGGTTGCATCCGCGCCATCCGACGCATCCGCGCAGCCGCGTGATGTCGCCGGCGGCGGCGCCGCATCGCCCTCCTGGGAGCGCGAAGTCCTCGAGAAGCTGCTGGGTGCCGCAGTGACCGAGCAGCGCAGGGCGCGCCGGTGGGGGATCTTCTTCAAGCTCGCCTTTCTTGCGTACCTCACGCCGTTGCTGATCGCGGCGCTGGGACTGTGGTCCCCGATGGCTGGCAAGGGGGCGGGGGCCATCCGCCACACCGCGCTCGTCGATGTCCGGGGCGTGATCGAAGCCGAGGGCGAAGCGTCGGCCGAAGCGATCAATGCCGCGCTGCGCGCCGCCTTCGAGGATCCCCGGTCCGCCGGCATCGTGATCCGGCTCAACACGCCGGGTGGCAGCCCGGTGCAGGCGGGCATGATCCATGACGAGATCCGCCGGCTGCGCGGGCTCCGTCCCGATCTGCCGGTGGTCGCCGTCGTCGAGGAAGTCTGTGCGTCGGGCGGCTACTACATCGCCGCCGCCGCCGACCGCATCGTCGTCGACAAGGCGAGCATGGTGGGATCCATCGGCGTGCTCATGGACGGCTTCGGTTTCGTCGGGGCGATGGACAAGCTCGGCGTCGAGCGCCGCCTTTTCGTGGCCGGGCGCAACAAGGGTTTCCTCGACAGTTTCTCGCCGCTCGGCGAGGAGCAGCGCCGGCTGGCTCAGCGCATGCTCGACGAGGTGCACCAGCAGTTCATCGAGACCGTCAAGGCCGGTCGAGGCGACCGGCTCAAGGATTCGCCGGACCTCTTCTCCGGGCTTGTCTGGACTGGGGCGCGCAGCATCGAGCTCGGCCTGGCCGATGCCCTGGGCACGGTCGAGGGCGTGGCGCGCGACGAGTTCAAGGCCGAGACCATCGTCGACTTCTCGACCCACGAGAACCTGGCCGAGCGCCTAGCACGCCGCATCGGCGCGGCAGCGGGGCAGGCGATGGCGCGTGCTATCGGCGCCGCCGGGCCGGTGCCCGCGCTGCGCTGATGGCGGGCGCCGCCCCAGGCGGCGGACCGATCAGAAACATCGCGGGGGCGCGCGGAAGGGCCGGTGGAGCCGTGCGCCAGGCCTCGACCGCAGCCACCCGGACCGCCTCGTCGGGCAGCGTCAGTTCGCTGGCCACGCCGAGCAGGGTATCGCCGGCCAGCGTCTCGAGGAGCGCCGCGAGAAGGCTCTGGTTGCGGTAGGGGGTCTCGATGAACAGCTGGGTCTGGCCCTCGCGGCGGGCGCGGGTCTCGAGCGCCCGGATCCTTGCCTGCCGCTGCGCCGCGTCGACCGGCAGGTAGCCGGCGAACGCGAACGACTGGCCGCTCATGCCGCTGGCCATCAGGGCAAGGAGCAGCGCGCTCGGGCCGATCAGGGGCACCACCCGCACGCCGGCCCGATGCGCGAGCGCCACCAGCGCCGCGCCGGGATCGGCGACCGCGGGGCATCCCGCTTCCGAGAGCAGTGCCGCATCGCGGCCGGCCAGCAGCGGTGCGAGCATCGTGGGCAGCCGATCGGCAGGGGTGTTTCCATCGAGCTCGAGGAGCTCGAGTTCCTGCAGGGGGCGGGCAAGCGGCAGCCGGCCCAGAACGGCACGAGCCGACTTCGCCTGTTCCACGATGAAGCAGTCGATCCCGCGCACGGCCTCGACGGTTGCCGGGGGAAGATCGGCGAGCGGCGAGCGCGTGGCGCCCAGGGGTACCGGCAGCAGGTAGAGCGTCCCGGGCTTCGCCCGGGCCCGGCTGTCCGGCTCGTTCACCGCGGCGTCGCGCCTAGCACGTCGACGCCGGCCTGCGCGAGCATCCGGGTGAGCGCGATCAGCGGCAGCCCGACAATGGCCGTCGGGTCTTCGCTCTCGAAGCCGGACATCAGCGCGATCCCGAGGCCCTCGGCCTTCGCGGAGCCGGCGCAGTCGAGCGCCGGTTCGAGGCGCAGGTAGTGGTCGATCTCGGCGTCGGTGAGCGGGCGGAAGCGCACGCGGGTGTCGACCACCTCGAGGCGCTCGAAGCCGATGGCGCCGACCACCACGGCCAGCGCGGTGTGGAAGGTGAGGGTGCGTCCGGCTGCAGCCCGGAGCTGCTCGCGGGCGCGCTCGAGGGTTCCGGGCTTTCCGATCGTGGCGAGCCCGTCGAGGGTGGCGGTCTGGTCAGATCCGATTACCACCGCGTCATGCTCCTGCGCCGCGACGGCGCGCGCCTTCGCCAGCGCGAGCCGCAGGGCTGCCTCGCGCGGGCCCTCACCCGGCAGAAGGCTCTCGTCGGTGCCCGGCGAGCGGACATCGAAGGGCAGCTGCAGGCGCTCGAGAAGCATGCGCCGGTAGCGCGAGGTGGAACCGAGGATCAGGGTTCGGGGTCGTTCTGGCATGGGCGCTATGATAGCGATGGTCCGACTCTCGCTCCCCCATGAACGCATCTCTCGATCGCTCCCGACCCGTCATCGACACCGAGGCCTTCGCGCGCAGCGCCTCGAAGCTCGCGGGTCGCTGGCCGGTGATGCGGCTGCCGCGGCTGCTCGACCTGCTCGTCGACGACCAGCCGCAGGTCGCGTGGTCGCTCAAGGGCGAGCGCACCCGGCGGCCCGACGGCGGAGCCGACTCGCATCTCGCGCTCGGCTTCGACACCACCCTGCGCTTGCGCTGCGTCCGTTGCCTGGAGGCGGTCGAGGCGCGCGTCCACGAGCGACGTCACTACCGCACGGTCGTGTCCGAACGCATCGCCGAGCGCGACGATCCGCAGTCCGAGGATGTCGATCTGCTGGTGTCGAGCGCCCGTCTCGACGTGATCGAGCTTCTCGAGGACGAGGTGATCATGGCGCTGCCGATCGCGCCGCGACACGAGCGCTGCGAAGCACCGGCCGGCCTTGCTCCGTCGGCCCAGGCGGCCGCGCAGACCGCGACGGCGCCGACCCGGCCGAACCCCTTTGCTGCGCTTGCCGGCCTGCAGCGC
>JBIIHU010000130.1:0-10066 GCA_044235405.1 Burkholderiaceae bacterium
TCGGGGCGGTGCTCGCCCTGGGCGCGGGCTTCGGCTGGTTCGCGATGCGGCGGCGGCGCAAGGCCCAGGAGAGCGACGACGCGCTCGTACCCACCGACGGGCTCAGTGCCAACTCGCTGTTCGGTTCGACCGGCGGGCAGAGCGTCGACACCAGTACCGCGTTCACGGGTGCCGGCAGCGACATCGCCACCGAGGGTCAGGCCACCGAGGTCGATCCCATCGCCGAGGCCGAGGTCTACATCGCCTACGGCCGCGAGGCGCAGGCCGAGGAAATCCTGCGAGAGGCGCTGCGCCGGCAGCCCAGGCGTCAGGCGATCCGCGCCAAGCTTCTCGAGATCTATGCCGGTCGCAAGGACGTCCCTGCCTTCGGCGAACTGGCCGCCGAGATGCACGAGATGACCGGCGGGCAGAACGAGGAGTGGCCGAAGGTCGCCTCGATGGGGCTTGCGCTCGACCCCGACAATCCGCTTTATTCCGGCCGCACCGGCGCGCCGGCGGCTGGTGAGCCCGTCGAGGGATTGTTCGACAATGAATCGCTCGACCCGGCTGCCGGGGTGACGCCACACGAGGACGCGATCGCCTTCGACGATGAGCCCGCGCCGCAGCCTGCGCAGCGCCCCGACGATGGCGCGCTTGCCTTCGATCTCGATCTCGACACCCCGACCGTGACCGGCGAGCCGCGCACCGAGCTCGCCCGGGCCGTCGAGGGCCGCTTCGACCTTCCGGATCTCGAACTCGATCTTCCGGGCTCGAAGCCGCAGGCCACGGCTGCGGCCCGCGACGAGATGGCCGACGTCGGCCTCGATCTCGACATCGATCCGGTCACCGATCCCGAGGACAAGCAGCGCTGGCAGGAGATGGGCACGAAGCTCGACCTCGCCTCGGCCTATGAAGAGATCGGTGACAAGGAAGGTGCACGCGAGCTTCTCGACGAGGTACTGGCCGGCGGCGACGACGAGCAGCGCGAGCGGGCGCGGGAGATGCTCGCACGCCTGTCCTGAGCGAGCTCTTGCACGCCCGTCCCCCCGGCGCCGGCGTGCGCATCGCCCTGACGCTCGCCTACGAGGGCACCGACTTCCATGGCTGGCAGACCCAGCCCGACGGCCGCGGCATCCAGGATGCGGTCGAGCTGGCCCTGGCCGCGGTCGCGGGCCACCCGGTGGCGACCGTCTGCGCGGGCCGCACCGACACCGGTGTTCACGCGCTCGCACAGGTCGTCCATTTCGACACCGATGCCGTCCGGCCCCTGTCGGCGTGGGTGCGCGGCACGAACGCGCACCTGCCGTCGGGTGTGGCGGCGCGCAGCGCGATGGTCGTCGACCAACGCTTCCATGCCCGCTACGGGGCGCTGCGTCGTCACTACCGCTACCTGATCCTCCGGTCGTCGACCCGTCATCCGCTGTGGCACAACCGCGCGGCCTGGGTCTACCACGCCCTCGACCCGGACGCGATGCGGATGGCCGCAGCATCGCTGGTCGGCGAGCACGACTTCAGTGCCTTCCGGTCCTCCCAGTGTCAGGCACGCTCGCCGGTGCGTCGGCTCGAGGCGCTGTCAGTCACCGAGCGCGCCGACCTGCTGCTGATCGACGTGCGGGCGAACGCCTTCCTTCATCACATGGTCCGCAACCTGGTTGGCGCGCTGGTCTGGGTCGGCATGGGGCGTCGGCCACCCGACTGGGTTGCCGAGGTGCTCGCGAGCCGCGAGCGCAGGCTGGCCGCGCCCACCATGGGTGCGCAAGGGCTATACCTGACCGGCGTAGAGTACGAGTCACCGTGGCAGACTGCCTCGTGGCCGCCGCTGGCGGTGCCCTCCTGAACGATCTTGCCCTCGCACCCCGTCCTTCGAACGCGTATCAAGTTCTGCGGGCTCGTCCGCCCCGACGACGTCGACACCGCGGTGACGCTCGGCGTCGACGCCGTCGGCTTCGTCTTCTATCCGCGCAGCCCCCGCGCCGTCACGCTCGATGACGCTCGGCTGCTTCGCCGCAGGCTGCCTTCGTGGGTCGCGGCGGTGGGGCTGTTCGTCGATGCGCAACCTGCCGCGGTGACGAGCGCGGTCGCCCACGTCGGTCTGGACGTGGTGCAGTTCCATGGCAACGAGAGCCCGGCTACCTGCCGGGCGAGCCGCCCTGAAAACACGCCCTGGTGGCGCGCCGTGCGGATGCGGGGCCCTGACGATTTGCTAGAATCGACGCGGTCGTTTGGCGACGCGGAGGCCTTTCTGGTCGATTCCTTCAGCGACAGCTTCGGCGGCACGGGCAAGCGTTTCGACTGGTCCTGGATCGGCGCTGGTCGTCCCGACCGCCTCATCCTGTCGGGTGGCCTCGACGACGCCAGCGTCGGTCAGGCCATCGAGCGGATCGCCCCCGCCATGGTCGATGTTTCCAGTGGCATCCAGGGCCTCGACCCTCGTACCAAGGATCCCGGGCGCATGGCCCGGTTCGTTGCCGCCGTGCTTCGCGCCGATGCGCGCCGTACCCCTGAACCCCCGACTGGTCCACTCGCATGAAGCCCTACGACCTGCCCGATGCCCGCGGCCATTTCGGCCCCTACGGTGGCACCTTCGTGGCCGAGACCCTGATGCACGCGCTCGAGGAGTTGCGCCAGGCCTACGAGCGCTACCGTGTCGACCCGGAGTTCATCGCGGAGTTTCGCGACGAGCTCGAGCACTTCGTCGGACGACCCAGCCCGATCTATCACGCGCGGCGCTGGTCCTCGATGCTGGGTGGCGCGCAGATCTATTTCAAGCGCGAAGACCTCAATCACACCGGCGCCCACAAGATCAACAACACCATCGGCCAGGCGCTGCTCGCCCGGCGCATGGGCAAGCCGCGGGTCATCGCCGAGACCGGCGCGGGCCAGCACGGGGTTGCGACCGCAACCATCGCGGCACGCTACGGCATGCGCTGCATCGTTTACATGGGCAGTGAGGACGTTGCCCGGCAGGCTCAGAACGTCTACCGGATGCGCCTGCTGGGCGCCGAGGTGGTGCCCGTCGAATCGGGCAGCCGGACCCTCAAGGACGCGCTCAACGAGGCCATGCGCGACTGGGTCACCAACGTCGAGGACACCTTCTACATCATCGGAACCGTCGCCGGGCCGCATCCCTACCCGATGATGGTGCGCGACTTCCAGTCGGTGATCGGCATCGAGTGCCGCGAGCAGATGCCGGTCATGGCCGGCCGACAGCCCGATTACGTCGTCGCCTGCGTTGGTGGCGGCTCCAATGCGATCGGCATCTTCCATCCCTACCTCGACGTGCCCGGCGTCAGGCTCGTCGGGGTCGAGGCAGGTGGCGAAGGGCTGCAGAGCGGTCGCCACGCCGCGTCGCTCACGGCGGGCACGCCCGGCGTGCTGCACGGCAATCGCACGTACCTGCTGCAGGACGACAACGGCCAGATCATCGATACCCATTCGGTATCGGCCGGCCTCGACTACCCGGGCGTCGGACCCGAGCACGCCTGGCTCAAGGACAGCGGTCGCGCCTCCTACGTTCCCATCGACGACGCCGAGACGCTGAAGGCCTTCCATGACTGCTGCCGCATCGAGGGCATCATCCCGGCGCTCGAGTCGAGCCATGCGCTCGCCTACGCGGCCAAGCTCGCGCCGACGCTGCCGCGCGATCGCATCATCCTGGTGAACCTTTCCGGCCGCGGCGACAAGGACATGCACACCGTCGCGCAGCGCATGGGTCAGAGCGACTGAGGCGGCTCGATGTCCCGAATCCGCGGTGCCCTCGAGAAGCTGCGAACCACTGGTCGCAAGGCGCTCGTCCCCTACGTCACGGCGGGTTTCCCGAGTCGCGAACTCGGTCTGCCGATCATGCACGCGCTGGTCGAGGGGGGCGCCGACATCATCGAACTCGGCGTGCCTTTCTCGGATCCGATGGCCGATGGCCCGACGATCCAGCGCTCCAACGAGCGGGCGCTTGCCCTCGGCGTGGGGCTTGGCGATGTGCTCGCGTCGGTGCGGGCGTTCCGTGAGCGCGATCCCGACACGCCGATCGTCCTCATGGGCTATGCCAACCCCATCGAGCGGATGGGCGCGGAGCGGTTCGCCCAGGCGGCGGCCGAGGCAGGGGTCGACGGCGTCATCGTCGTTGATTACCCGCCCGAGGAATCCGCCGCCTTCGCGGTGCTGCTGCGCGCGCAGGGCATCGACCCGATCTTTCTGCTTGCGCCCACCACGACCGAGTCGCGCGTGGCCGATGTACTCGCGCTGGCCAGCGGCTACGTGTACTACGTGTCGCTCAAGGGCATCACCGGCGGAACCCTCGACATCGACGATGTCCGTCGTCGCGTGGCCGGTATCCGCGGTCGTACCTCGCTGCCCATCGGCGTGGGTTTCGGGATCCGCGACCCCCACACCGCGCGCGCGGTGGCCGAGGTGGCCGATGCCGTCATCATCGGTACCCGGATGATCCAGATCCTCGACGAAGGCGACCCCGCCGGCGCACCGGCTCGGGCCCGCGACTTCATGGCGAGCATCCGTGACGCCCTCGACACCGTTGTCACCGATCCATCTGTCCAAGGCGGAGACCGTTCATGACCTGGCTCGACAAGCTGCTGCCTCCGCGAATCAAGCGATCGAATCTTGGCGGCAGGCGGGTCCCGGAGGGGCTCTGGGTCAAGTGTCCTGCCTGCGACGCGGTGCTTTATGGAGCCGATCTCGAGGCGAGCCTCAGCGTCTGCCCGAAGTGCAGCCATCATCTGCGGATGAAGGCGCGTCGCCGCATCGACAGCCTGCTCGATCCGGAGGGGCGTTACGAAATCGGTCAGGAGGTGCTGCCCGTCGATGCCCTCAAGTTCAAGGACAGTCGCAAGTACGTCGATCGCCTGCGCGAAGCGCTCGAGGAAACCGAGGAGACCGACGCGCTCGTCGTGATGGGTGGTGCGATCCGGGCGCTGCCGGTGGTGGTCGCGGTGTTCGAGTTCGAGTTCATGGCCGGTTCGATGGGGTCGGTTGTCGGTGAGCGCTTCGCGCGAGGCGTGCAGGCTGCCATCGACCAGAAGGTGCCCTTCATCTCGGTGGCGGCTTCGGGTGGCGCCCGCATGCAGGAAGGCGTGCTTTCGCTGATGCAGATGGCCAAGACCACGGCTGCGCTGTCGCAGCTGGCCGAGCGTCGACTGCCCTATGTGTCGGTGCTTACCGATCCCACGATGGGCGGCGTGTCCGCGAGTTTCTGCTTTCTCGGGGACGTGGTCATTGCCGAGCCCCAGGCGCTGATCGGTTTCGCGGGCCCCAGGGTCATCGAGCAGACGGTGCGCGAGAAGCTTCCCGAGGGGTTCCAGCGGGCTGAGTTCCTGCTCGAGAAGGGTGCCATCGACATGATCGTCGACCGGCGCGAGATGCGCGACGAGATCGCGCGGCTGCTGGCGCTGATGCTCAGACAGCCGAGCGAATCACTGGCTTGAGCACGACCGTCGCGGGGGCCGGGCGGCTGCCGCTCGCCCACTGGCTCGAACGTGCGCTCGGGCTTCACCCGAGCGGGATCGCGATGGGCCTCGAGCGGGTCCGCGAGGTGGCGTCCCGCCTCGACCTCGCCTTCGAGTGCCCGGTCATCACGGTGGGCGGAACCAACGGCAAGGGCTCGACCTGCGCGATGCTCGAGTCGATCCTGCTGTCGGCGGGCTATCGGGTCGCGCTGCACACTTCGCCGCACCTGCTGGACTTCAACGAGCGCGCAAGGCTCGATGGCGTGAGCGCCCCCGACGAGGCGCTGGCCGATCACATGGCCGAGGTCGAGACCGCCCGACACGATGTGCCGCTGACCTTCTTCGAATTCACGCTGCTCGCGATCCTGCGCTGGTTTCGCTGCTCGGCGCCGGATGTCGTCATCCTGGAGGTCGGTCTGGGTGGTCGGCTCGATGCGGTCAACCTGATCGATGCCGATTGCTCGATCATCACCTGCGTCGATATCGACCATGCCGAGTACCTCGGCGGCACCCGCGAGGCGATCGGCTGGGAGAAGGCCCACATTTACCGGCCTGGACGGCCGGCGATCTGTGCCGATCCGGTGCCGCCCGCCACGCTGGTCGAGCATGCCAGCAGCATCGGCGCGGATCTTCGGCTCTTCGGTCGCGATTTCAACTACGCGGGCGATCGGCAGCAGTGGTCCTGGGGAGGGCGTTCGCAGCGCCGCAGCGGCATGGCCTACCCGGCGCTGCGCGGAGCCAACCAGCTGCTCAACGCCTCCGGCGTCCTCGCCGCACTCGAGGCCCTGCGCGACCGGCTGCCGGTCAGTCAGCAGGCGGTTCGCCAGGGGCTGGCCACGGTGGAATTGCCGGGGCGCTTCCAGGTGCTGCCCGGTCGGCCAGCGGTGGTGCTCGATGTCGCGCACAATCCGCATGCGGCGGCTCATCTCGGCGAAAACCTCGACAACATGGGCTTCTTCCCCGAGACCTGGGCGGTTTTTGGCGCGATGCGCGACAAGGATCTCGCGGGAATCCTGGCCCCCTTGAAATCGCGCATCGATCGCTGGCTGGTGGTCGATCTGCCGCTGCCTCGCGCCGCGAGTAGCGCCGAACTGCTTGCCGCGCTCGCCGCGGCCGGCATCGAGGGTGATCAGGGCAGGGCGCCGATGGCCTTCGGGCGGCCTCGCGATGCCCTCGCGCATGCCCGGGCCCACGCTCAGGAGGGTGATAGAATCGTTGTGTTCGGTTCTTTCCTCACCGTCGCCGATGTCCTGGCCGACCGGCGCGCATCGGGTGGCTCCCGCTGAATGGCCTCACGAACCCGATCCGATACCCCTTCAGACGCCGCCGACCCCGCTCTGCCTCTCAAGCGCCAGGCTCGAAGGCGCCTGCTCGGCGCGCTCGTGCTTGCCGTCGGCGTTGCTTCGCTGGCCGCGCTTTTCTTCGACGCCGAACCAAGACCTGCACTCGACGATGTTCAGGTCCGAATCCCCGCGCGCGACACCCCGCTGAACGATCGAGCCGCGGTGCGCGACCCCGCCGCATCGCCTGCGCCTCCCGCAGGCGGGGCGAGCCCGATGCCCGAGACGCCGGTTGTCACCGCGCCGGCACCGACCGAGCCGGCGCTACCCCTGCAGGCGGAGACCACCGAATCGCGCCCGGATGCCGTTGGCGCTGCCGGCAGTCCTAGCGCGCCGGTAGGCGCCTCCCCGACGGCGGACGGGCCGGCGGTTTCCGCGGCGGCGGCTGTCACAGCGGCAGCCGGCGCCGCCGCGGCTGCCAGCGCCGAATCGAAGGTGCCTGCTACCGCGACCAAGGCGGCAGGTGCCGATGCCAGGGCTGCAGGTGCCGATGCCAAGGCCCCACCAGCTACCGCCCGTGCTGCCGAGAACAAGAGCGCCGAAGCGCCCCGTGGCCAGGGCTATTTCCTGCAAGTGGGCGCCTTCGCCAGCGAGAAGGCCGCGCGCGATCAGGTCGAGCGTATCCGACGGCTGGGCGCCACGGCTTTTACCGAGCGGATCCGGACCCAGCAGGGCGAGCGCATCCGCGTGCGACTCGGCCCCTTCCCGACACGCGACGCCAGTGACGCCATGCGCAATCGTCTGCGCGCGGCCGGGGTCGATGTCACGCTGGTCTCGCCCTGACCCAGGGCCAGCCGAGCCTGCCGCATGACCATGCCAACGCTCACTGGGTGGGACTGGTTCGTGCTGGTCACGATCGGGCTGTCGGTGTTCTCGGGTGCGGCCACCGGGTTGTCCCGGACGCTCGCGGGGCTCCTTGCCTGGGTCATCGCACTCGTCGGCACGCCGCTGGCGGCGCCCGCGCTGGTTCGCGCGGCCGACCTGCAGCCTTTCGAGGTGATCGTCTGGCTCGCCATGTTCATCGTGCTGCTGCTGCTGGGGCGGCTCGGCGGGCTGCTGATCGCGAAGTCGCCCGGCACCCGTGGTCCCGGTAGCGCCGACCGCCTTGGCGGGGCGATGTGGGGGCTGGCACGCGCGATGGTTCTCATCGTGGCCGCTGTCGCGATTGCTGGCATGATGGGGATGAGCGGTCAGCCCTCGTGGCGCCATTCGCTGTCCCGGCCTTTGCTCGATCTCGTTCTGCAGGGTGTCGAGCCCCATCTCCCGCTGACCCGCGTCGGTCCGGCACGGAACTGAAAGCGAGCACGACCATGTGCGGCATTCTCGGTGTGGTGTCCCGAAACCCGGTCAACCAGCTGCTCTACGACGGGTTGCTGCTGCTGCAGCATCGCGGGCAGGATGCCGCCGGCATCGCCACGGCCACCGGCAAGAAGTTCGCGATGCACAAGGGCAACGGGCAGGTGCGCGATGTCTTTCGCACGCGCAACATGCGCGCGCTGCCGGGCAATTCCGGCATTGCGCATGTGCGTTACCCGACCGCGGGGTCCTCGGGCGACTCCGAAGAGGCGCAGCCCTTCTACGTCAACGCGCCCTTCGGCGTGACGCTCGCGCACAACGGCAATCTCACGAATTCCGAGCAGCTCAAGGACGAGATGTTCCGGCGCGATCGCCGTCATATCAACACCGAGTCCGATTCCGAGGTGCTGCTCAACGTGCTCGCCAACGAGCTGCAGGCGGTGGCTCGCAGCGAAAGGCTCGAACCCGACGACATTTTTCGGGCGGTGGCCGAGCTCCATCGGCGGGTGCAGGGTGCCTACGCGTGCGTGGCCGAGATCGCCGGCTACGGCGTGCTCGCCTTTCGCGACCCCTTCGGGATCCGGCCGCTTTGCTACGGCGTAGCCGAGACCGATGCCGGGACCGAGTATCTGGTGGCGTCGGAATCGGTTGCCCTCGAGGGCCTCGGCTTCCGGATGGTTCGCGACCTTCAGCCGGGCGAGGCGGTCTTCATCCACCTCGACGGCAGCTTCCATGCGCGGCAGTGCGCCGATCGGCCGGTGCTGGCGCCCTGCGTCTTCGAGTACGTGTACTTCGCTCGCCCGGATTCGGTGATCGACGGCGCCTCCATCTATGCCACCCGTCTGAGGATGGGTGAGTACCTCGCCGAGCGCGTCGAGCGCGAATTGCGCCTGGGCGATATCGACGTCGTGATGCCGATTCCCGACACCTCGCGTCCCTCGGCGATGCAGCTCGCGCGGCGGCTGAACCTCGATTACCGCGAAGGTTTCCTGAAGAACCGCTACGTCGGTCGCACCTTCATCATGCCCGGGCAGGCCGTGCGCCGGAAGTCGGTGCGCCAGAAGCTCAACGCGATGAGCGTCGAGTTCAAGGGCAAGAACGTCCTGCTCGTCGATGACTCCATCGTGCGCGGCACCACGTCCCACGAGATTGTCCAGATGGCCCGCGACGCGGGTGCGAACCGCGTGTATTTCGCCTCGGCTTCGCCCCCGGTGCGTCATGCCAATGTCTACGGGATCGATATGCCGACCCGCAGCGAACTGATCGCCAGCGGCCGCACCGATGACGAGATCCGGATCGCGATCGGCGCCGACGCGCTGGTGTATCAGGACATCGATGCGATGAAGCGCTCGGTCACCGACACGAACCCTGCGCTCACCCGCTTCGAGGCCTCGTGCTTCGACGGACGTTATGTCACCGGCGACGTCTCGCCGGAGTACCTCGACCGCGTCGAGGCCGGGCGCAACGCCGGTCGTCAGGGTGCCGAGGAGGAAGGTGGCAAGAGCTCGATCAACCTGCAGTTCAGCGTCGCTGGCGACTGATCGGCTGATCGGGTTGTCAGGCGTCGCCCTGGCGCGCCCGCAGTCGGAAGGGCAGGGGGGTTTGCTATACTGCCGGGTTCCGGAGGGGTGGATGAGTGGTTTAAGTCGCACGCCTGGAAAGCGTGTTCAGGTTAACGCCTGACGGGGGTTCGAATCCCCCTCCCTCCGCCAAGACGACGTCGCCCGCGAAAGCGGGCGTTGTCGTCTGTGGTCGTGTCCCCGGTCGTGGTGTAGAAAGCCTGCAGTAACGGCGCTCGGATCGTCCGCTCGGGTTGCTCTCTACATCAAGCCAGGGCCGGCGCAGCCGGCAGCCTGATCGCTGGATTTTCGCTCACCGTGGCCATCGATTCCACGCTCATGTAGCGCTTCTGGATGGCGTACTCGTCGTTCTGCTCGAGCAGCAGCGCGCCCACCAGACGCCGGATGGCGGCCTCGTTGGGGAAGATCCCGACCA
>JBIIHU010000012.1:0-32090 GCA_044235405.1 Burkholderiaceae bacterium
AGCAGGCGGCCAAGCTCGAGAACATGTTCGAGCAGATGAACGAGGGCGGCAGCAAGACGCTGGCGCTGATCATCAAGTCGGACGTCCAGGGCTCGCAGGAAGCGCTGATGCACGCGATGGCCAAGCTCTCGACCGACGAGGTCAAGGTGCAGGTGGTGCACTCGGCCGTCGGCGGCATCACCGAGAGCGACGTGAATCTCGCGACCGCCTCGAAGGCGGTCGTGATCGGCTTCAACGTGCGAGCCGATCAGCAGGCCAAGCGGCTCGCGGAATCCAACGGCATCGACATCCGCTACTACAACATCATCTACGAAGCGGTTGATGACGTGAAGGCCGCGATGTCGGGCATGCTCGCGCCGGAGCAGAAGGAAGAGATCACCGGTCTTGTCGAGATTCGCCAGATCTTCCGGATCTCGAAGGTCGGCACGATCGCGGGCTGCATGGTCCTCGAAGGCCTCGTACGCCGGTCCGCGAAGATCCGCCTGCTGCGGGATCAGACCGTCATCTGGACCGGCGAGCTCGATTCGCTGAAGCGCTTCAAGGACGACGTGCGCGAGGTCAAGGAAGGCTTCGAGTGCGGTCTGTCGCTGCGAGGCTATGACGACATCCGCGAGGGCGATCAGCTCGAGGCCTTCGAGGTCAAGGAAGTCGCGCGCACACTATGAACCGGCACAAGCCCGGCGGCAGTGGGCGCGGTCTTCGCGTGGCCGCGCAGATCCATCACGAGCTCGCGCAGATGCTGCAGGCCGAGCTCAAGGACCCGAGGGTCGGGATGGTCACGCTCACCGGCGTCGACCTCACGCCCGACTACGCGTACGCGACCGTCTGGTTCACCGTGTTGCCCGACGATCCCGAAACGGTTGCGGCGACGCTCCAGGGTCTGCGGCGCGCCGCGGGTTTCCTGCGTTCGCAGCTCGGGCGTCGGGTGCGGATCCATACCAATCCCGAGCTGCGGTTCGCGCATGATCCGTCGGTCGGGCGGGGTGCCGAGATGTCGGCGCTGATCGCGGCGGCCAACGCCGTGCAGGCGCGGGACTGAGTCCGCGTGAGCCGTGCCCCGCTGCATGACATCGACGGCGTGCTCCTCCTGGACAAGCCGCGCGGTATCGGTTCGACCGATGCGCTGAACCGCGTCCGCCGGCTGCTCGGCGTGCGCAAGGGCGGGCATGGCGGGACTCTCGATCCGATGGCCACGGGCCTGCTGCCGCTCGCTTTCGGCCTGGCGACCCGCTTTGCGCACGAGAGCCTCGATGCGCCCAAGACCTACCGCGCGACGATGCTGTTCGGCGTGACCACCGACAGCGGCGATGCCGACGGCGTACGCCAGCACGAGCGCCCGGTCGCGGTCGACGACATCCTTTTTCGCGCCGCGGCCGACGCCTTCACCGGGGAGATCGAGCAGATCCCCCCGATGCACTCGGCGCTGAAGCATGCGGGTCGACCGCTCTACGAATACGCTCGCGAGGGGCAGGTCATCGAGCGAGCCGCGCGGCGCGTTCGTATCGACGCGATCGACCTGATCGCCCTGTCGGCCGTTCCGGGGATGACATCCGGATCGCCCGCATCGATGAGCGCCGACATCCGCGTGCAATGCAGCAAGGGTACCTATATCCGTACGCTTGCCGCCGACCTCGGCGAGCGGCTCGGTTGCGGCGCCCATCTGGTGGCGCTGCGTCGCGAAGCGGTCGGGCAGCTGACGGTCGACGACGCCGTGACGATCGAGGCACTCGAAGCGATGGAACCTGCCGCGCGCCTGCAGCGGCTGCTTGGCAGCGATGCGCTGATGGCCCCTCTTCGTCCTGTCGCGCTCGACCCCCCGCTGGCGAGACGCTTCCTGCAGGGGCAGCGCTTGCGACTGGCCACGGCGTGCGGCTCGGCCGCAAACGAGCGAGTTCGCGTCTACGAAGGGCCGCGCCTGATCGGCACCGCCTCGCTCGTCGACGGGTTGCTCGTGCCCCTGCGTCTTGTGCCGGCGGCAGCCTGAATTTCGCATCGCGGCGCCCCTTGCAGGGTGCCGCAGCCTTGTCCTTTTTCTGTCTTTTCTCGAATCGAGACCCGATGACGACCCCGATCCGAAACATCGCGATCATTGCTCACGTCGACCATGGCAAGACCACGCTCGTCGACCAGCTGCTTCGCCAGTCCGGCACCTTTCGCGTCAACCAGCAGGTTGCCGAGCGGGTGATGGACAGCAACGATCTCGAGCGCGAGCGCGGGATCACCATCCTTGCCAAGAACTGCGCGGTCGACTACGAGGGCACCCGCATCAACATCGTCGACACGCCGGGCCATGCCGACTTCGGCGGCGAGGTCGAGCGGGCCTTGTCGATGGTCGACGGGGTGCTGCTGCTTGTCGACGCGGTCGAGGGGCCGATGCCCCAGACCCGTTTCGTCACCCGCAAGGCCCTCGCGCTCGGGTTGCGCCCGATCGTCGTGGTCAACAAGATCGATCGTCCGGGGGCTCGCGCCGACTGGGTGCTCGGGCAGACCTTCGACCTCTTCGACAACCTCGGTGCGACCGAGGAGCAGCTCGACTTTCCGGTGGTCTACGCGTCGGCTATCAACGGCTTCGCGCTCGATCGGCTCGCCGATCTGCCTGCCGACGGCGTGGCCGGCGCCGACGCGGCACGCGCTCTCGGCATGAGCATGGCCCCGTTGTTCGCGGCGATCCTCGCGCATGTACCCGCGCGAGCCGATGATGTCGAGGGGCCGCTGCAGCTCCAGATCTCGGCGCTGGACTACTCGAGCTATGTGGGCAAGATCGGCATCGGCCGGATCGCCCGCGGACGGGTTCGCCCTGGTCAGCCGGTGCTCGCGATGTACGGCGATCCGGCGAGCACCGGGCGCCAGCCGGTGGCCGGTCGGGTCAACCAGGTGCTCTGCTTCAAGGGGCTCGAGCGTGTCGTGGTCGAGGAGGCTCAGGCCGGCGACATCGTCGCGATCACTGGCATCGACGAGCTCGACATCGGCTGCACGGTGTGCGATCCGCTTCAGCCTCAGGCGCTGCCGATGCTCGAGGTCGACGAGCCCACGATGACGATGGAGTTTCTGGTCAACGCCTCGCCGATGGCCGGCCGCGAGGGGCGTTTCGTGACGAGCCGCCAGCTGCGCGAGCGGCTCGAGCGCGAGCTCAAGAGCAATGTCGCGCTTCGCGTCGACTTCCCGGCCGATGCCGATACCTTCGTGGTGTCGGGGCGTGGCGAGCTGCACCTGACGATCCTGCTCGAGAACATGCGGCGCGAGGGCTATGAGCTGGCGGTGTCTCGACCGAAGCCGCGCATCCGGGTGCGCGATGGCGAGCGCGAGGAACCCTACGAGCGATTGACGATCGATCTCGAGGAGGCGCATCAGGGACCGGTGATGGAGCTGCTCGGACGGCGCCGCGCCGATCTGCTCGGCATGGATCCCGACGGCCGTGGTCGCGTCAGGCTCGACTACCGGGTGCCGGCGCGCGGGCTCATCGGCTTTCACAACGAGTTTCTCAACCTGACGCGCGGCACCGGTATCGCCAGCCACGTCTTCGACGACTATGGTCCCTGGTCTGGCGAGATCGAGGGTCGACGCAACGGTGTCCTGATCTCCCAGGATGACGGCGCCGCGGTTGCCTACGCGCTGTGGAAGCTGCAGGAGCGCGGGCGCATGTTCGTGCGACCCGGCGAGCCGCTGTACGAGGGCATGATCATCGGCATCCATACGCGCGATAACGATCTGGTGGTCAACCCGGTGCGCGAAAAGAAGCTCACGAACGTGCGAGCGTCCGGCAAGGACGAGCACATCGTGCTCACCCCGCCGATCGAGCTGACGCTCGAGAAGGCGGTCGAGTTCATCGCCGACGATGAACTCGTCGAGCTGACGCCGCGCAGCATCCGGCTGCGCAAACGCCTCCTGAAGGAACACGAGCGCAAGCGCGCGCAGCGCGAGAGCGAGAGCGTGTGAGTTCCGGAAACAACAGCCCGCTCGCGGGCAGCGCCTTTTCGCGACTGCCTATTGGCGAGCGCCCCAAACAGCGTCATCCTTCAGGGTGCGCGACATTCCCGTGTCATCGGGCTGTCGTCCGACCCGAGTGATCGTCTCAACCCCCGACGGAGGCAATCCGATGGCAACAGCCAAGGGCGGCGCCAAGAAGCCCGCTGCCAAGAAACCTGCCAAGGCGCCCGCCGCCAAAGCACCGGTCGCCAAAGCAACCGCAGCCAAGGCGCCGGCCGCCAAGGCACCGGCCGCGAAGGCCCCCGCAGCCGTCAAGCCCGCGGCGAAGAAGGCGGCTGCACCTGCTGCCAAGGCAGCTGCGCCCGCGAAGAAAGCTGCGGCACCCGCCGCCAAGGCCGCAGCCCCCGCGAAGAAGGCCGCGGCCAAGAAACCGGCTCGCAAACCCAACGCCGCGTTCATGAAGCCCCTCACGCCGAGTGCTGCTCTTGCCTCGATCGTCGGCGACAAGCCGCTGCCCCGGACCGAGGTGGTCAAGCGGATGTGGGACTACATCAAGAAGGGCGGCCTGCAGGATGCCGTCAACAAGCGCATGATCAATGCCGACGCCAAGCTCAAGGAAGTTTTCGGCAAGGCGCAGGTGAGCATGTTCGAGATGACCGGCCTCGTGGGCAAGCATCTGAAGTAGTCGGGGCCCGGGCGCTTTCACGGCGTCCGGCGTCTGCATCAGGGGGCAGCGCGAGCTGCCCTTTTTTCGTCGATTCCGGGCCTCAGGCGCCACGAGATGCCGGCTGCGGCCAGTATTCCGGGTTGCCGTAGGTTTCCTTCAGGAAGTCGACCAGCATGCGCACCCGCAGGGCGAGATGACGCCGCTGGGGAAACACCGCCGAGATCGCGGTGTCGGGCGCGCCCCAGTCGTCGAGTACGGTGACGAGCGTACCTCGCGACAGGTCGTCGGCCACTTCCCACATTGATCGCCAGGCCAGGCCGAAGCCAGCCCTCGCCCAGTCGAGCAGCACCGCGCCGTCGTTGCATTCCATCGAACCCGACACCCGGACGGCTTCGAGCCGGCCGTCGATCGCGAAGATCCACCCGCGCGCCTGGTTGCCATAGCGTCCGAAGGTGAGGCACTGGTGGCCGGCGAGATCGGCCGGGGTGAGCGGGCTGCCGCGGCGCGCGAGGTAGGACGGGCTAGCGACCACGACGCGCCGGTTTGCGGCGAGCCGGATACCGACGAGGCTGGAATCCTCGAGGTCGCCGATGCGGATCGCGAGATCGATGCCCTCGGCCACGATGTCGGCGATCCGATCGGAAAGTTCGAGCGAGATCGAAACCTCCGGATGACGTTCGGTGAAGCGCGCCACCAGTGGCGCCACATGGCGGCGTCCGAAACCGGCCGGCGCCGTCACCCGGATATGGCCGCTGGCGCGGATACCGCCGAGGGATACCGTGCTTTCGGCGTTGTGGAAGTCGGCGAGGATGCGCTGGCAGTCCTCGAGAAAGGCACTGCCCTCGAAGGTCAGGCCGACCTTCCGGGTGGTGCGCACCAGCAGTTTCACGCCGAGCCTGGCCTCAAGCGCATCGAGCCGGCGCCCGATGACCGCCGGGGCAACGCCTTCGATCGCCGCGGCGGCCGACAGGCTGCCGCGCTGGGCCACGGCAACGAAAGTTTCGATCTGCTTGAATCTGTCCATGCCGGGGCGCGTCGAGGCTCTCGCCGGGGCTTCAATGGTACGCGCGGCCGCGGCCGCGAGGCCTGTCGCCTCGACAGCAGCGGACCGAAGTCGCGATACTTCGTGCGGTCGGGGTGCCGATGCCATGACGCGCCGGGCGTCCCGGCGGCGATCGGTCGTGTGCTGCCCCGCATCAGGAGAGCTCCGATGTCCGATCTCGTGCTTCGCACCGACCGGGATGGTCTGGTCACCCTCACGCTGAACCGCCCCGACAAGCTCAATGCGCTCACCGTCGCGCTCTTCGTCGAACTGCGCGCGCACGTCGAGCAGATCGCGCGCGACATCGAGCGGGTCGGACTGGTGGTCGTGCGCGGCGCGGGCCGATGCTTTTCCGCCGGCAACGACCTTGGCGGCATCGCCGACGGGGTGCAGGCACCGACACCGGCCTTCCAGTCCGAAACCATCGAGATGCTCGCGAATCTGCCGCAGCCGGTCATCAGCGCGGTTCACGGGCACTGTTACACCGGCGCGCTGGAACTCGCGCTCGCCGGCGACCTGATCGTGGCCGCCGAATCCGCGCGTTTTGCCGACACGCACGCGCGCTGGGCGCTGACCCCGCGCTGGGGCATGAGCCAGCGCCTCCCGCGACGCGTCGGACGCTCGCGTGCGAGCCTGATGAGCTTCACGGCGCGGACTGTGACCGGTCGTGACGCGCTGGCGATCGGATTGGCCGACGAATGCGTGCCCGACGAGCGCTTCGACGCGCATGTCGAGGCGCTCGCGCGCGAGATCCTCGCCAACTCTTGGTTCAGCCACCGTGCCAACAAGCGCCTGATGCGTGAAACCGATGGCCTGCCGCTCGCCGCGGGTCTCGCATGGGAGGGCCACCGCAGCGAGGGTCGTGGCCCCGACATGCAGGCCCGCATCGCCGCCTTCACCGCCCGTTCGGGCGCCCGAACCTGAGACGCGAGGCCCGCGGCGGCGCCTGCCGCCGCGGCCTGGCCCGAATCCGCAACCCCGACGAACCGACCGGAAGCCCGATCCGGACGACCATCCTGCAAGGAGACACCCGCATGGCCGAAACGCAATCCGTCGCAACCCTCGTCGTCGAGGGCGACGTCGCGGTCCTCACGCTGAACTCGCCCCCGGTCAACGCGCTGTCGCAGCCGGTGCGCGCCGGCATCCTCGACGGCGTGCGCCGCGCCGTCGCCGACCCGGCGGTCAAGGCGGTCGTGCTGATCTGCGATGGCCGCACCTTCATCGCCGGCGCCGACATCACCGAGTTCGGCAAGCCGCCGCGCGAGCCGGGCCTGAAGGAGGCGCAGGATGCGATCGAGAACGCGTCCAAGCCGGTCGTCGCCGCCATCCACGGCACCGCGCTTGGCGGCGGCCTCGAGGTGGCGCTGTGCTGCCACTATCGCGTGGCCGTGCCCTCGGCGAAGTGCGGCCTGCCCGAGGTCAACCTCGGCCTGCTGCCGGGCGCCGGCGGCACGCAGCGGCTGCCGCGTATCGTCGGCGCGGCGCGTGCGCTCGAGATGATGACTTCGGGCCAGCACGTGCCGGCCAGCGAATGCCTGTCGATGGGCTTGGTCGACGAAATCGTGCCCGAGGGCCAACTGCGCGCTGGCGCGATCGCGCTCGCCCGGCGCATCGTCGCCGAGAACCGGCCGCTGAAGAAGGTTCGCGAGTCCGACGAGAAGATGATCGCCGCGCGCGGCAAGCCCGAGATCTTCGCCGACTTCCGCAAGGCCAACGCGCGCCGCTTCCGCGGCTTTCTCGCGCCCGAGTACAACATCCGCTGCGTCGAGGCCGCGGTCAACCTGCCCTTCGACGAGGGCATGAAGGTCGAGCGCCAGCTCTTCATGGAGCTGATGTCGGGCACCCAGTCGGCCGCCCAGCGCTACGTCTTCTTCGCCGAGCGCCAGGTCTGGAAGATCCCCGATGTCGCCGACGACACCCCGCTGATCCCGGTGAAGAAGGTCGGCATGATCGGCGCCGGCACGATGGGCGGGGGCATCGCGATGAACTTCGCCAATGTCGGCATCCCGGTCACGCTGGTCGAGACCCGTCAGGACGCGCTCGATCGCGGCATGGCCGTCATCCGTCGCAACTACGAGACCACCGCCAAGCGTGGCCGTCTGACGATGGACGACGTCGAGAAGCGGATGGGCCTGCTGTCGGGCTCGCTCGCGCTCGAGTCGCTCGCCGACTGCGACCTCATCATCGAGGCGGTGTTCGAGAACATGGACCTCAAGAAGGAGGTCTTCGCCAAGCTCGACCGCATCGCCAAGCCCGGCGCCATCCTCGCCACCAACACCTCGGCGCTGAACGTCAACGAGATCGCCACCGCGGTCGCGCGGCCCGAGGCCGTGGTCGGCATGCACTTCTTCTCGCCGGCCAACGTGATGCGCCTGCTCGAGGTGGTTCGCGGCGACAAGACCTCCAAGCCGGTGCTGGCCACCGCGATGCAGATCGGCAAGAAGATCGGCAAGATCGGCGCGGTGTCGGGCGTGTGCCCTGGCTTCATCGGTAACCGCATCCTGCGGGCCCGCTCGCTGCAGGCGCAGGCGATGCTCAACGAGGGCGCGATGCCCTGGGACATCGACAAGGTGCTCTACGAATTCGGCCTGCCGATGGGCCCTTTCGCGATGTCGGATCTCGCGGGTCTGGACATCGGCTGGTCGCGCGAGACCTCGAAGAGCTCGACCGTGCGCGAAGTGCTCTGCGAGATGGACCGGCGTGGCCAGAAGACCGGCGGCGGGTACTACGACTACGACGAGCAGCGCAACGCGAAGCCCTCGCCGGTCACCGAGAAGATCGTCCGCGACTTCGCGGCCAAGGCGGGCAACGCGCCGCGCGCGATCAGCGAGCAGGAGATCCTGGAGCGCTGCGTCTACCCGATGATCAACGAGGGCGCGCGTATCCTCGAGGAGAAGATCGCGCTGCGCGCCTCCGACATCGACATCGTCTGGATCAACGGCTACGGCTGGCCGGTGTACCGCGGCGGCCCGATGTTCTACGGCGACACCGTCGGCCTGGCCACCGTCGTGGCCAAGCTCAAGGAGTACGCGCCCAAGCTCGGACCGGAGTTCGTGTTGTCGCCGCTGCTCGAGCGCCTGGCCGCCGAGGGCAAGCGCCTGCAGGACGTCAAGGCGTAGCGGGCTGCGCCGGGCCCGTGCCCGGCGTCTGGCGACGCAGCAGGCGGGCGGCCTCGAGCCGCCCGCTGCGCTCGAAGGGGATGGGCAGGCCGAGCGAGCCCCATCGCGCTGTTCCGTGCAGTCGCCACGAGACTCCGCTGGCGAGCATGTTCGGCGGCATGCGTCGCACCGCCTCCAGCAGCCGGTTCGTGCGCGCATCGAGATCGAGCACGAGTTCCCGCGTACCACGGGCCGGCAGCGTGAACGGCGCGTCGGCCGCCGCGCCGGTCGCGATCTCGACGCCGGCGATCTCGACAGCGAAGGCGAGCGACGCGATCGGGATCGAGAGCGGATTCGGGTTGGCGGCCTGCACGCGGATGCCGAGACGTACGCGCTCGCGCGCCAGGTCGCGCACCTCGAGGTCGACGAACGAGAAGGCTGGCGCCTTCAACGGCGACTCGATCGCGGCGCAGCCGGCGAGCAGGCTCAGACCGAGGCCCGCGGTGCTGGCGAGCAGCCGACGGCGCGTTTGCGCCGCGATACCGACGCGATCAGAGTCGAGCGAGTCGGTCGATCGCATCGCGCAGGGTCTCGTCGCGCTTGGCGAAGCAGAACCGGACCCGGTGCCGCTCGGTCGGTGTGGCATGGAAGGCCGACATCGGGATCGCGGCCACACCGATCTCACGGGTCAGCCACTGCGCGAACTCGGCTTCGGGCATCGCGGACATCGCGCTGTAGTCGGCCACCTGGAAATAGGTGCCCTCGCAGGGCAGCAGCTGGAAGCGAGTGCGCGAGAGTCCCTCGCGGAACAGGTCGCGCTTGTGCTGGTAGAAGGCCGGCAGATCGAGGTAGGGCCGTGGGTCGGCCATGTAGCGGGCGAGCCCCACCTGTGCGGGCGTGTTGACAGTGAAGACCAGGAACTGGTGAACCTTCCGGAACTCGGCGCTCAGCGCCGCCGGAGCGGCGCAGTAGGCGACCTTCCAGCCGGTCACGTGGTAGGTCTTGCCGAATGAGGAGATCACGAAGCTGCGCGCGGCGAGGGCCGGATGGCGACTGGCCGAGGCATGCGCGCGTCCGTCGAAGACCATGTGCTCGTAGACCTCGTCGGCGATCACGAAGAGATCGTGTGCGTGCGCGATCGCGGTCAGCGCCTGCAGGTCGGCATCGTCGAGGATGCGTCCGCTCGGGTTGTGCGGCGTGTTCACGAGGATGGCGCGTGTTCGTGGCGTCACCGCCGCGGCAACGCGCTGCCAGTCGATCCGGAAGTCGTCGGTCATCGGCACGCAGACCGCGGTGGCGCCAGCGAGCGCGATGTTGGGCAGGTAGCTGTCGTACATCGGCTCGATGACAATGACCTCCTCGCCGGCGCGCACCACCGCCATGATTGCCGTGAAGATCGCCTGCGTCGCGCCCGCGGTGACCGTGATCTCGGTGTCGGGGTCGTAGGTGGCGCCGTACAGCGCGCCGATCTTCGAGGCGATCGCCTGGCGCAGCGCGGGGACGCCGGCCATCGCCGGATACTGGTTGTGTCCGTCACGCATCGCGGTATCCACCGCATCGAGCAGTCGCGGATCGCAGCCGAAGTCGGGAAAGCCCTGCCCGAGGTTGACGGCGCCATGCTGCGCGGCCAGGGCCGACATCACGGTGAAGATGGTGGTGCCCACCTGAGGCAGCTTGCTGTCGATGACGGGGGTGGCGGCTTGCATGGACGTCGGGGAGGGGGCTCGGTCAGGCTCCATGATAGGCGCTCGCGAAGGCCGCCGGCGTCAGGATGGTCACCCCGTGCAGGCGGGCCGCACGGCGCGCGAGCTTCAGCAGCGCACGGTCGCGGGTCAGCAGCCAGCCTGCGCGCTGCGCGCAGGCGAGATCGACGAACATCTGGTCGGCCGGATCGCTGCAGCGCAGCGCGGTCGCCGGCGCCTCGTCGCAGGGTCTGACGCGGGCATCGAAGTCGGCGAGCGCGGCGAGCGCATCGGGCCCGCGTCCCGCGAAGGCGGGCCGCTGCAGCACCAGGCGCAGCTCGTCGCGCATCCGCGGCGAGGCGATCGGCTGCAGGCCGTGGTCGAGCGCCTCGAGAAGCACGGTCGCCTCGCGATCACGGAAGACCAGGCAGTCGAGCCAGACATTGGTATCCAGCACGACGATCCCGGTCATTGGCGCCTCCCTATAATCGCGATCCTTCGAGGAGTTCCCGATGCTCATCGTCCTGTCGCCTGCCAAGACCCTCGATTTCAGCACCGAGCCGGTCACCCGCGCGCATACCGAGCCTGCGCTTCTCGAGCATTCGGCGGCCCTCGTCGAGCGGCTGCGCGACTTCGACGAAGCCGCGATCGCCGCGCTGATGGATGTCTCGCCGGCGCTCGCGGCCCTGAATGCGGAGCGCTTCCGGCAGTGGCAGCCGCCATTCACCGAAGCCAATGCGCGTCAGGCGGTCCTCGCGTTCGCGGGGGACGTCTACGAGGGACTGCAGGCCGCGACGCTTGGCGACGAGGGCCTTCGGTGGGCTCAGCAGCATCTGCGCATTCTGTCGGGGCTGTACGGCGTGCTGCGCCCGCTCGACCTGATTCAGCCCTATCGGCTCGAGATGGGCACCCGTCTGGGCAACCCGCGCGGGCGCGATCTCTATGCCTTCTGGGGCGAGCGGATCGCCACGCAGCTGCGCGAGGCGATGCCGGCTTCTGGCGAGCCCGTGCTCGTGAACCTCGCCTCCGACGAGTATTTCCGTGCGGTACGGGTGCCGGTGCTGGGCTGCCCGGTGGTGCAGCCGGTGTTCCAGGAGCGGCGTGGCGCGACCTGGAAGATCATCAGCTTCTCGGCCAAGCGAGCCCGCGGCACGATGACGCGATTCGCGGTCGAGCAGCGCGTCGATCGCGTCGAGGGCCTGAAGGATTTCGACCGGGACGGCTACCGCTTCGATGCCGCGGCATCCGACGCGCAGACCTGGTACTTCCGGCGCGAGGCGGCCTGAGCCTCGATCCGGCCGCGGCCGATCGCTACGCGCCATCGCCGACGATGCGCGGCTCGGGCTCGAGCGCGATGCCGTAGCGCGAGGCGACGCTCGCCTGGATATCCCGCGCGAGGGCAAGCAGTTCGGCGCCGGTGGCTCGCCCATGGTTCACGAGCACCAGCGCATGCTCGGCGTGGATGCCGGCGTCGCCGCGTCGGCATCCCTTCCAGCCACAGCGCTCGATCAGCCAGCCCGCGGGTACCTTGAATCGCGGCTGTCCGTGCGCATCGGGTGCCGGGAAGATCGGTATCGCGGGTTCGCGCCGGCGCAGTTCGGCGGCACGGAGCGCATCGACCACCGGATTCTTGAAGAAGCTGCCGGCGTTGCCCAGCAGCCGAGGATCCGGAAGCTTGGCGCGGCGGATCGCTCGCACCGCATCGGCGATGCGCGCCGCATCGGGCGTCGGTGCGTCGCTCGGGAAGCGATGGCGCAGATCGGCGTACTCGAGCACCGGCGGGCACCCGCCGACCCGTAGCCGCAGCTCCTGGATCAGCCACCGATCGCCACCTGGCTGCTTGAACACGCTGTCGCGATAGCCGAATCGGCAGTCTTCGAGGCTGAATTCGCGCGTCGTTCCCTTCTCGAGGTCGGTCGCGAGCAGGGAGTCGAATCGATCGGCGAGCTCGAGGCCGTAGGCGCCGATGTTCTGGATCGCCGCGGCGCCACAGCTTCCGGGGATCATCGCGAGATTCTCGAGGCCGGCGTAGCCCTGGGAGAGGCTCCAGTCGACCAGCTCGTCCCAGGATTCGCCGGCGGCGGCGATCAGCCGCGCCTCGTCGGCGAACGGCACGAGCCGGCGGCCGCGCGTGCGCACCAGCAGCACCGCACCGTCGAAATCGCCGGCAAAGAGGATGTTGCTGCCGCCACCGAGCACCAGCCGCTCGCCGAAACCCGCGGTGGCCGCCAGCGCCTCGGCAAGCGCGGACGGATCGTCGAGCACGACCAGGCGTCGGGCTCGGGCAGCCACACCGAGGCTGTTCAGGCCGGCCAGCGGCGCGTCGTCGAGGACCTGCGCTCTCATGCGCTCGGCTGGTAGGCCAGGCGCACGTAGATCGGCGCGTAGGCTTCCGCCTGGGTGATCTCGATCAACGATTCGCGCGCGAGCTCGAGCATCGCGATGAAGGTGACGACCGCCACCGGGACGCCGCGCGCGGCATCGAAGAGCTCGTGGAACTCGGCGAAGCGGCGGGTCTGCAGCGCCCGGAGCAGGGCGGTCATGAATTCGCGCACCGACAGCGACTCCCGCGTGATCTGGTGATGCGCGCTCAGCTTGACCCTGCGCAGGACATCGGCCCAGGCGCCGCGAAGATCGACGACCCGCACCTCGGGCAGCAGCACCGGTGCATTCTGGTCGAGCAGCACTCGTGCGGCGAGGAAGTCGCGTCCGATCAGGGGCTGGCGGTCGATGGCCTGCGCGCCCTCCTTGATTCGTTCGTATTCGAGCAGCCTGCGCGCGAGTTCTGCGCGTGGATCTTCGACTTCCTCGCCGGTATCGGCCTTGCGCACCGGCAGCAGCATTCGCGACTTGATGTCGATCAGCATCGCGGCCATCAGCAGGTACTCGGCGGCCAGCTCGAGGTGGCGCTCGCGAAGCTGTTCGACGTAACCGAGGTACTGCCGCGTGACCTCGGCCATCGGGATGTCGAGGATGTTGAAGTTCTGCTTGCGAATCAGGTAGAGCAGGAGATCGAGCGGGCCTTCGAAGGACTCGAGGAAGATCTCGAGGGCTTCGGGCGGGATGTACAGATCGAGCGGCAGCTGCAGCACCGGCTCGCCGTAGAGCCGGGCGACGACCTTCAGCTCGAGCTGATCGTCGGGCGCCTGGACCGGCGCCCCGGCTTCGGTCATCCGCGCGTCTGGTAGACGTAGGGCTGCTGCGGGACGCGTGCCTCGCGGAAGCGGCGCGCGGTTTCGAGATCCTGCGGGTGATCCCACCAGATCGCACGGCCCTTGCGCTGTTCGGGCTCGAGATGGGGGCGGCTCTCCTTGAGTTCCTGCAGGAATCGGGTGATGTCGGACTGGTAGATCGGCATGGTGTCGGCTCCGGAGACCTTTGGATTTTACGCGACCGGGCCGTCTGCCTGCGCCCGCGCGGCGGCGAGTGCCGAATCGAGATCGGGGAACAGATTCTCGCGCCCGAGTTCGTCGAGCAGTCCAGAGCGGCGCATCAGCGACAGCGGCTGCTCGGTCGGCTCGGCGATGATCAGTCGGGTGCCTTGGCGTCGCAGGTGCCGCAGCAGCCCCTGCAGCGCCTCCAGGCCGGTGGTGTCCAGGTTGATCACCTGGTGCATCTCGAGGATCACCACGGCGGTGCGCGCGTCGGCCTGCTCGCCGATCTGCTCGAGCTTGGTCACCGAACCGAAGAAGAGCGAGCCGAAGATCCGGAAGGCGCGCACGCGACCGCCGTCAGGCGGCTGCGCGAGGTCGGCGGGAAGACGCAGCGCTTCGACTCGGGTCAGGGCCGAGACACGGTGGATGAAGAACAGGCAGGCGAGCACCAGCCCCACCTCGATCGCGACGGTGAGATCCAGTATCACCGTGAGCAGGAAGGTCACGATCAGCACAGTGCGGTAGCTGACCGAGAACTGTCGCAACTGACGGAACGCGCGCCAGTCGCCCATGTTGAAGGCGACGAACAGAAGGATGGCGGCGAGCACGGCCAGCGGCATGTCCTGAGCCAGGGGTGCGAGCAGCAGCACGATCGCGAGCAGCGTCAGCGCATGAACCATCCCCGCGACCGGCGAGCGCGCGCCGCTGCGCACGTTGGTCACGGTTCGAGCGATGGTGCCGGTGGCCGCGATGCCGCCGAACAGCGGGCTCGCGATATTGGCGATGCCCTGCGCCATCAATTCCTGATTCGGGTCGTGCCGATCGTCGATCATGCCGTCGGCCACCCGGGCGCACAGCAGCGACTCGATCGCGCCCAGCAGAGCGATCGAGATCATCGGACCCGCGAGGTTGCGGATCAGGTCCCATTCGAGGGCCGGTGGTGCGAAGGCCGGCGCGGCCTGGGGTATGCCCCCGAAGCGGCTGCCGATCGTCTCCACCGGCAGACCGAACAGGGAGACCGCCAGGGTGCCGAGTATCAGCACCACCACCGTGCCCGGCAGCCTGGCAAGGGCGCGCCGCCATGGCTGGCGGTAGGGATGGTAGGGCTTGGGCCAGAAGACGATGAGCGCGAGCGCGACCAGGGCCGTGGCCACCGCGGCGGGATTGATGGTGCCGAGATGGCTGCCGATCGTCTGGAGCTGACCGAAGAAGTCGGCAGGCATCCGGGGGATCGAGAGCCCCAGCAGATCCTTGATCTGCTGCAACGCGATGATCACGGCGATGCCGTTGGTGAACCCGATGATGATCGGCACCGGGATGAAGCGGATCAGGCTGCCCATCCGCAGCGCGCCCATCGCGAACATCAGCATGCCCGCGCCTATCGTGGCGATCAGCAGCCCCTGCACCCCATGCCGCTCGACGATGCCGTAGAGCAGCGCGACGAAGGCGCCAGCCGGCCCGCCGATCTGCACCCGCGATCCGCCGAGTGCCGAAATCAGGAATCCGGCGACGATCGCGGTGAACAGTCCCGCTTCGGGCTTCACCCCGCTGGCCATGCCGAAGGCCATCGCCAGCGGCAGCGCCACCGCACCCACGGTGAGCCCCGCCGAAAGATCGGCGCTGAAGTCGGCCTTGCGATAGCCGCGCAGGGCGTCGAGCAGGCGTGGGCGGAACCGGAAGGCTTGCATGGGCGCGGACTCGCTGGGCGGATGCTGGCGGTGCGCGGCCCGCGACGTCAGCGGATCCGCATGCCGGGTTGCGCGCCTGGCTCGGGGTCGAGCAGGTGGATGCCGGTGCCACGCTGCGGGTCATCCCAGCCGGCGGCGAGCACCATGCCCTCGGAAACGCCGAATTTCATCTTGCGCGGGGCGAGGTTGGCCACCATCACGGTAAGGCGCCCCACGAGCTGCGCCGGCGCGTAGGCCGAGCGTATGCCGGAAAAGACGGTTCGGGGTTGTGCTTCGCCGATATCGAGGCAGAGGCGCAGCAGCTTGTCGGAGCCGGGCACGGTTTCGGCGGAGACGATTCTCGCCACGCGCAGGTCGAGTCGGGCGAACTCGTCGATCGAGATCGGCTGCGTGGTGGCATCGGCCGCGGGTGTGCGGGCGGAGGCGTCGGCTGCGCCGGGCCCTTTGGGGGCAGCGGGGGTGGCGCCAGCCGCCGCCGGGCCCGCCTGCTTGCCCGTGGCGGCGGAGGCGGGCGCCGCTTCGAGCTGCAGCAGCGCATCGAGACGTCTGGCATCGACCCTGGTCATGAGATGCTCGTAGGCCGCCACCTTCGCGGGCAGACGCGCGCCGTCCGACCACGCCAGCGGCGCCACGCCGAGGAAGCGCTCGGCCTTCTCGGCGAGCGCGGGCAGCACCGGCTTGAGCCAGACCGTGAGCGCATGAAAGCCGGCGAGGCAAAGCGAGCAGACCGCCTGGAGCTCGTCGCGGCGGGCGGGATCCTTGGCGAGCTCCCAGGGGCGGGCGGCATCGAAGGCCTGGTTGACGCGGTCGGCGAACTCCATCGCCGCGCGCAGCGCGCGGCCGAAGTCGCGCCCCTCGTAGCACTGGGCGATCTCCTCGCCGCGCGTGTCGGCGCCGAGGGCCAACCACTCGGGCATCGCAGCGACATCGGCGAGCCGCCCGTCGAAGAATCGGGCGATGAAGTTCGAGGCGCGACTGGCGATGTTGACGTACTTGCCGACGAGATCGGCGTTGACGCGCGCGACGAAGTCGTCGGGATTGAAGTCGAGATCCTCGACCCGCGGGTTGAGCTTGGCCGCGATGTAGTAGCGCAGCCACTCGGGGTTGAGCCCCAGCTCGAGGTAGCGCAGCGGCGAGATGCCGGTGCCGCGGCTCTTGCTCATCTTGTCGCCGCTGACCGTGATGAAGCCGTGCACGAACACGTTGTCCGGCACCTTGCGGCCCGAGAAATGCAGCATCGCCGGCCAGAACAGCGTATGGAAGTAGATGATGTCCTTGCCGATGAAGTGGTACTGCTCCACGGCGGGGTCGGCCAGGAAGGACTCGAAATCCTGGGTGGTCAGGCGCGAGGCGCCACCGGTGTCGAAGTGGTGCTTGAGGCTTGCGAGGTAGCCGATCGGCGCGTCGAGCCAGACGTAGAAGTACTTGCCGGGCGCATCCGGGATCGATATCCCGAAGTAGGGTTCGTCGCGCGAGATGTCCCAGTCGCCCAGGCCCTGCTCGCCGTCGAGCCACTCGCGGGCCTTGTTCGCGACCTCCGGCTGCAGCCTGCCCGACTGCGTCCAGTCGCGCAGGAAGGCGACGCAGCGCGGATCGGACAGGCGGAAAAAGAAGTGCTCGGAGCTGCGCAGCTCCGGGGTCGCGCCCGACAACGTGGACCGAGGATGGCGCAGTTCGGTGGGGGCATACACCGCGCCGCAGGCTTCGCAGGCATCACCATACTGGTCGGCCGCGCCGCACTTCGGGCACTCGCCCTTGATGTAGCGATCGGGCAGGAACATCCCCTTCACCGGATCGAAGAACTGCTCGATCGTGCGCGAGGCGATCAGGCCCTGCGCCTTCAGCGCGCGGTAGATCGACTGCGACAGTTCGGTGTTCTCGGGCGAGTGGGTCGAGTGCCAGTGATCGAAGGAGATCAGGAAGCCGTCGAGGTAGCGCGGGCGCTCGGCGGCGATGCGTCCCACCAGCGTCTCGGGGCTGATGCCTTCGGCCTGGGCCTTGAGCATGATCGGCGCGCCGTGGGCGTCATCGGCGCACACGAAGTGCACCTCGTGGCCGCGCATGCGCTGGAACCGCACCCAGATGTCGGCCTGGATGTACTCCATGAAGTGGCCGATGTGAAACGAGCCGTTGGCGTAGGGCAGGGCGGTGGTGACGAAGAGTCGGCGCGCAGCCATCGCGGTTTCCAGTCGGGTACGGCAGTGAGGGAACCTGCGATGGTAGCAAAGGGGCTTGTTAAACTGCGCGGCTTCGTCGCCGGCCGGCTCGGCCGGCCCGCCTGCCATACCGGGAGTCCTGGATGCCCCTGTCCGAAACCGAGGTCCGTGCGGCCCTCGCCACCGTGGTCGATCCCAACACCGGCAAGGACCTCGTCGCCGGCAAGGCCCTGCGCGATCTGCGAGTCGAGGCCGGCTCGGTGAGCATCGCCATCGAGCTCTCCTACCCTGCACGATCGCAGATCGAGCCGATGCGTGCGCGCGTGCTTGAGGCCGTCTCGGCGCTGCCGGGGGCGCCTCGGGTTTCGGTCGAGGTCACGCAGCGCATCGTCGCCCATGCGGTGCAGCGCGGCGTGAAGCTGCTGCCCGAGGTGCGCAACATCATCGCGGTGGCCTCCGGCAAAGGTGGCGTCGGCAAGAGCACCACCGCGGTCAATCTCGCACTCGCGCTGGCCGCGGAGGGGGCCTCGGTGGGCATGCTCGATGCCGACATCTACGGTCCGTCGCAGCCGACGATGCTGGGCATCACCGGTCGACCCGAGAGTCCCGACGGCAAGACCCTGGAGCCGATGCGAGGCCATGGCCTGCAGGCCAGCTCCATCGGTTTCCTGATCGACATGGACACCCCGATGGTCTGGCGCGGACCCATGGTGACGCAGGCGCTCGAGCAGCTGCTGCGCGACACGCGCTGGCACGATCTCGATTACCTGGTCGTGGACATGCCTCCTGGCACCGGCGACATCCACCTGACCCTGGCGCAGAAGATCCCCGTGACCGGCGCGGTGATCGTCACCACGCCTCAGGACATCGCCCTGCTCGATGCCCGCAAGGGCCTGAAGATGTTCGAGAAGGTCGGCGTGCCGATTCTCGGCATCGTCGAGAACATGGCCATGCACGCCTGCTCGGCCTGCGGCCATGTCGAGCACATCTTCGGTCAGGGCGGCGGGGAGCGCATGGCGCGCGACTACGGCGTCGACTACCTCGGCGGCTTGCCGCTCGATATCCGGATCCGCGAGCAGACCGATTCCGGACGGCCCACCGTCGTCGCCGAGCCCGATGGCGCGATCGCTGCGAGTTATCGCGAGATCGCGCGCAAGGTGGCCGTCAAGATCGCCGAGAAGGCGCGTGATGTCTCGTCGAAGTTCCCGAGCATCGTCGTGCAGAACACCTGAGACCTCAGGCGGGGCGCCGGCCGGAGCGCCCCAGCATGCTGCGCAGCGGACCGAGCAGGCCGATCAGGCCGCGCGGAAAGAGTGCGAGCGTCGCGACGAGCACGCTGCCGAGGATGATCTTGTCGGCATAACCGCCGAGGGACAGGAACTTTTCCTGGCCGAGGACCATCGCCGTGGCCAGCAGCGGTCCGAGCAGCAGGCGGCGGCCCACCAGGATCACCGCCGTCAGCATCAGGATCAGGAAGTAGGCGTCGAGAATGTCGGCGCTCACATAGGCCCGCTGATGGGCATACAGCCATCCGGCCACCCCGGTGATCGGGGCCGAGAACAGGAAGACCCGAAGGCGGACCTGCTGCGGGTCGAAGCCCGAGACGATCGCCAGACGCGGGTTCAGGTGCGACATCACAGCCGCCTGGCCAAGACGCGAGCGCCGGAAACGGTCGACCAGGTAGAGCGCGACCATCAGCATCGCGAAGGCGAAGGGCCACAGCTCGCGGTCGTTGCGTGCGGCCAGGCTCAGCGAGCCGATCGAGAGATCGAGGGGGGGAATCCCCCGCAGCCCGTCCGAACCCCCGAGGAATGCCCAGTTCTGCGCGACCGTGGCGGCCACGACCGCGATCGCGTAGGTGACGAGCGAGAACACGAACTCTCGCAGTCGCAGCGTGATCAGGCCGAGCGCGAGCGCGAACAGCAGCGAGGTTGCGATCGAGGCTGCCAGCGTCGCCCAGCCGCCGGCGCCAGCCCGCGTCGCGAGCAGCGCGGTGGTGTAGCTGCCGACCGCGAAGAAGACCGTGTGCGCGAGGCTGACCTCCCCGAGGTCGGACACGATCAGGTCGAGGCCGTAGGCCATCACCGCGAAGATCGCGATCAGCACGAACGCGCTGTAGACCGCGCCCGAGCCGCCGAGCAGCGATGGGGCCGCGTAGAGCAGTGCCGCGCTGGCGGCCATCAGGGCGAGACGGGGAGCGGCTTGCATCGTGCGGGCGTCCTGAGTCAGCGGCGAGCGGCGAGGCCGCCCGGGCGCAGCACGAGCACCGCGATGAGCACGACGAAGGCGGCGGCCGTGGTGTAGGCGGGCGACACCAGCGCACCGAACAGGGCGGTGAACACACCCAGGCCGATGCCGGCTACGTAGCTGCCGGTGACGCTGCCGATGCCCCCCAGCACCACCACCACGAAGGTCATGATGACCTCCTCGAATCCCATCGACGTCAGGATCGGGGTGCGCGGGCCCACCATTGCCCCCGCGAAGGTGACCGCCGCACCCTCGAAGGCGAAGACCGCAAGGTAGACCCTGCGAACGTCGACGCCGGCGAGTTCGGCGAGCTTGGGGTCCTCCGCGACCATCCGGACCAGCCGGCCGATCCGCGTGCGGTCGATGACCAGCTTCAGCACCACGAAGACCGCGATCGCGACGATCACGATCGCGAGGTCCTGGAGCGTGAACCAGAGTTCGCCGAGCGTGACCTCGCGCATCGACAGCGGTGTCTCGAGGATCTGCCCCGTCGAGCCGAAGACCAGCGCCGCGGCTCCGTGCATCACGTAGCCGAAGCCGAGCGTCATGATCATGATCGAGACCAGGTTCTGCTCGAGCGTGGCCTGCATCATCACCCGCTGAAGCAGCAGGCCGATCAGCACGCCGCTGCTCACCGCCAGCGGAATGGCGAGCAGATAGGGCAGCTGCAGCCCGGCGATCGCGAACCAGGTCATGAAGCAGCCGACCATGTACATCTGGCCGTGCCCGAAGTTCACCAGTCGCGCGACGCCGAGCAGCACGGTCCAGCCGATCGCGACCAGCGCATAGGCATGGCCGAGTACCAACCCGTTGATCAGCTGCTGCGTCAGGTTCACGGCTCGAGGCCTCCGAGGTAGGCGCGCGCGATCCGGTCGTCGTCTCGCATGCGGTCGGCCGGCCCCTCGGCCACCACGCGGCCGCGCTCGAGCAGCACGAGGCGGTCGACGACCTCGATGGCCGCGCGCACGTTCTGCTCGACCAGCAGGATCGACAGGCCGGTGGCGGCGAGGGAGCGCATGGTCTCGAGCACGGTCGACACAAGGCGTGGCGCCAGGCCGATCGAGGGCTCGTCGAGCATCAGTGCGCGCGGGCCGAGCATCAGCGCGCGCCCGATCCCCAGCATCTGACGTTCGCCGCCGGAAAGCTGCGAGCCGAGATGACGCCGCCGCTCGGCCAGGCGCGGGAAGAGCGCGAACACGGCATCCCGGTCGTAGAAGCGGCGACCGTCGCCCGAGGCCGACGGGCTGCGCGGCGGGGCGGCGAGATTCTCGTCGACACTCATCTGCGCGAACACGAGCTTGCCTTCGGGTACCAGCAGCAGGCCGGCGCGCGCCCGATCATGGGGAGGCAGCGCGCTGATGTCGCGCCCGTCGAGTTCGACCCGTCCGCGGACGCTGGGTGCGCCGCGGGACCAGCCGGCAAGCGCATTGACGAGGGTCGACTTGCCTGCGCCGTTGGCGCCGACCACACCGACCACCTCACCGCGACGGACGTCGATCGACTCGAGCGATAGCGCCGTGTTACCGCCGTAGGCAACCGACAGCCCGCGAGCCGACACGACGACCGGGGGCCGGGCGCTCATTCGGTTCTTCCCAGGTAGGCTTCGAGAACCGCGGGATCCTGCTGGACCTCGGCCGGCGGGGCCATCGCGATCTGCCGACCCTGGTCGAGCACGACGATGCGATCGGCGACGGCCATGATCAGGTCCATGTGGTGCTCGATCACGATCACCGCGATGCCTTCGCGCTTCAGCGACAGCAGCAGGCTGGCGAGCCGCTCCATGTCGGCGCCGCCGAGCCCGGCGCCGGGCTCGTCGAGCAGGAGGACATCGGCACCGTTGCCGAAAGCCAGGGCGATCGACAGCAGTCGCTGCGTGCCGTAGGGAATCTCGGTAGGCAGGCGCTCGTGGTAGGCGGCCTCGATACCGAAGCGCTCGAGCACGGCGCTGGCCGCCGCGGTGGCGTCTCGATGACGTCGTGCGGCCTGCCAGGGCATCAGGGCGCAGGCGAGCAGCCCGGTGCCGACCTGCGCCTGCATCACGGCGATCATGTTCGAGCGTACGTCGAGCTCGTGGAAGAAGGCATTCTGCTGGAAGGCGCGCTTGATGCCCCGCTCGGCGAGCCGGTGCGCCGGTACCGCCGTGATGTCCTCGCCGCGCAGCAGCACGCGGCCGCTGCGCGCCACCATCGCGGTGACCGCGTCATAACAGGAGCTCTTGCCGGCGCCGTTGGGGCCGATGATGCCGAGCAGTTCGCCGGCGTCGACCTGCCAGTTCACGCCGTCGAGGGCGACGAGTTCGCCATAGCGAACCCCCAGCCCCTCGACGCGCAGAACCGGCGCGCCGGATCCCTGCCCTGAAGTCACGGCGGCTCGCGTATCCCGGACTCAGTTGCCCTTGGTCTCGACGAGCATCTTCTGGCCCTGCACCGAGAAGACATAGTGGCGGTTGGCGAGCTGGCCGTTAGGCGCGAAGTTGACATCGCCGAGCAGCGTGCCGCGGAACGAACCGCCACGGATGCGTTTGGCGATAGCCTCGCGGTCGAGGGTCTTGAGCTCGTTGGCCGCCATCGCCCAGATCTGCAGCGAGGCCGCGCCCAGCGCCATGAACTTGTCGGGCGTGAGCTTGTGCTGTTCCTGGACCTTGGCCACGTAGCGACGATTCACCGGATTGGAGGCGAAAGGCTCCACATCCGGGAAGTAGATGTCGGCGCCGATCAGGCCGTTGGCGGCATCGCCTGCGACCGAGATGACACTCGGTGCGATGGTTCCGACGGCGGCGATCAGCTGTCCCGGCAGGCGTGACTGGCGGGCCTGCCGGATAAGCGCCGGCATGCCCAGCCCCTCGCTGGCATTGATCGCCACGGTCGCATCGGGGTTGGCGGCCCTCACGTTGGTCAGCGCCACACGGAAGTCTGCCTGCGTGAACGGGAACTTCTCCTCGGCCACGCGTTCATAGGCATGGCCCAGCTTCTTCAGCTCGGCCTCGATGGAAGCCTGCGCGCCGTTGCCATAGGCATCGTTCTGGGTGAGAAAGGCGATCCGCTTGGCCTTGATGCGGTTGGCGAGGTAGTCGGCGATGACCGCGCCGTCCTGGGAGTTCGAGCTGTTGAGGCGGATGGCCAGCGGGTTGCCCTCGCCCGACAGGATCGGGTCGGCCTTGGAGATCGCGGTGATGTCGAGGATGCCCGCGCGGCTGATCACCGGCTGCATCGCCAGGGTGACCGGGCTGTTCCAGCCCTCGATGATCACCGAGACCCCGGCCGAGATGAGCTCGTTGGCGCGCGATACGCCGACCGCCGGCGTCGACTCGTCGTCGCGCGCTTCGATGGCGATCGGTCGGCCGAGCACGCCGCCGGCTTCGTTGATCAGCGCCGCCATCGACTGGATCGACTTGACCAGATGCTGGCCCTGGGGGCCGGCCCCGCCGCTGAGCGGGAAGATCACGCCGACCTTGACGGGCTGTGCGGTTGCCGCGGTGGCGACCCCCAGGCCGAGGGCGAGGCTGGTGAGCAGGGTGCGCAGGCGCATCATCGACGGTCTCCGAGGGTGGATGACAAGGCGAGCGCAGTGTAGCGCCCCGCCTCGGGCGCGCCGATGCCGGGCACACCCGGGGCAGACCGAAAAACCGCTGCCTGTCAGGCGACCGTTTCGAGCGGCTTCTTCTGTCGAAGTTCGACGGCGTTGCGCACCGCGATGATCTCGGCGAGGATCGACACCGCGATCTCGCCCGGCGTTCGGCTGCCGATGTCCAGGCCGATCGGCCCGTGCAGGCGCGCGATTTCCGCGGCCGACAGGTCGAACATCGCCAGCCGCTCCTTGCGTTTGGCGGTGTTGGCGCGCGAGCCCAGGGCGCCCACATAGAAGGCCGGCGACTTCAGCGCCTCGAGCAGCGCCATGTCGTCGAGCTTGGGGTCGTGGGTGAGCGCCACGACCGCGCTGTGCGGGTCCAGATTCAGTTCGAGCGCGACATCATCGGGCATGCCGGGTGCGAAGCGCGTGCCCGGCACGTCCCAGGTGCTGTTGAACTCCTCGCGAGGATCGCAGCAGATCACCTCGAAATCGAGGGCGAGCGCCATCTGCGCGAGTGCGCGCGACAGCTGACCCGCGCCGATCATCAGCAGGCGCCAGCGCGGCCCGAAGACCGCGCGCAGGCGCTGCCCGTCGAAGCTGAAGGCATCGCCACGGTGCGCGGCTTCGAGGCGCACGGAGGCGTCGACGAGATCGAGGGTCCTCGCCACCAGTTCGTGGCGAGCCGTGCGCGCGAGCAGCTCATCGATCCAGTCGGCCGAACGCAGCGGCTCCTGGACCAGGCGCAGCGTGCCGCCGCAGGGCAGGCCGAAGCGGGCAGCCTCTTCCTTGCTGACGCCATAGACCATCTCGGAAGGTCGGTCGACACGCTCGCCGTGGCGAACGCGATCGATCAGGTCGTCCTCGACGCAGCCGCCGGATACCGAGCCCACGACAAGGCCATCGTCGCGCAAGGCGAGCAATGCGCCTGGCGGACGGGGCGCGGAGCCCCAGGTTTCAACCACGGTCACGAGCCAGACGCGCCGGCCGGCCTGCAGCCAGTCGCGTGCCTGCTGCAGCACCTGGAGATCGAGACTGTCCATCGGCTTTGCTCCTTCGGGGAATCGCTTGGGGCCCTACAGCGTCATTTCGAGAGCAGCCAGGCGGCCAGTGCCAGGACGACGGCCCCCCCGATAAGCCACCCCCACGGGGTCGACGCCCGCGGCGCGGGTGACGAGGTCGTGGCGGCGGATGCGACCGGCACCGGCGCTGCGGTCTGGCCCTCGCTCGGGGCGCTCGGTTCGGCGGGAGCAACCTCGGCGGCGGCTGCCGCCTGCTGCTGCTTCAGGTAGGACTCGAAGGCGCTGAAGAATTCGCCCGCGACTTTCTCGGCCGCGGAATCGACCAGGCGCGAGCCGATCTGGGCGATCTTGCCGCCCACCTGCGCCTTGGCGCCGTAGCGCAGCACGGTTTCGGCGCCGTCGGCGGTGAGCGCGACATCGGCCGAGCCCTTGCCGAAGCCCGCTACACCACCCTGCCCGTCGAACTCGATGGTGTAGGACGAAAGCGGCTGGATGTTGAGGATGCGCAGCCGGCCCTTGAAGCGCGCATTGACCGGTCCCACGCGAACGGCCATCACGACCGCGTATTCGTCGTCGCCAGTACGCTCGAGCGACTCGCAGCCCGTGATGCAGGCCTTCAGCGCGGCGGGATCGTTGAGAGCGGCCCAGGCCTGGTCGATCGGGGCCGGCAGCCGTCGTTCGCCCTGCAGATTCATGATGTCGTTCCTGTGTGGTGGCGGGCGACCGGATCGGACGCCGACCGAGGATGGTAGCCGCCGGCGGCGCGCTGGCGGGTGACCGCCCGGGCGATGTCAGCGAGGCTGCGAAGATCGTGCACCGGCACCATTGCCGCGACATGCGGCAGCAGCGCGCGAATGCCGGCGGCTCGCGGTTCGAAGCCATCGTAGCGCAGCAGCGGATTGAGCCAGATGATTTCCCGCGCCCAGCGGGCCAGCGCGGCGGCAGCCTTGCCGAGTTCGCCGGCATCGTCGCGATCGAGCCCGTCACTGACGAGGAGCAGCGATGCGTTGCCGGTCAGCACGCGGCGGGCCCAGAGGCGGTTGAAGGCCTCGAGGCTGCCGGCGATGCGCGTGCCTCCCTGCCAGTCCTGGGCCGACCGCCCCGCTAGTGCGAGCGCCTCGTCGGGGTCGCGGTGACGCAGGCAGCGCGAGATGTCGGTCAGACGCGTGCCGAAGACGAAGGTACGGGTGTCACGCCGGCGCCGGGTGAGGCCGTGCGCGAAGTGCAGGAACGCGCGCGAGTAGCGCTCCATCGACCCGGAGATGTCGATCAGCATCACCAGTGGCGGTTGCAGGCGCTTGCGATGCCGGTGCAGCAGCGGGGGCGAGTCGGGCTGGTGTGGCATCGCGCGCAGGCTGCCCCGCAGATCGATCGCCCCGCGCGACGCGCTGACCTGCCGGCGGCTGAGCAGCGGCTCGAGCGGCAGATCGATGCCCTCGGCGATCCGTCGCGCAAGCGCGAATTCCTCGGCGCTCATCGACTCGAAGTCGCGGTTGTAGAGCCGCTCGCGATCCGAGTGGGTCATCAGCGCGTCGAACTGCTGCTCGTCGTGCTCCTCGTTGGCGGCGGGCGCCGCGGGCGGCGGCGGCGGTCGCGCGGCGAGTGCGTCGGCGACCCGCCTCGGTCGCTGGTCGCGCTCGTGCGGGTCGTTGCCGGCCACCTTCGGCAGCAGCATCGCCATCATTCGCTCGAGCAGCTTCGGATCTCGCCAGAAGGCCGCGAACGCGGCGTCGAAAACAACCTGCTGTTCGCGCGACTCCAGCATCACGGCTGACAGGGCGGCGTGCAGGTCCTCGCGGCGCCCCAGACCTACCGCCTCGACCGCCTCGACCGCGCGCAGGGCGCGATCGCTGCCCACGGGAAGCCCGGCGGCCCGCAGCACGCGGGCGAAGTGCAGGATGTTCTCGGCCAGATGTCCGGGCACGCTGCTCGCTCAGGCGGTGATGAGCCCCTGCGCGCGCAGCTCGTCGATCAGTCGGCCGATCTCGGAGCCCTGCAGTCGGGCGATGTCGTCCTGGTACTTCAGCAGCACCCCGAGCGTCGACTCGACCGAAGCGGGGTCGAGCGCCATGGCATCGAGGGCGAGCAGCGCATTGGTCCAGTCGATCGCCTCGGCCACGCCCGGCGCCTTGAACAGATCGAGGGTGCGCATCTTCTGCACGAAGGCAACAACCTGCGCCGAGAGCCGCTCGGGCGCGCCGGGCGCCTTGCGCCGCAGGATCTCGAGCTCCCGTGCGCGGTCCGGATAGTCGATCCACTGGTACAGGCAGCGCCGGCGCAGCGCATCGTGGATCTCGCGGGTGCGGTTGGAGGTCAGCAGCACGATCGGCGGGTGCTCTGCCCGAATGGTGCCGAGCTCGGGGATCGTGATCTGGCGCTCCGCGAGGGTTTCCAGCAGGAAGGCCTCGAAGGGCTCATCGGCCCGGTCGAGCTCGTCGATGAGCAGCACTGGCCGGCTGGGCTGCACCAGGGCGGCGAGCAGCGGACGCTCGATGAGCATGTCGCGACGGTAGATCGAGCGCGCGATGGCCGCACGGTCCGACTCGTGGGCGGCTTCGGCGAGCCGTATCTCGAGCATCTGGCGCGGCACGTTCCATTCGTAGGCCGCCTGCGCCACATCGAGGCCCTCGTAGCACTGGAGCCGGATCAGGGGAGCGCCGAGGGCTGCGGCAAGCGCCTTGGCCAGTTCGGTCTTGCCCACTCCCGCCTCACCCTCCAGCAGCAACGGCCGCTGCAGGCGCAGCGCAAGGAAGACCGCCGTGGCGAGCCGGCGATCGGCCACGTAATGCTGCGAGGAGAGCAGTTCGATGACCTGATCGACATCGGCGATGGCAGACATGCGTACCTGGGAGAAGGTTCGGTGGGGCGGGGAAAGGCGCCTGGCGACGCCTGGAACGCCCGCCGAAGGCGCGTCGCGCCGCGGCGCTGGCGACCCCGACCAGCCCGGGAGCTGGTCGGGGAGGGGGCGTCAGCGGGCGAGTGCCGCCTCGACGGCGCGTTTGGTCATCGTGACGACCATCGCGGCCCGGTACTCGGACGAGGCGTGCAGGTCGGCATTCATGCCATCGCTGGCGAGTTTCACGCCGGCGGCTGCCGCAGCCGTGAAGGAGGCGCCGAGGGCCGCCTCGAGCTCGGCGCAGCGGAAGGCATGGGCACGGGCGCCGGTGACCCCGACGCGCACGCCGCTTGCCGACTGGCTCACCATCACGCCGACCATCGCGAAGCGGGAGGCGGGCTGCTTGAACTTGACGTAGGCGGCACGCTGCGGGATGGCGAAGCTTGCCGAGACGATCAGTTCGCCTGGCTCCAGCGCGGTCTCGTAGAGCCCGGTGAAGAAGGCATCGCCCGCGATCTCGCGACGGTTCGTGCGGATCGTGGCGCCCAGACCGAGTACGGCAGCCGGGTAGCAGGCTGCAGGGTCGGCGTTGGCGAGCGAGCCGCCGAGCGTGCCGAGGTTGCGCACCATCTGGTCGCCGATGCCGCCCGCGAGGTCGGCGAGCGCCGGGATGGCCCGCTGCACGTCGGCCGAGGCAGCCACGGCCGCGTGCCGGGTCATGGCCCCGATCGTCACATGGGTGGACGAGACCGTGATGCCGGACAGCGCGGCGACGGCGCCCAGGTCGACGAGGCGTTCAGCGCTCGACAGCCGAAGCTTCATCGCCTGGACGAGACTCTGGCCGCCTGCCAGATAGCGGGCGTCGGCGCCCTGCACGGCGGCGGCCGCGGCATCGACGGAGGAGGGGCGCTGGTACTCGAATGCGTACATGGTGTCGGTTCCTTTCGTTGGCTCAGGCGCGGCCCTGGGCTGCGCGCCAGACGCGCTCGCGGGTGGCCGGCATCGGCAGATCGCGCACGCCGAGCGCGTCGGTGAGGGCGTTCATGAAGGCAGGCGGCGAGCCAATCGCCCCCGCTTCGCCGCAGCCCTTCACGCCAAGCGGGTTGTGAGTGCAAGGGGTGACGTTGGTGTCGATCTGGAAACTCGGGAGATCGTCGGCCCTCGGCATCGCGTAGTCCATGTACGAGCCGGTGAGCAGCTGTCCGGTCTCGTTGTCGTACACGCAGCCCTCGAGCAGCGCCTGGCCGATGCCCTGGGCGAGGCCGCCATGCACCTGTCCCTCGACGATCATCGGGTTGACGATATTGCCGAAGTCGTCGACCGCCACGAACTTCTCGATGCTGACCACGCCCGTCTCCGGGTCGACCTCGACCTCGCAGACATAGGAGCCTGCCGGGTAGGTGAAGTTGGTCGGATCGTAGAAGGCATTCTCGTTGAGACCCGGCTCGAGCTTGTCGAGGGGGAAGTTGTGCGGCACGTAGGCGGTCAGCGCGACCTGCGCGAAGGGGATCTTGCGGTCGGTACCCGCGACCCGGAACTCGCCATTGTCGAACTCCATGTCGGTGTCGGCCGCTTCGAGCAGGTGCGCCGCGATCTTCTTGCCCTTGGCGATGATCTTGTCGACCGCCTTCACGATCGCGGTGCCGCCGACCGACAGCGAACGGCTGCCATAGGTACCCATGCCGAAGGGGATACGCCCGGTGTCGCCGTGCACGATCTCGACATTGTCGACCGGGATGCCGAGCTTGCCGGCCACCACCTGCGCGAAGGTGGTTTCATGACCCTGGCCATGGCTGTGCGAGCCGGTGAAGACCGTCACGGTGCCCGTGGGGTGAACGCGCACCTCGCCGGCCTCGAAGAGCCCGGCGCGGGCGCCGAGGGCGCCGGCGATGTTCGAGGGCGCCAGACCGCAGGCCTCGATGTAGCACGAGTAGCCCAGGCCGCGCAGGCGGCCGCGAGCCGCCGCTTCGGCCTTGCGCGCCGGAAAGCCCGCGACGTCGGCGATCGCGACCGCCTTGCGCAGCGTGGCGTCGTAGTCGCCGGTGTCGTAGGTGAGACCCACCGGCGTCGCGTACGGGAAGTTCGTGATGAAGTTGCGCCGACGGATCTCGGCGGGGTCGAGCTTCATGTCGCGTGCGGCGCTCTCGACGAGGCGCTCGACCACGTAGGTGGCCTCCGGACGGCCCGCGCCGCGGTAGGCGTCCACCGGCGCGGTGTTCGTGAAGACCGACTTCACCTCGCAGTAGATCGCCGGCGTGCGGTACTGCCCGGCCAGCAGCGTGGCGTAGAGGATGGTCGGCACCGACGACGCGAAGGTCGAGAGATAGGCCCCCATGTTCGCGATCGTCTTCACGCGCATGCCGAGGAACACGCCATCCTTGTCCATCGCGAGCTCGGCGGTGGTGACATGGTCGCGGCCGTGGGCATCGCTCAGGAAGGATTCGCTGCGCTCGGCGGTCCACTTGATCGGGCGGCCGATCCGCTTGCTGGCCCAGACCAGCGCGGTTTCCTCCGGGTACAGGAAGATCTTGGAGCCGAAGCCGCCGCCGACGTCGGGCGCGATCACGCGCACCTTGGATTCGGGAAGCCCGAGCACGAACGCGCTCATCAGCAGCCGCTCGACGTGGGGGTTCTGATTGGCCACGTACAGCGTGTAGGAGTCGTCGTGCCGGCTGTAGCTGGCATTGGCGGCGCGCGGCTCCATCGCGTTCGGGATGAGCCGGTTGTTGCGGAAGGAAAGGGCCGTGACGTGGGCGGCCTTCGCGAAGGCGGCGTCGACCGCCGCGGCATCGCCGTGGCCCCAGTCGTAGCAGACGTTGCCGGGGACGTCGTCATGCACCAGCGCGCCGGCGCTTTCGGCGGCCGCCGGGTCGACCACCGCCTGCAGCACCTCGTAGTCGACCTCGACCTTCTCGGCGGCGTCGCGCGCCTGCAGGTAGCTTTCGGCAACAACGAGCGCAACCGCGTCGCCGACGTGGCGAGCCTTGCCCTGTGCGAGGACCGGGTGCGGCGGCTCCTTCATCGGGGAGCCGTCCTTGCTGTGGATCAACCAGCCGCAGGGCAGGCCGCCGACCTTGGCGTCGGCGAGATCGGTGCCGGTGAGCACCGCGAGCACGCCCGGGCTGGCCAGCGCGGCGGAGCTGTCGATGCCGCGGATGCGGGCGTGGGCATGCGGCGAGCGCACGAAGAAGCCATAGGTCTGCCCCTGCAGCACCACGTCATCGGTGTACTGGCCGGCGCCGGTGAGGAAGCGCTGGTCTTCGCGGCGCCGGATCGACTGGCCGATCGGCGAATTGGACATGTCGGTCATGGTTGTCTCCTCCGGAGATCGCTCAGCCGGCTGCGGCGACCGAAGCGATCGCGCGCACGATGTTGTGGTACCCGGTGCAGCGGCAGATGTTGCCCTCGAGACCCTCGCGGATCTGCTGTTCGGTGGGCTTCGGGCAGTCCTGCAGCATCTGGACCGCCGACATGACCATGCCGGGCGTGCAGAAGCCGCACTGAAGCGCGTGGCACTCCTTGAAGGCGGCCTGCATCGGGTGCTGGCCGTCGGCCGACAGGCCCTCGATCGTGGTTATCTCGGCGCCCTCAGCCTGCACGGCGAGGATCGAGCACGCCTTGATCGCGCGCCCGTTCATGTGCACGGTACAGGCGCCGCACTGGGCGGTGTCGCAGCCGACGTGCGTGCCGGTCAGCTTGAGGTTTTCCCTGATCAGCTGGACCAGCAGGGTTCGGGGATCGACCTGGACGGTCACGGGCTTGCCGTTGACCTTCAGGCTGACGGATTGATCCATGGGGTGTCTCCTTCGATGGGGGCGTTGGCGTGGCACGCGCTGCGTGTTGGGAAAGGTTTCATGCTTCGTTCACATCTCCCAGACAGGGCCATGATAAACGAGCGTCGGGCTGGCTGGGATGTGTCGCGGGCGCCTCGCGCCGCCTTGCCTCACGCAGGTCAGCGATGCGGCGCCGCAGCATCGTGGCGCCGCTAGAATCCGGGGCTGTCGACTCGCGCCCAGGAGGCCGCCGATGACCATCAAGTCCGACCGCTGGATCCGGCGCATGGCCGCCCAGGGCATGATCGAACCCTTCGAACCCGGGCAGGTCCGGCAGCGTGAGGGTCGCCGTATCGTCTCCTACGGTACTTCGAGCTACGGCTACGACATCCGCTGCGCCGACGAGTTCAAGATCTTCACGAACATCAACAGCACGATCGTCGACCCCAAGGATTTCGACGAGGGCTCATTCGTCGACTTTCGAGGCGAGGTCTGCATCATCCCGCCGAATTCCTTCGCGCTGGCCCGCACAGTCGAGTACTTCCGCATCCCGCGCAGCGTGCTCACCATCTGCCTGGGCAAGTCCACCTACGCGCGCTGCGGCATCATCGTCAACGTGACGCCGCTCGAGCCCGAGTGGGAAGGCCATGTCACGCTCGAGTTCAGCAACACGACGCCGCTGCCGGCTCGCATCTACGCCGGCGAAGGATGCGCGCAGGTGCTCTTCCTCGAGTCCGACGAGGTCTGCGAAACCTCGTACCGCGACCGTGGCGGCAAGTACCAGGGCCAGCGCGGGGTGACCCTGCCTCGCACCTGACCTGTCGCGCACCTGTCCTGCCGCGTACCTGGTGCGCTCGCGGACGCGGCGCCGACTCCCATCCGGGCCCATGCGCGAGGCGCCGCAATCGCGCGAGCGCAGGCGTTGCCTCTGCGCCGTCGATCACGCTATGATTGCGGGTTTTCAACCGCACGGCCCGATCTCCCAGCGGCGCCGCAAGTTCACGAGGGAAC
>JBIIHU010000378.1:0-3033 GCA_044235405.1 Burkholderiaceae bacterium
GTTCGCGCTGGTGCTGGTCGACATCGACCCCTGGGCGGACGCGGTGCGCGAGGGCGGCGAGGCCGCGCAGATGCGCATCGTCGACGCGCTCGGCCGGCTGCTGCGCTCGAACACCCGCGCGATGGATGCCTCGTGCCACCTGGACGGCGGGCGCTATGCGGTGCTGCTGTCCGGTGTCGGCCTGGCCACCGCGCACGGGCGCATGGAGCAGCTGCGCCGGCAGTGCTCGACGCAGATCGTCATGCACGAGTCGCGCCAGCTGCGCTTCACGGTGTCGATCGGCGTGGCGAGCTTCCCGCACACCGCGCACACGCGGGACCAGCTCACGCTGGCGTGCGAGCAGGCCGTGGCCCAGGCCCGCAAGAAGGGCAACCACGTCTCGCTGGCCAGCATCCGCCTGGATCCGGGCTGACGCGCCCGGTCAGCCGTCCAGCAGCGCCAGGACGGACTGCCACTCCGAAGGCGTGACCGGCGTGATCGACAGCCGGTTGCCGCGCTGCAGCACGCGCATCGTCGACAGTGCCGGGCAGGCGCGCATCCGGGCCAGCGGCAGCAGCGGGGTCTTGCGCACCAGCCGGACGTCGACCTGCAGCCAGCGCGGCGACTGCGGCGACGACCGCGGGTCGTGGTAGGGGCTGGCGGGGTCGAACTGCGTCGGGTCGGGCGCGAGCCCGCCGACGACCTCGGCGAGCCCGGCGATGCCGGGCTGCGCGCAGGACGAGTGGTAGAACAGCACGCCGTCGCCGGGGCTCATCGCATCGCGCATGAAGTTGCGCGCCTGGTAGTTGCGCACCCCGGTCCACGGCAGGGTCTGGCCCTCGGCGCGCGCCAGGTCGTCGATCGAGGCCTCGTCGGGCTCGCTCTTCATCAGCCAGTACTGGCGCGGCGTGTCTGGGGCGGGCATGGTCGGCTCCGCAAAGGTGTCCGCCGCGGGCGGGAGCCGAAGTCCTGAACCCTCAGCGAAGATCCAGGTGGGCGAGGTCAGCAAGGCTTCGGGTTCATCTGACGCGAGACGATCACACCTGCCGGGCGATATTCCAAGCCCTTGCTCAATGAGCATCGGTTCAAGGAAATGCAAGCCCCCGGAACCGCGACGGACACCGCCATTCTAGGGCTGCGGCGGTCGCGGATCCCCCGAGTTGCCGGGACGCGGCGCGGGTCATCGGCGGACCGTGCAGCAGGTCGCGAAGGCCGTGCCGTCAGAGGAGGTGGCCGTCGCTGCCCAGGGCCGCGTCGATGCGGCGCACCAGCGCGTCGACCTCGGCGGCATCGCCGCCGGCCGCAGGCGCATCCGGCGCAGGGGAGGGGGCCGCAGCGGCCGCCGGCTGCGCGATGCGGTAGGCCAGGTTCAGCGCCGCCAGCACGGCGATGCGCTCGCGCGCCTTGACCTTGCCGCCGTCGCGGATCGCGCTCATCTCGCGGTCCACCGTGCGCACGGCCTCCTCGAGCAGGGCATCGCCGCCGTCGGGGCACCCCAGGATGTAGCCCTGGCCCATGATCGTGAACTCGACCTGCTTCATGCCGGCCTCCCGCCGGTGTCGCTGGTTTCGCGCGGCAGGCGCTCGAGCAGCACCTCGATGCGCGCGCGGGCCGCGTGCAGCCTCGCCCGCAGGCCGTCGCGCTCGGCCGCCAGCACCGTCAGCTCCTGCTGCAGCAGCGCATTCGTGCGCTTGAGCTCCTCGTGGCGCAGCACGAGGCGTTCGATGCGGTCGGCGAGATCGCGGATGTCGTGCATGGGTCCTCGCTCGCAGGCTGCGGCAGCGCGTCGATTGTAGGTGGCGCCCTTCAGGGCGGCGGCGCGCTGTCGCACCAGCGGCGCACCTGGCAGCGCGCGCAGTCGGGGCGGCGCGCCCGGCAGACGTAGCGGCCGTGCAGGATCAGCCAGTGGTGCGCGTCGGCGCGGTAGGCCGCCGGCACCCGCCGCAGCAGCGCCTGCTCGACCTGCAGCGGGTTGCGGCCGGGTGCCAGGCCGGTGCGGTTGGCGACGCGGAAGATGTGGGTGTCGACCGCGATCGTCTCGTCGCCGAAGGCGCAGTTCAGCACCACGTTGGCCGTCTTGCGGCCCACGCCCGGCAACTGCTCGAGGGCCTCGCGCTGCCGCGGCACGCAGCCCCCATGCTGATCGAGGAGCAGCCCGCAGGTGCGGTGCAGGTTGCGCGCCTTGGTGCGGTACAGGCCGATCGTGCGGATGCGCGCCTCGATGCCCTCGACGCCCAGGGCCTGCATGCGACGGGGTGTCGGCGCCACCGCGAACAGCGAGCGCGTGGCCTTGTTCACCGACACGTCGGTGGCCTGGGCCGACAGCAGCACCGCCACCAGCAGCTCGAACACGCTCGTGTACTGCAGCTCGGTGACCGGGTGCGGGTTGCCCGCCTGCAAGGTCGCGAAGAACGGCTCGACGGCGCTGTCGGGCATCATCGGCCGGTCCCTCCGGCTGCCGGCGGCTCGGTCGGCGCGGGCGTTCCCGCGCGCGCCGAGGCGCGTGCCAGGGCCGCCTCGACGACCGCGCGCTTGCGGGCCAGGACGGCCGGGTCGGTGTGCCGGCTGGCAGCGGCCATGTCGGCCAGCTTCTCGGCCGCCTTGCGGGCCAGACGTTCGTCGTTCTCGCGCTGCGCGCGCTCGCGGCGCTGCTGGCGAAGGCGGTACTGCTCGCGTGCCCGGCCGGCCTGCTCGGCGCTCCAGGCGTCCCAGCCGGTGTGCGTGCCGGTCGCCGGCAGCAGCGCGATGCAGTCCACCGGGCACACCGGGATGCACAGCTCGCAGCCGGTGCAGTCGTCGGCGATCACCGTGTGCATCATCTTGGAGGCGCCCACGATGCAGTCGACCGGGCAGGCCTTGATGCACAGCGTGCATCCGATGCACCAGGCCTCGTCGACGACGGCGAGCAGCCGCGGCCCCTCGCGGCCGTGGTCCGGGTTCAGCGGGACGACGGGCCGTCCGGTGGCCGCGGCCAGGCGCTGGATGCCCTCCGCGCCGCCGGGGGGGCACTGGTTGATGGCGGCCTCGCCGGCGGCAATCGCCTCGGCGTAGCCC
>JBIIHU010000380.1:0-3029 GCA_044235405.1 Burkholderiaceae bacterium
GGTCCATGCCGACGAGCTCAAGCGTGCCGAGGAAATCGTGCAGGGCAAGTGTTTCATCTGCCACGGCATGGAGGGCGAGAGCTCGAGCCCGGTCTTTCCCCGGCTGGCCGGTCAGCATGCGAGCTACATCGCGCGCCAGCTTGCCGACTATCAGTCGGGCAGGCGTGCGAGCAGCGCGATGCGCCCGATGGTCGATGGTCTCAATGCGGCCGATTTCCGTGCGCTCGGCAAGTGGTTCGAGACCCGCAAGCCGCAGCCGCACAAGGTCGAAGACCCCGAGCTCGCGCAGGTGGGGCGCTTCGTGTTCACGCGCGGCAATCCCTTTACCGGCGTGGCCGCCTGTCAGGCCTGTCATGGGGAGAAGGGGCACGGCACCGAGACGCTGCCGCGCCTGGCGGGCCAGCACGCGCAGTACACCGAGAACCAGCTGAAGGCCTTCAACAAGCGCGAGCGCACCAACGACAACGCCGTGATGCACGCGATCGCCAGCAAGCTGAGCGAGCTCGAGATCAAGGCGGTCTCGAGCTACATCAGCGGCCTCGAGTGAGGCCGCCAACCGGAGCGTCTTGCCGACGCCCCGGCCGGGCCAGCGTCAGACGGCGAGCATGTCCGCCCAGATGTTGTCGGCCCAGCTGAGCGCGTAACGCCCCTCGAGCTGGTTGGCGGCTGCCGATACCCCTCCGGAGCCGGGCACGGTCTTGAAGGTCCGGTCCTTGGCATCGTACTGATGCACCGAGGCGACGTGCACCACGTCGGTGGCCGTCACGAAGCTGTAGCAGGTGTTCATCACGACCGGCGTCGCATTCACCGGCTCGCCCTTGAGCAGCTGGATGATCGCGGCAGCCGCCACCTTGGCGTGCTGGTTGGCCATGTGGCCCGATTTCGGCATCGCCGGCGCGGAGAAGGTCGCGTCACCGAGCACATGCACGCCCTTGACCGCGGTGGACTCCATCGTGAGCCAGTCGACGCCCACCCAGCGGTTGTTGACCGTGATCAGCCCGGCGCCGCGCGCGAGGTCGCCCGCGCGCTGCGGCGGGATCACGTTCAGCACATCGGCCCTCACGTCCTCGAACTCGAGCTTCGCCGTCAGGCCGGCGACTTCCTTGAGTTCGGCATTGGGCCGGTACTCGATGATGCCGTCGTAGTGCTGCTTGAAAGCCCGCTCGAAGAGCGCCTTCTTCGACTGGATCTCGGGGTTGGCGTCGAGCACCAGTACCTTGGAGCGCGGCTTGGCGGTCTTGACGTAGCTGGCGACCATGCATGCCCGCTCGTAGGGGCCCGGCGGGCAGCGGTAGGGCACCTTCGGGATGCTCATCGCGAACACGCCGCCATCGCGCATCGACTCGATCTGCTTGCGCAGCGCGACCGTCTGGGGTCCGGCCTGCCAGCTGTGCGCGATGCGGCCGGCGTCGACCGCCGCCTTCAGGCCGCCCACCTCGTCGAACATGAAGTCGATGCCGGGCGACACCACCAAGCGGTCCCAGGCGAGCTCGCCGCCGCCCGCGAGACGGATCCGGCGCGCCGCGGCATCGATGGCGACGACCTCGCCCTGGACCACCTTGACGCCGAGGGCCTTGAGACCGTCGTAGCCGCGGGTCACGTCGGCGATCTGGCGATGACCGCCGATCACGAGGTTGCTGATCGGGCAGGAAACAAAGCTGGCGTTGCGTTCGACGAGGGTGACATCGATGTTGCCGCCCCACATCTTCAGGTAGCGGGCGGCGGTGGCGCCGCCGAAGCCGCCACCAACCACCACGACGCGACCGATCGACGGGCCGCTGGCGGTGGTGGCGCAGCCGGCCATCGCCAGACCACCGAGGGTCAGGCCAGCGCCCAGGAGGCGGCGACGGGATGCCGCGATGGGGATCGAGGTCTGCATGGCGTGGCTCCTCATTGCTTCGGTTTCTGGGCCGCGAAGTAGCCGGCGATCAGCCGGATCTGCGCGTCGGTATAGCCCTTGGCGATCTGGTGCATGATCGTCGCGGGCTGATTGCCATTGCGGTAGTCGGTCATCATCGCGACGAGTTTTTCGGCCGAGACACCGGCCAGGGGCTTCATGTCGCCCCGCGCCTGGCCGTTGGTGCCATGGCAGTTGGCGCAGGTCGCCGCGAGATTGCGCGCGAGATTCGGGTCGGGTGCCGGCGCCTGGGCCGTCGCGGCACTGGCGAGTGCCAGGCCTAGGGCGCCGATGGCCCAGCGGTCGGCGCGGCGGATGGTTTGCGGCATCTTGGGTCTCCTGGTTGCGAGCGGCGCAGGCGCTGGTCAGCCCGGGCCGGAAATCGTAATATCACCGGATGCTGATGTTCAGGCAGCCTCTGATTGTACGCATCCCCGGCCCGGTTTCGCCGATGCGCCGGCGCAGTCTGGCATCGCTCGCGCTGCTGCCGGTGTTCGCGAGCCCGGCGGTGGCCGCGGGCGGGCCCGCCCAGGCCGGTGAGCCGGTTGCCTGGCCGAGCGTGTCGCTCCTCGATGGCCGCCGCTGGGGGCCCGAGCAGGCGGCAGGGCGCGTCATGATCGTGGTCTTCTGGTCGACCACGTGCCCTTTCTGCCTGCGGCACAATGCGCACCTAGAGAAACTCCGGCGCGCAGCCACCGGTCGCGACCTCGGGATCCTCACCGTCGCGCGCGATCGCGACCCGGCCGCGGTGGCGGCCTATCTCGCGCGCCACGGTTACGGTTTTCCGGTCACGCTCGATCATGCGCCGATGGCAGCCGCCCTTTCGGCGCGGCGGGTGATCCCGCTGTCGGTGGTCGTCGACCGGGGTGGTCGCCTGCGCCAGGTGATCGCCGGCGAGATGTTCGAGGAAGATGTCATGGGCTGGCTCTCGCTTGCCTGATTGCGGCGGCCCCGACAGCCGACCACGCCCCCTCCCTAGGAGCCTTCCGATGCCCTGTCCGTCCGGCCCGATGGCCACCGCCTTGCTGGCCCTCGCGCTCGGGCTGCTGCCGGTCCCCGGCGCGGTGGCCCAGGTGCCCGAGATCTTCCGCGACGCCGATCTTCCGCTTGGCGAACGACTGATTCGCGAGAG
>JBIIHU010000379.1:0-3029 GCA_044235405.1 Burkholderiaceae bacterium
AGGTAGAGCCCCGCGCCGGCATGGGTATCCACGCAGAGAAAGGGCGTGGGCTTCGCACCGAGATGGCCGAGAAGATGGACCAGCACGACATGCTTGAGCACGTCGCCGTGGTTGCCGGCATGAAAGCCGTGGCGGTAGGCGAGCATGGGGTTCTCAGCGGCTGCCGTGGGCGCGGCGGCGCGGGCTCATGCGAGCTCGCCGCGCACGAAGAGCGTCACCAGCGGACCGTCGCCGACCTGCCGGCTCCAGTGGCCGTGCACGGCAGGGTCGAAGGTCGCGCCCTCGGGCAGCAGGTCGGCCGAATAGAAGTGCTGGCCCGGGCCGAACACCCGGCTGCTGCCGTCCTGCAGGCCGATCTCCATGCCTCCGGAGAGGATGAAGCACCACTGGGGGCTGCCGGTGCAGTGGAATGCGCTGCGAAAGCCCACCGGGCTCTCGCGCAGCTGATAGCCGCCGCTGGCGAACACGGCCGACAGCCTCGACTGCGGCGTGCCCTGGTCGAGCGGCAGGGCCTCCTCGCGAAACCGCGCGCGGCCGTCGGGCCCGGTCTCGAGCACCACCCGCGTGAAGACGGCCGGCGCGGCGGCGCTCACTGGTCGAAGACGATCACGTTGCGGGCCACACCGCCCTTTTGCAGCGCGGCGAAGCCCTCGTTGATCTGGCCGAGCTTCAGGCGCCCCGACACCAGGTGCGACAGCGGCAGGCGGCCCTGCTGGAAGAACTCGATGAGGCGCGGCATGTCGATGCGGAAGCGGTTCGACCCCATCATCGAGCCCTGGATGCGGCGCTCGCGCAGGAAGTCCGGGCCGTGCAGCTCGATCTTGGTGCCCACCGGGATCATGCCGATGATGGTGGCGGTGCCGCCGGGGCGCAGCATCTGGAAGCAAAGCTCGGTGGTCTGCTTCAGGCCGATGCACTCGAAAGAGTAGTGCACGCCGCCCTGGGTCATTTCCATGACCTGCTTGGCGGTGTCCTCGCCCGCCAGCACGCCGTCGGTCGCGCCGAAGGTGCGTGCAAGCTCGAGCTTGACGGGATCCTTGTCGATCGCGATCACGCGCGAGGCGCCGGCGATCTTCGCGCCGTTGACGGCCGCCAGGCCGATGCCGCCGCAGCCCACCACCGCCACGACCGAGCCCGGCTCGACCTTCGCGGTGTGCACCGCCGCGCCGTAGCCGGTGATGACGCCGCAGCCGATCAGGGCGGCGAGATCCATCGGCATGTCGGGGGTGATCTTCACGATCGCGTGCTCGTGCACCAGCATCTGCTCGGCGAAGGACGACAGGTTCGTGAACTGATTGAGGTGCTCGCCCTTCCAGCGCAGGCGCTTGGCCTTGCCGGGCAGCATCTTGACCTCGGTGTTCTGGCAGATCGACATGTGGCCGGTCAGGCAGTACTCGCAGTGGCCGCAAAACACCGACAGGCAGGTGATGACATGGTCGCCCGGCTTCACGTAGGTGACGTCGCGACCGACCTTTTCGACGATGCCGGAGGACTCGTGCCCGAGCACGATCGGCACGGGCGTGGGGTACTTGCCCTCGATGAAGTGCAGGTCGCTGTGGCACAGGCCGGCGACCGCGGTGCGGACCAGCACCTCGCGCGGCCCCGGGTTGTCGATCTCGACATCCTCGATGGTCAGCGGCTGGTTGGGGGCGTGGAAGACGGCGGCTTTCATGGCGGGGCTCCGGTCGGGTTGGGCCGGGCCGGCGGCAGGGCCGGCCCGATCGCTCAATGCTGGCTCAGTGCGGTCTCAGTGCGGTCTGAATGCTGGCTGAGTGCCGGCTCGGCGCCGGCTCAGTGCTGGCCTTCGGGCAGGCTCACGACAAGGCCGTCGAGGGCCTCGGTGATCTGAACCTGGCAGGACAGCCGCGAATTGTCCTGCGTGACGGCTGCGAAGCTGAGCATGCTGCGCTCCATCTCGGAACGCTCGCCGGTGCGATCGAACCAGGCCGCGTCGACGTAGACATGGCAGGTGGCGCAGGCGCATTCGCCGCCGCAGTCGGCGTCGATGCCGGGTACGCCGTTGTCGACTGCGGCGCGCATCAGCGACAGCCCGGCCGTCGCGTCGACGTCATGACGGGTTCCGTCGTGTTCGATGAAGGTGACCTTCGGCATGGTGGGATCCTCGTGGGAAAGGTGGATCGGTTCGGATCGGGAGCGCTGCCAGCGCCGCGGGCTCAGCCCGCAGCCGGCGCCTCGCCCGGTATCTGCTTGACGGGGACCGCCGGATCGGCGGCGCGCTGGGGGTCGATGATCTGGCCGGCGCCGGCCCAGCCACGCGCGGCCATGAACTCGGCAGGCGAGCTGACAGCCTCGACCGCCTGCAGACGGTTGCCCGCATCGAGGTGGAAGACGACGAAGCGGCCGGAGGCGGGATCGCCGCGGACGACCGTCTGGGCGACATCGAAGGGCAGGCCCGCGATCTGCAGCCGCACGTCGTACTGGTCGGACCAGAACCAGGGCAGCTCGGACCGGGGCACGGGCTTGCCGAGGATGGCGGCCGCTGCCTGCTTGGCCTGCTCGAGCGCGTTGGGCACGCTCTCCAGGCGCATGCGGCGATCGTAGCGGGGCAGCGGCCGGTTCGTGCAGTCGCCGATCGCGTAGACCGCGGGGTCGGAGGTGCGGGCCGCATCGTCGACGACGATGCCGTCGCGGCATTCGAGGCCAGCCGCCGCCGCCAGCGCGTCGTTGGCGAGCGCGCCGATACCGACAACCGCGACATCGCAGGCGAGCACGCGGCCGTCGGCCAGACGCACGCCGCGCACCTCGCCAGCCTCGGTCTCGAAGCCGGCCACGGTCGCGCCGAGCTCCAGCGCGACACCGCGGGCGGCGTGACAACGTGCGAAGAAGTCGGACAGCACCGGCGAGGCGACGCGGGCCAGCAGTCGCGGCTCGCGTTCGACGACGACGACCTCGCAGCCGAGCGCGCGCGCCGAGGCCGCGACCTCCAGGCCGACATAACCGCCGCCGACCACCGCCAGGCGACGGCCCGCCCCGAGGGCCGCGCGCAGTCGCTCGCCATCGGCGGCCGT
>JBIIHU010000131.1:0-9987 GCA_044235405.1 Burkholderiaceae bacterium
CAGGCGGTGCAGCGTGATGTGCCGGATCTCGGCGCGCGAGGACTCGATATGGGCGCGGATCAGCATTTCGGCGTCGGCTGCCCTGCGCGCCACCAGCGCGCCGAGGATCTTGTCGTGCTCCTCGTAGGCATTACGGATGCGCGCCGGTTCGATGAAGTCGAGCCGGCGGATGATGCGGATGCGCTCGGTGAGTTCGCGGTGGGTTCGGGCCATCTCGCGATTGCCCGCCAGGCTCACCAGCGTGGTGTGCAGCCGCTCGTCCTCGCTCGCGACCGTCCGGCCATCGAGATCCCGGGAACGCCTGGGCACCCGCCAGAACTCGCGTAGCCCGGAAAGGTCGGGTGCAGGGTCCATCGCGCACAGGCGCCGGACCGCGATGATCTCGATCTGGGTGCGGAAATCGTAGAGGTCCTCGTAGTAGCCGAGGTCGAAGGGCCTGACCATCCATCCGGCGTGCCCGCCGACCCGCGCGAGGTAGCCGTCGCGCGCGAGCAGGTGCAGCGCGAAGCGCAGCGGGGTTCGACTGATCCCCAGCGCGGTGGCGAGTTCCTGCTCGGAGTAGCGCTGGTTGGGCGCCATCCGGAACTCGTAGATGTCCTCCTTGAGCCGCTCGTAGGCAGCTTCGACGAGGGAGGACCGGTCGCCTTCTAGCGGCGCGAGGGCGGGATTGCGGGTGCTCATGGCTTTCTCGAACTTCATTGTCTCGCAGCCCGGCTGACTCGCCTAGTGGCGCGGCACCGTCGACCCGCGTGTCCGAAGACCCGCCCCATCGAGGTGCACACCGGCGGATCCCGCCGTCCGATTCCGGGCAACAGCCGCACGTTTCTGGATCTTTTCTCGTGTTCCATTTGGGATCCCAATACGAAAACCGGCTGGCACACGCCTTGCATGGCATCCGGCCGACGTCCCACCGCTCAGCCCCGAGAAGTCGATGCCAGACGCCTTTCCCCTCTCCTGCGACCTGCTGCTGGCAGGTGGCCACCTGATCGACCCCGCGCAGCACCGCGACGGCACTTTCGACGTCGCCATCCGCGACGGACGCATCGCGGGCATCCTCCCACCGGGCAGCCAGGTTCAGGCAAGGCAGCGCATCGATGTGCGCGGCCGGCTCGTGATCCCCGGCATGATCGACACGCACGCCCATGTGTTCCAGTACGTGACGGGGCGTTTCGGCCTGGAAGCCGACCTGTGCGGCGTGCGCTCGGGCGTCACCACGCTGATCGACCAGGGCGGCCCTTCCTGCATGACGCTACCCGCCTTCCGCGAATACGTGGTCAACGCCAAACGGACCCGCGTCTTCGCCTACCTGTCGTCCTACCTGGTGGGCGGCATGGAGGGTCACTACTACCCGAGCCTCTACAAGCCCGACTGCCTGGACGTCGACGCGACGGTCAAGGCGGCGCTGGCCAACCCCGACATCGTCCGGGGCTTCAAGGCCCATGCGGAACTCGGCGGCTTCGCACGCTGGGGGATCGAGGTGATGCGGCAGTCGGCGCAGATCGCCGCGCGCGCCGGCAAGCCCCTCTACATCCACTTCGGCCAGCTTTGGCCGCTTCCGGAGGGCGGCGCCAACGGCGTCGACCCCGACACGATCCTGGCGCAGGTGGTGCCGCTGCTGAAGGCCGGCGACATCCTCGCCCATCCGTTCACCCGGCACCCGGGTGGCTTCGTCGACCGGGAAGGCCGGGTGCACGGCATCGTGCGCGAAGCGCTGGCCATGGGCCTGAAGGTGGATGTCGGGCACGGCTCCCACTTCAGCTACCGGATGGCGCGCATCGCCCTCGACGCGGGGATCATGCCCGACACCCTCGGCGCCGACATGCACGGCTACAACACGCATGTCCCGGCCCCGGCCGGCACGCCCGAGCAGCACAGCGACACCGAGCACATGTTCTTCGGCCAGGTGCGCTTCTCGCTCGCCAGCGCGATGACCGCGATGCTCGCGCTGGGCCTGCCCATCGACCATGTGGTGCGGATGGTGACCTCGAACGTGGTCGAGATCTTCGGGTTGCCGCCGGAACTGGGCACGCTCGCGGTCGGCAACCCGGCCGATGTCAGCGTGCTCGACGACGAGCGCGGCCGCTTCGTGCTGCGTGACAACGAGGGCACCGAGCTCGTTGCCAGCCGCCTGCTGCGCCCGGCCTTCTGCCTGCGCGACGGCGTTCGATTCGATGCGGACGCAACGATTCTTCCCGACGTGGTGGCCGCGTGAACGAAGCCGACGCGACCAGGCTGCAGGCACCGCCGCGCGGCATCGGTGCGCCGATGCCGCGCAAGGAAGACGCGCGCCTGCTCGCCGGGCAGGGACAGTTCGTCGGCGACATCCGGGTTCCCGACCTGCTCGAGGTGGCCTTCGTGCGCAGCCCGATCGCCCATGGCCGCCTGCGTGGCGTGATCAAGCCGGCCGGCTTCGAGCACGCGGTGTTCACGATGGACGACATGACCGGGGTTCAACCGATTCGTGCCGTCAGCGGCCTGCCGGGCTTCAAGGCTTCGGACCAGTGGCCCCTCGCACGCGACAAGGTCCGGCAGGTCGGCGAGCCGGTGGCGATGTGCGTTGCCGCCACCCGCGCGCAGGCCGAGGACATCGCGGCGCAGGTCGAGCTCGAATTCGACGAGCTGCCGGCGGTCGTCGACATGGTGCGGGCCAGGACCGATCCGCCGGCGCTCGTCCACGAGGCCTGGGGCGACAACATCTTCCTCGAATCGCGGGTCGAGCGCGGCGCCTTCGATGCGGTGCGGGCGCGCGCCCCACGCGTTGTCACCCGGCACCTTCGCACCGCGCGCCAGAGCATGGCTCCCATCGAGGGCCGCGCGGTGCTCTGCCAGTGGGATACGCGGCTCGACCAGCTGGTGATGCACAGCGCCGCGCAGATGCCGCACATCAACCGGGCGGGGCTGTCGGAGTGCCTGGGCATCGACCAGGGCCGCATCCGGGTGATCGCGCCCGACGTCGGCGGCGGTTTCGGCTACAAGGGCATCCTGCTGCCCGAGGAGGTATGCCTGGGTTGGCTCGCGATGCGCCAGCGTCGCCCGGTACGCTGGCTCGAGGACCGGCGCGAGCAGCTGACGGCGAATGCCAACTGCCGGGAACACGACTACACCGTCACGCTCTACGCGGACGACGAGGGTCGCCTGCTCGGCATCGACTGCGAGGCAACGGTGGATTCCGGCGCCTACTCGTCCTATCCGTTCTCGGCCTGTCTCGAGGCCGCGCAGGTGGGTTCGATCCTGCCTGGCCCCTACCGGATGGACGGCTACCGCTGCCTGACCTGGTCGGTGGCGACCAACAAGCCACCGATCCTGCCGTACCGCGGCGTGGCGCGCACCGGCGTGTGCTTCGCGCTCGAGGTGACCCTCGATGCGCTGGCGCGCGAACTCGGCATCGAGCCCCACGAGCTGCGCATGCGCAACCTGGTGCCGCCGCAGGACATGCCCTTCGAGAACATCACCGCGAAGCGCTTCGACAGCGGCGACTACCCCGAGTCGCTGCGCCGCGCGCTCGCCGCGCTCGACCTCGATGCGTGGCGGGCTCGCCAGCGAGTCGGCGAGCCCGACGGCCGGCGCATCGGCATCGGCCATGCGGTCTATTGCGAGCAGGCCGCCCACGGCACCAGCGTCTATCACGGCTGGGGCATCCCGATGGTTCCCGGCTACGAGGGCTGCAATGCGCGCCTGAGCCCCGACGGCGTGCTCGAACTGCGCATCGGCGCCCACTCCCACGGCCAGGGGCTCGAGACGACGCTGGCGCAGGTCGCGCACACCGTGCTGGGCATCGACGAGGAGCGGGTGCGCCTGGTGCATGGCGACACCGCGATGTCGCCCTACTCGACCGGCACCTGGGGATCGCGCTGCGCGGTGATGTCGGGTGGCGCGGTCGCGCAGGCCTGCGAGGCGCTGGCCGCGCGGATCCGGCCGATCGCCGCGGCGCTCCTCGAGGCGCCGGCCGATGCGCTGGTCCTGCGCGATGGCGCAGCCTGCCACCTGCCCAGCGGCCGACGCGTCTCGCTGGCCGAGGTCGCGCACGCCTGGTACCGGGCGCCGCAGCGCATGCCCGCCGACGCCAACCCGGCCGGCCTGGAGGTCACCGCGGGCTACAAGGCGAACCCGGACACCGGCACCTTCAGCTATGCGGCGCACGCGGTCGCGCTCGCGGTCGACACCGACACCGGCGAGGTCGAGCTGCTCGACTACGTGATCTGCGAGGACGGCGGCACGCTGCTCAATCCTCTGGTGGTCGACGGACAGATCCTCGGCGGGCTCGCGCAGGGCATCGGCACCGCGCTGTACGAGGAGATGCCCTTCGACGACGAAGGCCAGCCACTCGCCGCGACGCTGGCCGATTACCTGCTGCCGGGCGCCACCGAGGTACCGATGGCCAGGATCTCGCACATGGAGACCCCTTCGCCACACACGCGCTTCGGGCAGAAGGGACTCGGCGAGGGCGGTGCGATCGCGCCCCCGGCGGCGATCGTCAATGCCATCAACGATGCGCTGGCGCCGCTGGGCGTCGAGATCACCGAATGCCCGGCCTCGCCGAGGCGCATCCTGGCGGCGCTGCAGGCGGCCGGCGTGACGGTGGCGCCATGAAGCCCGCTGCCTTCGCCTACAACCGCGCCGCCAGCGTCGACGAGGCCGTGGCACGGCTCGCTGGCGGCGACGCCCGTCCCTGCGCCGGCACGCAGTCGCTGGGGCCGATGCTGAACCTGCGCCTTGCGCAACCGGGCGCGCTGGTCGACATCGCCGGCATCCCCGCGCTGCAGGCCATCGCGATCGACGGGGACCGCCTGGTGATCGGTGCGGGGGTCACGCACGCGCGGATCGAGGACGATGCCCAAGGGACCTTCGCCGGCGAGACCCGGGGGCTGCTGCCATCGGTGGCCGCCGGCATCGCCTACCGCGCGGTACGGCAGCGCGGCACCATGGGCGGCAGCATCGCGCACGCCGACCCGGCGGCCGACTGGGTGAACACCGCCTGCCTGATGGACGCCGGCATCCGCACCAGCACGGGTCGGCGCGTGCGCGCGACCGACTTCATCCAGGGCCCCTTCACCACCGCGCTTTCCGACGACGAGATCATCGTCGCCGTCGACTGGCCTCGTCTGGCAAGCGACGCCCGCTGGGCCTACCGCAAAGCCTGCCGCAAGCCCGGCGAGTTCGCCAAGGCGCTGGTCGGCGCATGGGTCGAGCCCTCCCGCGGCACGGTACGGCTGCTCTTCGGCGCGCTAGCCGGCGCGCCGCACGCGGTCGAGGGCCACGACGCGATGCATCGACTGCGCACGCGCGCCGCGCAGACCGCGCTCTTCGACGACCTGGGCCTCGACGACCCCTACCAGCGACAGCTGCTCGCCGTGCTGCTGAAGCGCGTGCTCACCGACATCGACGCAACATGAGCCCACAGCCGATCACACTGTGCGTCAACGGCCGCGAACACCGCGGTCACGCGGAACCCCGGACCTCGCTCGCCGATCACCTTCGCGAGCAGGTCGGCCTGACCGGCACTCACCTTGGCTGCGAGCAGGGCGTGTGCGGCGCCTGCACCGTGATGCTCGACGGCCAGCCCGCCCGGGCGTGCCTGACGCTGGCGCTCGCCTGCGAAGGCAGAAGCGTGCGCACGATCGAGGGCTGGGATGGTGACCCGACGATGGCCGAGCTTCGCGCGGCCTTCAGCCTCGAGCATGCGCTGCAGTGCGGCTACTGCACGCCGGGCATGCTCGCCACCGCGTATGACATCGTCACGCGCCTGCCGGACGCCGACGAGGCGCGCATCCGGCTCGAGCTCGCCGGCAATCTGTGCCGGTGCACCGGCTACCGCGGCATCGTGCGCGCCATCGCGCGCGTGCTGTCCGAACGAAAGGCCGCCCGTGCAGCTTGAGCAGCAGTTCATCCTCGGGCAGCCGCCGGACGCGACCTGGCCGGTCTTTGCCGACGTCGCGCTGCTGGTGGGCTGCCTGCCGGGCGCCTCGCTGACCGGCGGCGAGACCGACGGGCAGTGGCCGATGCGCTTCGATGTCAGGCTCGGCCCCGTGGCGGCGAGCTTCACCGGCCAGGGCCGTCTGGTGCGCGAGGACGCGACCCGAAGCGGCCGCTTCGAAGGTCAGGCGAGCGACCGCCGCACCGGCTCGCGCGTCAAGGGCTCGGCGGCATTCACGCTTGCCGCCCACGAGAGCGGCACCCGGGTCATCGTCCAGGTCGACTACGCGCTGACCGGCGCGCTGGCGCAGGTGGGGCGCGCCGGCATCGTCCGCGAGCTTGCGGGCGCGCTGACCGCGCAGTTCGCGGCCAATCTCGAGGCGCGCCTCGGCGAGCGGGCCGCGACAGTGGCCACCCACCCCGCGGGTGCGCCGGGCGCGCGGGCGGAGGTCGCGATACCGACCGCCGCCGACACGCCCGTCCCGCTGGCCGGCGGCGCGCTGCTCTGGCAGGCGCTGCGGCGATGGCTCGCCGGGATCCTGTCGCCATCGCGGAAGTCGCGATGAGGCATCCACCATCCCAGGGGCCCCATCCCGGGCCCTGCCGCACCACCGGCAAGACGCAGCACGCCGCCGACGGCGGCACCACCGATTGACCTTCAATCAGGAGAGACCCGTGCGCCTCAGACATCTCATCACGCTAGTGGCTACCGCGCTCGCCGGCTTCACGGCGCAGGCGCAGGAAACGGTGCGCATCGGCGCGCCCCTTGCTCTCACCGGCGGCCTCGCCGACGAAGGCAAGAAGCAGCAGGTCGCCTATGACATGTGGCTCAAGCGGGTGAACGCCGCGGGCGGCATCGCGGTGGGCGGCAAGAAGCTGAAGGTCGAACTCATCACCTACGACTACCAGAGCGACGAGAAGCGCGCGCAGCAGATCGCCGAACGGCTGATCACGCAGGACAAGGTGGACTTCCTCACCTCCCCCTTCGGCAGCGGACACACGAAAGTGGTGGCGGGCGTCGCCGAGCGCTATGGCGTGCCGGTGATGGCCTCGGTGGCCTCCAGCGAGTCGGTGTTCAATCAGGGCTACAAGTACCTGTTCGGCACGCTCGCGCCCAACGGCGGCATCGTCCAGAACATGTCGGCCCTGTTCACCCGGCAGATCCCCGGCGTGAAGAAGATCGCGATCCTCGGGCGCGAGGATGTATTTCCCCGCGCGATGGCCGCCGAGATGAAGAAGGCCGCCGAGACCGCCGGCCTCGAGGTGGTGTACAGCGACTTCTACCCGGTGGGCACGCTCGACCATGCCGCCGCACTCGCGCGCATCAAGGCCGCCGCCCCGCAGTGGATCTTCATCACCGGCTACACGCAGGACCTGATCCTCGCGCGCAAGCAGATGGCCGATGTCAAGCTCACCGCGCCGATCGTCACGATGATCACCGGCCCCTCGTACCGGGAATTCATCGACGGGCTCGGCAAGCTCGCCGAGGGCGTGACCAGCGCGTCGTGGTGGCATCACTCGCTGACCTACAAGAGCGACGATGTCTTCGGCTCGACAGCCGCCTTCTACAAGGAGTTCGTCGACCGCGAGAAGAAGGATCCCGACTACGTGCACGCCAGCGCGGCCGCCGCCCTGATCGCCCTGGAGAAGGCCATCGGCAAGGCGGGTTCGCTCGACCGGGCCAAGGTTCGCGACGCGCTCGCCTCACTCGACATCATGACCTTCTACGGACCGATCAAGTTCGGCCCCAACGGCATGAACGGCGGGCGCCAGCTGCCGATCATCCAGGTCACCGGCGGCAAGGTCGTCCCGCTGTTCCCCGAGGCGATCAAGGCCGGCAACCTCGCGCCGATGCCCTGATGATCTACCTTCAGGTCCTCGTCAACGGCCTGACGCTGGGCGCGCTCTATGCGTGCCTGGCGGTGGGGTTCTCGCTGGTCTGGGGCGTGCTCAACGTGATCAACATGCTTCACGGCTCGCTGATCATCCTGGGCGGCTACCTGACCTACTTCGCGTGGCTTCACTGGAAGCTGCATCCGCTGATCACGCTGATTCCGGTGGCCGCGCTGCTCTTCATGGTCGGCTGGGCGGTCCAGGCGACGATGATCAACCGGCTGGTACGCCAGCCGGTGCTCACCACGCTGACGGTCACCTTCGGGCTGGACCTGATCCTCTACAACGCGATGAACGTCGCCTTCGAGGCGACACCGCGCCGCGTGACGCTGGACCTCGGCACCCTCGTGATGGGTCCCGTGGTAATCGCCTGGGACCGTGTCGTCGCCTTCGTGCTCGCGCTGGGGCTGACGCTGCTGCTCTATGGCGTGCTGCGCGGCAGCCGGGCCGGGCGCGCGATCGTCGCGGTGCGGATGGACCGGGAGGCGGCGTCGCTGATGGGCGTTCGCGTCAACCGGATCTACGCGCTGACCTTCGCGATCGGCGCCGGCCTGGCGGGGGCCTGCGGCGCGCTGCTCGCGCTGGTGTTCCCGATCACGACCAACATCTCGGGCCTGCTGCTTGGCAAGGCCTTCGTGGTGTGCGTGATCGGCGGCCTGGGAACCGTCCCCGGCGCGCTGGTGGGCGGGCTCGTGCTGGGCCTCATCGAATCCTTCGCCGGTCACTGGTTCGGACCGCAGAACGCGGTGCTGATCGGCTTCCTGCTGATGCTCGCGCTGCTGATGACGCGACCCACCGGGCTGCTCGGCCGCAGGGGCTACGAATGAGGACACGACTCCTCGGGTTTGCGATCTTCGCGCTCGTGCTCGCGGCGATGCCGCTGTCGGGCAACAACTACTTCGTGCAGCAGGCCACGTTCATCGCGATGTACTGCGCGCTCGCCCTGTCGTGGAACATCATCGGCGGTTACGCCGGCTACCCGTCGTTCAGCACCGCGGCCTTCGTCGGCCTGGGCTCCTACCTCGGCGCGCTGCTGCAGAACGCCGGCGTGCCGATGGTGGTGGCCTGGTGCGGGGCGACGCTCGGCGTGGGCGCCTTCGCCGCGGGGCTGGGGGCCGGCATCCTGCGCATGAAGGGTCACTACTTTGCCGTCGGGTCGATCAGCATCGTCGAGGTGCTTCGGCTGGTCGCCTCGTCGTGGGCCGACGTGACCGGCGGCGGCGAGGGCCTGAACCTGCCGATCATGCCGGGTGGCCCCGAGTTCGCAGGGCGGGTCTTCCTGTACGCGATGCTCGCGGTGATGCTGGTGGCCTTCGTGATGACCCTGCTGGTGGACCGCGGAAAACTCGGCTTCGGGCTGCGCTGCATCCAGCAGAACGAGGACGCGGCCGACATGGTGGGCGTCGATGTCGTGCGCAGCAAGACGATCGCCTTCACGCTGTCGGCGCTGTGGTGCGGCACGGTCGGGGCGATCTCGGCATCGTGGGTGGCCTACATCTCGCCCGGCGACGCTTTCTCGATCCTCCTCACCCTCAAGGTGCCGGTGATGGTGCTGCTCGGCGGCGCGGGCACGGTGGCCGGGCCACTGATCGGCGCGACCAGCTTCGTGCTGATCGAGCAGACCGTCTGGTCGCGCTTCCTCGACTACAACCAGGCCGCGCTGGGCATCGTGGTCGTGCTGCTGATCTTCTTCCTGCCGGGCGGGCTGCTGGGCCGCTGGAAGGCGCGACGCCGGTCGCGGCCGCCCTCGCCCGCCGATGCACCTGCAACGGCCGATGCGCGTGCCGAGGTCAAGCCATGAGCCAGCCATTGCTCGAGGTCAGGGGCGTGACCCGGCGCTTTGGGGGAATCGCCGCGCTCTCGGACGTCAGTTTCGATCTGCAGCCGGGGAAGATCGTCGGCCTCATCGGCCCCAATGGCGCCGGCAAGACGACCCTCGTGAACGTGGTCACCGGCGTGCATCGCGCCGACAGCGGCTCGCTGCGCTTCGACGGCGCGGACGTGTCGACGCAGCGGCCTTTCGAGTCGGCGCGGCGAGGGCTCTCGCGCACCTTCCAGATCGTGCAGCCCTTCCCCCAGATGACCGTGCTCGAGAATGTTGCCGCCGGCTCGTGGTTCGCCGGCAAGGCCTCGAGCCGGGACGAAGCCGAGGGCCAGGCGATGGAGCAGTTGCGGTTCGTG
>JBIIHU010000381.1:0-3019 GCA_044235405.1 Burkholderiaceae bacterium
CCCAATGTGCTGCATCATCTGGTGGCGAGCGGGCCGATGGTGTTCGTCTATCTCGATGCGCTCGGCGATGATCACCGGCGCCTGCGCGCGCTCGATCTCGATCGCGGACGCGCGCACCTGGCCGGCATCGGGGCGGCGGTACTCGCCCGGTGGGACGTCGATTCGATCTGCGCGGCCCTGGGCGTTCCCGGACGTACCCAGCATGACGCGAGGATCGCCGCGGCGATCCGCTGTCTCGACGAGCGTCCCCAGGACTTCGCGCGCATCGCCGATCTCGCGGCGATCGCCGGGCTGTCCGCATCGCGATTCCAGGCGCTGTTCACCGACGCCGTCGGCATGCCCTTTCGCCGCTACCGGACGTGGCGTCGCATGGCGGTCGTGATGCGGGCACTCGCGCGGGGCAGCACGCTGACCGAAGCCGCGCAGGCGGCGGGCTTCTCCGGCTCATCGCATCTGAGCGCCACGTTCCGGGCGATGTTCGGGCTGACGCCGTCCCGCGTGGTCCGCCTGGGACTCACCCGTGCGCTCGCGTTCGGCCCTTCGATGCCGCCGGGGCCCTCGCGGGCAGCGCGCGGCGGATGATCGCCAGAACCGCCCGGTCCTTCGCCTTCCCGGACAGCGTGCACAGCGAGGGCATCCGTCCGCCGATCATCAGGTCAGCGAGCCCGTGCACCAGTGCCCAGACGGTGCCCACGTCGGTGAGCGCAGCCCGATCCTTCGCCGGCGGGTGCGGATTGCCGGTGACGTCCGCGACGCGGCGCACGAGCGCGTCGAACGCTGCCTGCGCCGCTCGCCCGAGCACGTCGCTGTCGAAGTCGGGGCGCTGCGAGCCGAACATCAGGCGGAACAGGGCCGGGTTCTCGAGCGCGAACGCCACGTAGCCGACACCCGAGGCCTCGAGCTGCGACACGGGGTCCCGCCGGGCACGCTCGCAGAACGCCTGCTGGCGCGCCACGAAGCGCTCGAAACCCCGTGTGGCCAGCGCGGTCAGCAGCCCCTCGACATCGCCGAAGTGATGCGCCGGCGCGGCGTGGCTGACTCCTGCGCGCTTGGCCACGCCCCGCAGGGAGAATCCCTCGACGCCCTTCTCCGCGAGCTCGACCTCGCCCGCGTCGAGCAGCGCGCTGGCCAGGTCGCCGTGGTGGTACGGCCGATCGGGCCGCGGATCGGAGGTCGGCGTTCCGGATGTGTCCATGGACCGAGTGTCGCCGAGCGCTCCTGACGCCGTCAAGATTGATGTTGACATCGACAAGTTCGCATGCGATCATCTTTACACCGTCAAGTCCGATGCCATCCCGCCCCTCCGACGCCATGACCCCCGACAGCCTCTTCCAGGTCGCCAACCCGCTGGCCCTCGCGGGCTGGATCGCCCTCGCGCTCGCTCCGGTCGCCCCGCGTGCTCTCGGCCTGCTCGCCGGGGCGGTCGTGCCGCTCGTGCTGTCGGCGGGTTACGCGGCGATCGTGCTGGCGCACTGGAGTTCCGCCGAGGGCGGCTTCGGCAGCCTCCAGGCGGTGGCGCAGCTCTTCCGCAGTCCGTGGCTGCTGCTGGCCGGCTGGGTGCACTACCTGGCGTTCGACCTGCTGGTCGGTGCGTGGGAGGTTCGCACCGCCCGGCGCGAAGGCATCGGCCACCTGCTGGTGCTGCCCTGCCTGGTCGCCACCTTCCTGTTCGGACCAGCCGGCTACCTGCTGTTCCAGGCCGTGCGCCTGTCGTCGAAGGCTCGCCGCGCTCCGGGCAGCGCCTGACGCCTTCCCGCACACCCGTTCTCCGGAGATCCCCATGAGCCACGCTGCCGCCTCCCGTGGTGCCCCGCACCACGGCGCCTCATCGCTCGACGCGCCCACGCCCGCGCCCAGCACCGTCGTCGCGTGGGACGCCCGCTCGCTGCACCGCCTGGCAGCCGACTCGCCACGCTACACCCCGCTGGCGATCCTGCTCGCGCTCGCGACGATTCCCGTGCTCGGTGCGCTCGCGCTGGATGCCCGGCTCCTCCACGGCCTCAGCGTGTGGGTCAAGCCGCTGAAGTTCCTGGTCGCACTCGTGGTCTACCTGCTGACCCTCGCCTGGTTCGCGCGCTACGCGGCCCCCGAGGTCACCGGCAGCCGCTGGTGGCGCTGGCACGAGCGTGCGGTGGTGGTGGCGATCGTGCTCGAGATGATCTGGATCGGCGGGGCGGCAGCGATGGGCGCGGCGTCGCACTTCGACGTCTCGACGCCGCTGAGGGCCGGGGTGTACGGCTTCATGGGCATGGCCGCCGTGCTGCTGACATCGGCCAGCGGCACGCTGGCCTGGGCCATCCATCGCGGCGACCACGACCGGCTGCCGCCCGCGATCCGCAGCGGGCTGGTCGCAGGCCTCGCGCTGACCATGACGCTCACCCTGGCGAGCGCCGGCGTCCTGTCCGGCATGGGCAGCCACTGGATCGGCGGCACGCCGAGCGACGCCGGCGGACTCCCGCCGCTGGGGTGGTCGCGCGACGGCGGCGATCTGCGGGTCGCCCACTTCTTCGCCACGCACGCGATGCACGCGGTGCCGCTGGCCGGATGGCTCAGTGCCCGCTTCTTCGGTCCCGATGCACGCGGTCCGGTCCGGCTGGCCGCGCTCATCTACGCAGCGTTCGTGGCCTTCGCCTTCGTCCAGGCGCTGATGGGCCGGCCCTTCGTGCCGGGCTGACCGATCCCCGACCGGCGCGTACCGGTCACGGTCCGCGCCCGGGCATGCCCTTCCCCCGGATTCCTCCCCCGTACCGCGACGGGGAGCGCCGTGCACGCCGCGTGATGACGCAGTGCAGGCGGGGTCGCGCCCTCGCGGCGTCCGACCCCAGCGGTGACGCTTCTCCAGGAAACATCATGAATCGACGCCATGTCCTGTTCCGTAAGTTCGTTGGCTGGACCCTCGCGCTGCCTGCACTGCTGCTCGTTCACGGGGCCCTCGCGAGGGCGCAGAGCGGCGCAGCCGTGCGCCTGGATGTCTCCGCCTTCCGCAACGCGGACGGCGCCCTCGGCTGCCGGCTGTTTT
>JBIIHU010000382.1:0-3002 GCA_044235405.1 Burkholderiaceae bacterium
CGCGCGGTGCAGCACATGGCCGTCAACGACTACCACGGCCACCGCCGCGAGATGCACCGCACCACCATCAGGGGCGAGGAGCCGCTCGCGGCCTGAGGCCGCACGCCGCCTCGGCGGCGCGACTCGCGCCGCGCCCCGCATGGGCTCGGTCCGCCGCGCGACGAGAGGCCCCGCCGCGCGGCGCCTCTCGATCAGCGGCCGTGCCGCAGCACGCGTCCGGCGCGCACGCCGGTGTGCTGGTCGTCGAGCACGTTGATCTGGCCGTTGACGATCGTGGCCTTGTAGCCCGTCGCGCGCTGGTTGAAGCGACGCGCACCGCCGGGCAGGTCGTAAACGATCTCGGGATGCAGTTCAGCCACGCGCGAGGCGTCGAAGACGTTGACGTCGGCGCGCTTGCCCGCCGCCAGCACGCCACGGTCGGCCAGACCCAGCACGCGCGCCGGCCGCGAGGTCATGCGCTCGATGGCCTCGCTCATCGTGAAGAAGCCCCGCTCGCGCACCCAGTAGGACAGCATGAAGGTGGCCCAGCCCGCGTCCATCACCTGCGACACGTGCGCGCCGGCGTCGCCCAGGCTCGGGAAGCAGCGCTCGCTGCGGAACATGTGCTCGAGGCCCGTGAGGTTCGGGTTGAACATGCGCAGCGTGAAGAGCGCCTTGCCCTCGCTGTCGCGCGACAGCCGCAGGAAGGTCTCGACCCAGTGCTCGCCGCGGGCCTTGGCCATGTTGACCACGCTCATCGAGGGATCGGCCGCGTAGGCAGGCGTCTGGGCGTCGCCCATGTAGTACATGTCGTCGACCGGCGTGCCGAGGTTGGCCTTGAAGCCGCCGCCCTTGCCCTCCTCGACCATGGCTGCGAAGATTTCGGGATCCTTGAGCGCGGCCACCCGCTCGGCGAGCGTGGGCAGCTTCTGCACCCGGCCCCAGGTGGGGCCGCGCACCGGCAGCGCGGCCTGCAGGCCGTAGATCATGCCGGAGCTGCGCACCTGCGTGATCGCCGTGATGTCGCGGCCCTCGCAGATCGCCTCGAGGGCATTGCGCCGCTCGGTGGCGCTGGCGAGGTCGCCGCGGCCGGCGCCGTAGCTGCACAGCACGCGCGCCTGCGCCGCGTCGGCGATGTCGCGCAGCAGGCTGAGCTCGGCGCCCACCGCCTGCACCAGCGCCTTGCGGCGCGCCACTTCGCGCGAGATGGCGATGATCTCGCCCTCGTCGGCGAAGGTGCCGGGGATGGCGCGCCCGTCGGGCAGCGTGTGCATCGCGAAGCGGTTGATCGAGAAGCCGGCCGCGCCGGCGTCGATCGAGCGGCCCACTACCTCGGCCATGCGCTGCAGTTCCTCGGGCGTGGCCTGCTCCTCGACCGCGCGCTCGCCCATCACGTAAAAGCGCACCGCGCTGTGGCCCACCAGGCCCGCGATGTTGATGCCCGGGCGCAGGCCCTCGACCGCGTCGAGGTAGCCGCCATAGTCTTCCCAGCTCCACGGCAGGCCGGTGAGGATCGCGTGACGCGGGATGTCCTCGACGGTTTCCATCATGCCGGCGAGCAGCTCGCGGTCGGTGGGCTTGCAGGGCGCGAAGGTGACGCCGCAGTTGCCCAGCAGCGCGGTGGTGACACCATGCCAGCTCACCGGCGTGCAGTCGGGATCCCAGCCGATCTGCGCGTCGAGGTGCGTGTGGATGTCGACGAAGCCGGGGGTGACGGTGAGGCCGTCGGCATCGATCTCGCGATGGCCCTTGCCATCGACCTTGCCGACGGCGGTGATCAGGCCGTCGGTGATGCCGACATCGCCGCGAAAGGGCTCGGAGCCGGTACCGTCGACGATCGTGCCGCCGCGGATGACGAGGTCATGGGCCATGCTGCTCTCCAGGGAGTTAGGGTTGACGGGAAAGGCGACCGTTCAGGGCCGCATCGGGAACGAGACCCTGCCGGGCGTGCGCACCGGCTCGGCCAGTCGCACGAAGTCCGACAGCAGGGAACGGGTCTTGCGCGGGTCGATGATCTCCTCGACCCAGAACTTCTCGGCGGTGCGGAAGGGCGAGCGCAGCGCGTTCAGGCGTTGCTCGATCTCCTCGAGCTTGGCTTTCGGGTCGTCGGCTGCGTCGATGTCGGCGCGGTAGGCCGCCTCGATGCCACCTTCGAGCGGCAGCGAGCCCCAGTAGGCCGACACCCACGCATAGCGCAGCGACAGCCGCGCGCCGGGCTGATGCGCCGCCCCGGCCACGCCGAAGGCGTTGCGCACGATCACCGTGCACCAGGGCACGGTGGTCTGGTTCATCGCCGCCATCGCGCGTACGCCGTGGCGGATGGTGGCGGTCTTCTCGGCATCCAGGCCGATCAGGAAGCCCGGGCAGTCCTGCAGGTAGATGACCGGCAGGTGGAAGGTCTCGGCGAGGTCGACGAAGCGCACCACCTTCTGGCAGGTCTCGGCGTTCCAGCTGCCGCCGTAGTGCATCGGGTCGCTGGCCATGATCACCACCGGGTGACCCGCCACGCGCGCCAGCCCGCCGATGATCGAGCGGCCGAAGTGGCGGCTCATCTCGAAGAAGGAGCCGCGGTCGACCACCGACTCGACGATCGGCCGCATCTTGTAGACCTGTCGTCGGTTGCGCGGGATCACGCCGAGCAGGAATTCGTCGGCGCGTTCGGGGTCATCATCGCAGGGATGCACCGGCGGCAGGCCGTGCACCGACGAGGGCAGGTAGGACAGGAAGCGGCGCGCCTGCGCGAAGGCCTCGGCCTCGGTCTCGGCGATGTTGTCGATGCCGCCGGCGCGCGCCTGCAGCTCGGCGCCGCCGAGCTCCTGCTTGGTGAGCGGCTGACCGAGACGCGCCACCAGCGGCGGGCCGGCGACGAACATCGCCGAGTCGCGCGTCATGACCGAGAAGTGCGACGAGGCCAGCCGCGCGGCGCCCAGTCCGGCCACCGAGCCCAGGCCCAGCCCCACGACCGGCACCTGCGCCAGATTGGCGGTCATGTGGTAAAAGCCGCGCGTGCCGCCGACCCCGCC
>JBIIHU010000132.1:0-9909 GCA_044235405.1 Burkholderiaceae bacterium
CTCGCCGAGAAGCTGCGCGCCGGTGGCGCAGGCATCCCGGCGTTCTTCACGCGCACCGGCGTGGGCACCGTGGTCGCGCAGGGCAAGGAAACCCGCGAGTTCGACGGCCATACCTACGTGATGGAGCGTGCGCTGGTGCCCGACGTCTCGCTGGTCAAGGCCTGGATGGCCGATCGGGCGGGCAACCTGGTGTTCAGGCGCACGGCCCGCAATTTCAACCCGAACGTCGCGATGGCCGGTCGCGTCACGATCGTCGAGGCCGAGGTGATCGTGGCCACCGGCGAGCTCGACCCCGACCAGATCCACCTGCCCGGCATCTTCGTGCACCGGCTCGTCCACAACCCCACGCCCGAGAAGCGCATCGAGCAGCGCACCGTGCGGCCACGCTGAACGCAGGAGAATCCCATGGCATGGACCCGTGACCAGATGGCCGCACGCGCGGCCCAGGAACTGCGCGACGGCTTCTACGTGAATCTCGGCATCGGGCTGCCCACGCTGGTGGCCAACCACGTGCCCAGCGGCATGGAAGTGTGGCTGCAGTCCGAGAACGGGCTGCTCGGCATCGGCCCCTTTCCCACCGAGGACGAGGTCGACCCCGATCTGATCAACGCCGGCAAGCAGACCGTCACCACCCTGCCCGGCTCGTCGATCTTCTCGAGCGCGGATTCCTTCGCGATGATCCGGGGCGGCAAGATCAACCTCGCGGTGCTCGGCGCCATGCAGGTCAGCGAGAAGGGCGATCTCGCCAACTGGATGATCCCCGGCAAGATGGTCAAGGGCATGGGCGGCGCGATGGACCTCGTCGCCGGCGTGGGCCGTGTGATCGTGCTGATGGAGCACACCGCACGCCGCAAGGATGGCGGCGAGGACCTGAAGATCCTGCGCGAATGCACGCTGCCGCTCACCGGCCTGGGCGTCGTGAACCTGATCATCACCGACCTTGGCGTCATGGAGGTCGCGCCGGCGGGCCTGAAGCTGGTCGAGCTCGCCCCCGGCGTCGACCTCGACTACCTGGTGCAGCGCACCGACTGCCCGCTCGACACGTCGGCCTTCACCGCAGCCGCCTGAGCGACGCACCCCGATCGGTGCGGGGACGACGGCGCGCGCCGTCGTCGCCCCGGCCTCGGCCACGGCGCACCGGGATGTCCAGGCGAAAAACCTCGATCCATCGCTCATGACGCCGCATCCCCTTCGCCCGCTGCTGCACAACGAGTTGCATGCCCGACCACGGCCCCCACTGGCGGCGCCACACCGGATCTCGATGTTCGCGGTGCTGCGCGCCGGCGCTTCGGGCGCCGAACCCCTCGATGCGCTGCGTGCGCTGTGCCGCGACTATCGCCTTGCCGAACCGGCCCCCGGGCAGGGCCACTTCTTCGCCGACTTCGGCACCTTTCGCCTCAAGTGGGAGCGCCACGGCGAGTTCGACGACTTCACGGTCTACCGCAACGGCGCGGACGCCGAAGCACCCTTCGCGCAACCGGCGATCGAGCTGCTCCCCGCGGGCTGGCTCGAGAGCCTGCCGGGCGAGTGCATCGCCGCCACCCATGTCACCGTGCTCGGCCCGGCCGACCGTGACGATCCCCGGCTGCCCCCTGCGCTTGCCTTCGACAGCGACAGCCTGATCGCGGCCACCGTGGCCGACGAGAGCGCCCGGGTGTTCACCGACCTGCAGCTCGACCCGCGCGGCTACACCCGGTTCCTGATGCTCGACGTGCGGATGGGGCCGGCGCACGTGGGCCGCGAGGTCCAGCGGCTGCTCGACATCGAGATGTACCGGATGATGGCGATGCTCGCGTTCCCGATGGCGCGGACGATCGCCGGCGAGCTCGACGGAGTCGAGCGCCAGCTCACCGGACTTGGCGAACGGCTCGAAACCGCGAGTCCCTCCGAAGAACCGCAGTTGCTCGGCGAGGTGACCCATCTGGCGGCCATCATCGAGCGGCTCGCCGGCGAATCCAGCTTTCGCTTCTCGGCGGCACGTGCCTACCACGCCCTGGTGAGCCAGCGCGGCAGCGAGCTGCGCGAGCAGCGTCTCAGCGGCGTGCAGACCCTGACCGGCTTTCTCGATCGACGCTTCGGGCCCGCGATGGCCTTCTGCGAGAGCGTGGCCAACCGCCTCGAGGGTGCCGCGCAGCGGATCGCCCGGGCGAGCAGCCTGCTGCGAACCCGGGTGGAGATCGAGCGCGAGACCCAGAACCAGGCGATGCTCGCCGCGATGAACCGACGCGCCCGGCTGCAGTTGCGGCTGCAGGAGACCGTCGAGGGCCTGTCGGTGGCCGCGATCACCTACTACGCGGTCGGGCTGTTCGGCTACCTTGCCAAGGGCCTGCATGGGCTGTGGCTGCCGATCGAGCCGGAAACCCTGACCGGGATCGCCTTGCTGCCGATCGCCGCGATGGTCGCGCTGAGCATCCGGCGCATGCGGCAGACGATCATGCGCCGCCACGGCGGCGACGACATCGATCCCTGAACGATCGCGTCGCGCAAGCGGACGACCGCCCCGCGGGCGAACGGATCAGAGCGAAAAGCCGTCGTCGGCGGCGATCACGGCTCCGTTCACGAAACCCGACTGCTCGGAGGCCAGCAGCAGCAGCAGGCCGTCGAGGTCCTCGGGGCGGCCCAGCCGCTTGCGCGGCAGCATCTGCACGAGCTTGCGCCCGCCCTCGGTATCCCAGTGGGTCTCGTTGAGTTCGGTGACGATATAGCCGGGGCAGATCGCGTTGACGTTGATGTCGTAGCGCCCCCATTCGAGCGCCATCGCCTTCGTCATCTGCACGACCGCGGCCTTGCTCATGCAGTACACGCCGATCTGCGAGAGCACCTTCAGGCCGGCCATCGACGCGATGTTGATGATCCGCGCCTGCCGCGGCCTGGCGTTGGCCGCACCGCCGCGGGCACGCGCGATCATGCGCCGCGCGACCTCCTGGGCCACGAAGAAGGCGCCTCGCGTGTTCGTGTCGAACACGAAGTCGTAGTCTTCCTCGGTGACGTCGACCAGCTTGCGCGTGTTGCTGACGCCGGAGTTGTTGACGAGGATGTCGATCGGGCCGGCCTCGGTCTCGGCGTGCGCGACCGCGGCCCGGATGCTCGCGACATCGGTCACGTCGAGCGCGACCACATGCGCGGCGCCCCCCTCGGACTCGATCTCGGCGCGCAGCTCCTTGAGCCGCTCGATGCGGCGCGATGCGAGCACCACCTGCGCGCCGTTGGCGGCGAGCGCACGGGCGAAGCGCGCGCCGAGGCCGCTGGAGGCGCCCGTGACGAGGGCGATCTTTCCGGTGAGGTCGAAGGTGGTAGGCATGATGCGGTCGCTATCGGGAGCGCCTGTCGGCGGTGCAGCCCGCGATGATCGCACAGCACCGCGGGACCGTTTGCACGCCCCGCGCGATTCGCCGAAAATCCGCCCATTACAGCCAACGCAGCGAAAGACACCGCATGGACATCCAGCGCGATTCGATGGAATTCGACGTGGTCATCGTCGGCGGCGGGCCAGCGGGCCTGTCGGCGGCCATCCGTCTCAAGCAGCTCGCCGCCGAGAAGGGCTCCGAGCTCGGCGTGTGCGTGATCGAGAAGGGATCGGAGGTCGGCGCGCACATCCTGTCGGGCGCCGTGATGGACCCTCGGGCGATCACCGAGCTGTTCCCCGACTGGAAGGCGATGGGTGCGCCGCTCAACACCCCGGTGGTCGAGGACCGCTTCATGTTCCTGTCGAAGGATGGTGCGCGCCGGGTTCCCGACTGGCTGCTGCCCGATTGCTTCCGCAACCATGGCAACTACGTGATCAGCCTGGGCAACGTCGTGCGCTGGCTGGGTCAGCAGGCCGAGTCGCTGGGCGTCGAGATCTACCCCGGCTTCGCCGCCTCCGAGGTGCTCTACCACGACGACGGCTCGGTCAAGGGGGTGGCCACCGGCAACATGGGCGTCGGCCGCGACGGCGAGCCCACCGACAACTTCCAGCCGGGCATGGAGCTGCACGCGCGCTACACGCTGTTCGCCGAGGGCGCGCGCGGGCATCTCGGCAAGCAGCTGATCGCCCGCTTCGACCTCGCCCGGGGGCGCGACCCGCAGAGCTACGGCATCGGTCTGAAGGAACTCTGGGATATCGACCCCGCGATGCACAAGCCCGGGCTGGTGATCCACACCGCCGGCTGGCCGCTGCAGAGCGATACCTACGGCGGGTCCTTCCTCTACCACCTCGAGAACAACCAGGTCGCTGTCGGCTTCGTCGTCGGGCTCGCCTATCGCAATCCCTACCTGTCGCCCTTCGAGGAGTTCCAGCGCTACAAGACCCATCCGGCCATCCGCCCCTTCCTCGAGGGCGGCAAGCGGGTCGCCTATGGGGCGCGCGCCATCACCGCGGGCGGCCTCAACGCGCTGCCCGAACTGGTCTTCCCCGGTGGCGCCCTGATCGGCTGCGATGCGGGCTTCCTGAACGCCTCGCGCATCAAGGGCAGCCACGCGGCGATCAAGACCGGCATGCTCGCTGCCGAGGCCGCCTTCGCAGCGGTTGCCGAGGGCCGGTCGGGCGACAGGCTCGAGGTCTATCCGGCGTCGTTCCGCGACTCGTGGCTCCACGACGAACTGCACCGGGCGCGCAACTTCAAACCGATGATGAGCAAGGGCCTGTGGACCGGTACGCTGCTCGTGGGCATCGATCAGGTGGTGTTCAAGGGCAAGGCCCCCTGGACGCTGCACAACACGCATGCCGACCACGAGATGCTGCTGCCCGCCGCCGAGTGTCAGCCGATCGAGTACCCGAAGCCCGATGGCAAGATCTCCTTCGACCGCCTCGGGTCGGTCTTCATCGCCAGCACCAACCACGAGGAAAACCAGCCGATCCATCTCACGCTCAAGGACAGCGCGGTACCGGTCGCGCTGAACCTCGCGCGCTACGCCGGGCCCGAGGGCCGATACTGCCCGGCAGGCGTCTACGAGTACGTGAAGAACGAGGACGGCAGCGATCGTCTCCAGATCAACGCCCAGAACTGCGTCCACTGCAAGACCTGCGACATCAAGGACCCGTCGCAGAACATCGTCTGGGTCGTGCCCGAAGGCGGTGGCGGCCCGAACTACCCCAACATGTGAGATCGACCGGCGCCTGCCAGCGCCGGCCTCGTCGCGAGCGACGCGGGTTCAGCCGCCGAAGCGGCGCCGATAGTAGGCGAGCGCGGCCGCGTCGTCCTGATGGCGCCAGCCGTCGTCGCAGAGGTCGCCGAAAAGCTGCAGCGCCACGGTACCCAGCGGCAGCGTCACGCCGACCGACGCGGCGGCGGCGTTGGCCAGCCGCAGATCCTTCGCGAGCACCTGAGACTGCGCACGCGGCGCGAGGTCACCCGCCAGTGCCCTGGGCAGCCTGTCGTCGGCCATCCAGCTCTGGCCGGAACTCGCGCTCACGAGATCGGTGATCTGCGCCGGGTCGAGGCCAAGCCTTTCGGCAAGGGCGACCGCCTCGGCGGCAGCCATCAGATGAATGCCGGCCATCAGGTTGTTGACCAGCTTGGCGCGCGCCGCATCGCCCTGTCGTTCCCCGATCACGAAATGCCGGGTCGCGACAGCCTCGAGCAGCGGCCGGGCGGCCTCCAGGGAGGCCGGCAGGCCAGCCAGCATCATGCTCAGGCTGCCAGCGTGCGCGCGTGCCGGGCCACCCGAAATCGGTGCGTCGATCGCGAAGGCGCCGGTAGCCGAAATACGCGCGCAGATGCGCTCGCTGTCCTCGGGCCCGATCGTGCTGCATACCAGCACGAGTCTGCCGGGCGACAGCGCGGCGAGAACACCCTCGCTTCCTGCGAGGGCATCGTCGATCTGCCCGGCGTCGACCAGCACGATGAGCAGCACATCGGCATTGCGCGCAAGCGCAGCCGCCGTTGGTACGACCGTGAGACCGGCCTCCCGGGCGAGCGCCTCTCGGGCAGGATCGATGTCGCGCACGACCACCCGGAAGCCCGCGCGCGCCGCGCTGCAGGCCATGCCAAGGCCCATGAGGCCAGCACCCAGGATACCGACGCTTTCGATGCTCACCGCGGCAACCTCGGAACCGATGAACGAATTTCCCTAGCCCGCGGGGATTCGTTCACAGGTTCTCCGGGCACACCCGCCGCCGTGCGGGTGCCGCCAGCAGGATCGGAGCCGAAAGTGATGCGCTGATCAGCCGAACTGGCGCGGCCGGCGCGGACCGCCGAAACCGCCACCGCGATCGCCGCCACCACCGCGGTCGCCGCCGTAGCCGCCACCGCCGCCACGATCGCCGCCGTAGCCACCACCACCACCGCGATCACCACCGTAGCCGCCACCACCACCGCCGCGGTCGCCGCCGTAGCCGCCGCCACCACCATAGCCGCCGCCCCCACCACCACCACCACCACCGCCGCCACCGTAGCCACCACCACCGCCGCGACGGAAGCCGCCGCCACCGCCTTGCTGCTCGCGGGCCTCGTTAACGACGAGACCGCGGCCTTCGAGCGAATAGCCGTTGAGGGCGCGAATGGCGTTCTGGGCCTCATCGGCACTGGTCATGGTGACGAAGCCGAATCCGCGCGAGCGGCCGGTTTCGCGATCGGTGACGATGCGGGCATCGGTCACCTCGCCATGAGCGCCGAACAACTGGGTGAGCTGGGCGTCGGTTGCCCGCCAGGGCAGGTTGCCGACATAGATCTTCGTGGGCATCAAATCATCCTCGAAACGAAACAAATCATTGCATTTCGAGGTGAAGCGGGTCAGCGAACCGTGAAATGCAATCCTGCCTGGGGCCAGGACATGCCGAAAACGCAGGCCTGGACCTTGCGCCATGGCACTTTGCCATAAACCCGGTGTGCTTGCATATCCCTGACACCGGGCCGTGGTGAAGGCCGCCACGCGTCGGAAAGCCATTCATGTCCGGTCGGCCGGCTTGAAATCATTTTCAAACTGTACAAAAATACAGTTTCGACGCATGTCCCAGGGCGTCGCACAGCGGGGCAGCCCGCATTCACAAGGCAGTCCGTCACCATGCGCGAACTCACCACACGGCAGCAGGAAATCCTTTCCCTGATCAAACAGCACATCGCCAGCACGGGTTTTCCGCCCACTCGCGCCGAGATTGCCCGCCACCTGGGATTCCGCTCCCCGAATGCCGCCGAGGAACACCTCAAGGCACTGGCCCGCAAGGGTGTCATCGAACTCGCGGCAGGCGCCTCTCGCGGCATCCGACTGAAACGCATTCCCGCCGACGATCCCCATGACAGCCCCAGCGCCGTCCAGATCGCCCTGTCGCTGCCGCTGATCGGGCGGGTGGCTGCCGGCAGCCCGATTCTTGCCCAGGAACACATCGAGGCCAGCTTCGCACTCGATCCCGAACTGTTCGAGCAGCGCCCGGATTACCTGCTCAAGGTTCGCGGCATGAGCATGCGCGATGCCGGCATTCTCGACGGCGACCTCCTGGCAGTGCGCCGCGGCACCGAAGCCCGCAACGGCCAGATCGTCGTCGCCCGGGTGGGCGACGACGTCACCGTGAAACGCTGGCAGCAGCGCGGCCACGTGGTCGAACTGCTCCCCGAAAACCCCGACTACGCGCCCATCGTGCTCGACACCCGGCGGGACGAGATCGCCATCGAAGGCCTCGGCGTCGGACTGATCCGCGGCATGCGCTCGCTGTAGCGGGCATCCACGCCTGCTGCCCGCATCTTCGGAGACCGCCATGCTGCCCGATGCCGTCTGGCGAGCGCATCAGCTGGGCCGGATGGCCCAGGCCGGATTTTCCAGCGGATTTGCCGCGCTCGATGCCGAGCTGCCCGGCGCCGGATGGCCGCCAGGCATGCTCACCGAACTCATCGCGCGCGATCCCGGCTGTGGTGAATTGCGCCTGCTGGTGCCTGTGCTGCGCCGCCTCAGCCGGGAACACCGGCTGATCATCATGCTGGCCCCGCCTCACCTGCCCCATGCCCCGGCGTTGCGCAGCCATGCCATCGATACCGACCGGATCCTGATCGTCCAGGCTCCGAATGCCATCGATCGCCTGTGGGCGCTCGAGCAGGCCCTGCGAAGCGGCAGCTTCGGCTGCCTGCTCGCCTGGCTGCCAGCCGAACGCACCCGCCCCGAGCACCTTCGGCGTCTGCAGCTTGCCGCCCAGGGCGCGCAGGGGCCGGTTTTCCTGTTCCGGCCGCTGGCGGCCCAGTTCGAATCCTCGCCGGCACCGCTGCGCTTGCTGCTGCTGCCGCGTCCCGCGCAGCAGCTGTCGGTACAGATCCTGAAGCGCCGGGGGCCTGTGCTCGGCGCCCCCCTCACGCTCGAACTCCCGCAGCCGGTCACCGCCATCCGCTTGCGCCATCGCGCGGCAGCGCAGGCTCCCGTCGAAGGCCTGCGGACGGCGCATGCGCACCCGTCGACGCCAGCACGGCCGGCAGGCAGGCTGCCTGTCGTGCTGAGCTGAAGGCAGACGCAAGGGCTGTCGGCTCCACCCCGATGGTCCACCCCGGCAGGCCGAACGATGCTCTGGATCGGCATCCACTTTCCGTCGCTCGCCATCGAGGCCTTCGGCCAGCCACCACCCACAAGGCATGGCGACGACGCCCCGGCGCTCGCGGTCTGCGCGCAGGGCGTCGTGCTGCAGGCATGCCCGCGGGCGCAGGCACAGGGCGTGGCGCCCGGGATGAAACGCGCCACCGCGCTGGCACTGCTGCCGCGGCTGCTGCTGCGCGATCGCGATCCCGCACTCGAGCACGATACGCTGACGCAGGCCGCCAACTGGGCGCTGCAGTTCACCCCCTCGGTGAGCCTGCAGAACCCCCCTCGGGACGATCAGCCGGCAGCGGCAGGGCTGCTGCTCGAGGTGGCCGCGAGCCTGCGCCTGTTCGGCGGCCTGCCAAGCCTCCAGGCCCGACTGCGCGAAGGTCTGGCACGACTGGGCCTGCGCAGCACCATCGGATGCGCGCCCACCGCCACCGGCGCGTGGCTGATGGCCCGGCATCGCGACGGTCTGTCGGCCTCCGAACCGGCCGATCTCGAAGCCCTGCTCGACAGCCTGCCGGTATCGGTGCTCGAGAGCGCGGCAAGCCACCTCGATGTCCTCGAGACGCTCGGCGTGCGCAGCCTGCGCGACCTGCGCGCCCTGCCGCGCGCCGGCCTGGCGCGTCGATTCGGCGCCGTCATGCTGCGCGAGATCGATCGGGCCTTCGGGCGTGCACCCGAGCCACGCGCATGGTTCGAAGCGACGGCTGTCTTCAGCGCCCGTCTCGAGCTGCCAGCCGCCCTCGACGATGCCCCTTCGCTGCTCGCGGCCGCGCGTCGGCTGCTGTCGTCCCTGTGCGGATGGCTTGCGGCGCGCCAGGCGGCCGCCTGTGCGGTCACGCTGAGCCTTACCCACGACGACCCTCCCGTCACGACGCTGACGCTGCAGCCCGCCGAGCCGAGCGCCAGCGAAGCGCGCCTGACGGCGCTGCTGCGCGAACGGCTGGCAGCCACCCGACTGCGCGCCCCCGCCGACACGTTGCGCCTCGATTGCGACACGATCGTTGCGTGCGCAACCCGCAGCGGCAACCTGTTCCCGATGCAGGACCAGGCACGCGAAGGGCTTGGCAGACTCGTCGAGCAGCTGCAGGCCCGCCTGGGCCGTGACCGGGTGCTTCTGCTGACGGAGCGCGCCGATCATCGCCCGGAACGCGCCTGCCGGCTCGAACGCGCGTCATTCGAGGCCCTGAGCTCCGACGCCGGCACCCGTCGCAAGCATGGCGTGCCGCCGGCACCGCAGGCTGAGCTCCCACGCCCGCTCTGGCTGCTCGAACAACCCAAGCCCCTGACCGAGCGACAGCAGCGGCCCTGGCTGAAGGGGCCGCTTGCGCTGCTCGCGGGCCCGGAGCGGATCGAGACCGGCTGGTGGGACGGCCATCTGGTGCAGCGCGACTACTTCATCGCCACCGACGACGACGGTCTGCTGCT
>JBIIHU010000383.1:0-2991 GCA_044235405.1 Burkholderiaceae bacterium
CGGCCATGAGCACCACGGCCATGAGCACCACGGCCATGAGCACCACGGCCATGAGCACCACGGCCATGAGCACCACGGCCATGAGCACCACGGCCATGAGCACCACGGCCATGAGCACCACGGCCATGAGCATCACGGCCACGAGCACCACGGCCATGAGCCGCGTCCTTCAGGGGCCCTGCCGGAATCGGCCGTGTATGTGCTCGAGAAGATGGCTCACGGCTTCCATCGCGCAGGCCGACGCCATGGCGGCGGATTCTATGACTACGCTGACGATGGCTCCCGGGAGCTCTGGCCCGGTTTGTCCACCTTCGTACGCAAGAGCCGTCGCACGCCGTCCGCGGACGAGGCGCGCGATCGCCTTCTCTACATTCAGGTGATCGAGACGCTGCGCTGCCTCCAGGAGGGTGTGATCACGTCGACTCGCGATGCGAATATCGGATCGATTTTCGGCTGGGGGTTCCCCGAGCGAACCGGCGGCGCGGCACAGTTCGTCAATCATGTCGGCGTGGCGTCCTTCGTGGCGCGGGCGCGCGAACTCGCGCAGCGTCATGGGAACCGCTTCGCGCCCCCGGCGCTGCTGGTTCGACTGGCCGACGAAAACAGATCCCTCTGAACCCGCGCCGCTTCGGCAGGCCGATAACGCGCCTGCCGCGGCCGATAGCGCATCGTTCGAAGGTCCGCGCGCACCGCGGTCCGACGGCCTGGAGATCGCAGCATGCCCCGAGAGCAGTATCGGATCCACGACTACCGCCCGCCTGTGAAGCCGCGGCCCGCGGCCACCATCCTGCTGCTGCGAGATGGCGCCCAGGGGCTCGAAGTGCTGATGACTCGCCGATCGGAACAGGCGAGCTTTGCGCCCGGCGTCTACGTGTTCCCCGGCGGAGCGCTCGATGCCGCCGACCAGGGAGAGAACGCACAACGACTGTCGCGCACGCGAGGTTCCCAGTCGGCCGAGCAGCGAGCCTTCACCGTCGCGGCGATTCGTGAAGCCTTCGAGGAGCTTGGCGTACTGCTTGCCCACCTTCCGGAGGAAGGCCTCGCGAGGCAGACACACCTCGACCTGCTCTCGCGAGAGCGCGACGCGGACTTCCTCGCCCAGATCGAGCAGCATGGGATGCAGCTCGCGGTCGATCGGGTCTGGTGGCTCTGCCACTGGATCACCGACCCCGACCTGCCGAAGCGATTCGACGCGCGATTCTTCGTTGCCCGGATGCCTGCCGACCAGGAAGCGGTGGCCGATGAGGGGGAAACCTTCGAACCGGTCTGGATCTCGCCCGCCGACGCCCTGCGGCGACACGAGGCAGGCACCTTCTCGATGATCTTCCCGACGATCCGCACCTTGCGCAGGCTGTCGGCGTTCGCCGACACGCAGTCGGTGCTCGATGCATGCGCTGCGGAACGCCCGCTATGGGTCTCGTCGCCGCGAGGTGCGCATCTGCGCGGACAGGTCGAGCGCTATGCCGAGCATGAGCCTCCCTACGGCGAGCTCGAACTCGTGGTACCCGACGGACGCCTGCTGCATGCACTCGACTGGCAGCATGAAAAAGCAGTCGGGCTGCTGCGCAACGTGCAGCGCCTGACCGCGCCGAATCCGGGACGCATGACCGGTCCCGGGACGAACACTTACATCATCGGCGAGCCCGGCGGTGGCTACATCGTCATCGACCCCGGGCCCGATCTGTCGGTGCATGTGCACCGCATTGCCGCGATCGTGGGCAAGGAGTTGCGCGCGATCGTCTGCACCCACGCGCACCCCGATCACTCACCTGGCGCGATCGAACTGAAGGCGCTGACGGGCGCGCCGATCCTTGGCGCTCCATCGGGACCGAACTTCCGCAGCGAATGGCAGTTCACGCCCGACCGTACGCTGATCGACGGCGAACGCATCGGCGTCGCCGGTTCGACGTTGCGCGTCATTCACACACCCGGCCATGCGTCGAACCACCTGTGCTTCCTGCTCGAGGAAGACCGGCTGCTCTTCTCGGGTGATCACATCAACAACGGCTCCACCGTCGTCATCGATCCACCCGACGGGAACATGCGCGACTACCTGCTCGCGCTCCAGCGCCTGCTCTCGGAGCCCATCGACTACATCCTGCCCGCACACGGCTGGGTGCTGGGCTTCGCCCATGAGGCGATCCGGCAGCTGATCGCGCACCGCCTGAAGCGGGAAGCCAAGGTGCTCGGCGCGGTGCGCGCCAGCGGCGGCGGGGGCCTCGACGACCTGGTGAAACAGGTCTACGACGATGTCGACCCGGTGATGTACCCGGTAGCCAAGCGTTCGCTGCTTGCCCATCTGGACAAGCTGGTTGCCGACAACGTGGCTCGCGCCGAAGCCGAAGGGCGCTGGGTGCCGGTCAGCTGAAAAGGGTTGCCGGTCGGCTGCGGCGCCGGCCGCCGCGAGTCGTTGCCGACCCGCAGCGGTGAGCCGCCTGCCGGCTTCAGCCCTCGGCGCGCGCGGCGTCGTCGGCCGCGGCCGCCTTCATCGACAGGCGCAGACGGCCCTTGTCGTCGGCCTCGATGGCCTTGACACGGATCTGCTGGCCTTCCTTCAGGTAATCGGACACCTGGTTGACCCGCTCGTTGGCGATCTGCGAGACATGAAGCAGACCGTCGCGGCCAGGCAGCACCTGCACGATCGCCCCGAAGTCGAGGATCTTGAGCACGGTGCCCTCGTAGATCCGGCCGATCTCGACCTCCGCCGTCAGGCCCTCGATGATGCTTTGGGCCTTGCGCGCGGCATTGGCGTCGACCGCGGCGATCGTGATCGAGCCGTCGTCCTGGATGTCGATGGTGGTACCGGTCTGCTCGGTGATCTGGCGGATCGTGGCGCCGCCCTTGCCGATCACGTCACGGATGCGCTCCGGGTTGATCTTCATCCGGTACATCCGGGGCGCGAAGTCGGAGAGCTCCTGGCGCGCACCGCCGACAGCCTGCTTCATGGCACCAAGGATGTGCAGGCGCCCCTCGCGCGCCTGAGCGAGCGCG
>JBIIHU010000384.1:0-2990 GCA_044235405.1 Burkholderiaceae bacterium
ATGCCGAGGAAACGGTAGACCTTGCCCATCCATTCGGCGTCGCGAGCGGCGAGGTAGTCGTTGACGGTGACCACGTGCACGCCCTTGCCGGCGAGCGCGTTCAGGTACACCGGCAGCGTCGCGGTGAGGGTCTTGCCCTCGCCGGTGCGCATCTCGGCGATGCGACCGCTGTGCAGCACCATACCGCCGATCAGCTGCACATCGAAGTGGCGCATGCCGAGCGCGCGACGGGCGGCCTCGCGACAGGTGGCGAAGGCCTCGGGCAGCAGCGTGTCGAGGGTTTCGCCGCGGGCGATGCGCTCGCGGAACTCGCCGGTGCGCGCGCGCAGGGCCTCGTCGGAGAGCGCGGAGAGCGCCGGCTCGAGGGCATTGATGGCGGCGACGTTACGACGGAACTGCTTCAGGATCCGCTCGTTGCGGCTGCCGAAGAGCTTGGTGAGGAAACCCTGGATCATCTGGAAGGCCTCGCGCGGACCCGCGGCCGCCGCGACGGCGGGCGCAGGCCGACCCGTACGGAATGGACGGTTTTCGTCAACCCGCCATGCTAGCACGCGACCCGCGGCGGGCCGCCGCGCCGGGCGATGGCCGGCCGGCCCGATAATGGCGACCCGAGGAACCCCGAATGAGCGACCGCGCCCGCAACGCCGCCCGCCCGGTCTTCGCCTGGCTAGGCGATGACGCGGGCGCACGCGCCCTCGCCCAGCGCGCCGAGCGCCTGGTCGCGCTGCAGGCGGCGCTCGCCGAGGTCTCGCCGCTGCCGGGGCTGGTGGCGCTCGAGATCGATGCGACCGGCGTGTTGCGGGTGGCTGCACCGTCGGCCGCGGCCGCGGCCAAGCTACGCCAGGTCGAGCCCACGCTGGTGTCCGCGCTGCGGCGCCGGGGCTGGGCGATCGATCGGGTGCGCGTGCGGCCGCGCCCGCTGGAGGGCGCGGCGCGGCCCGCTGCCGGCATCCCGCGCGGGCCGATTCCGCCGCAGGCGCTCGCAGGCTTCGGGGCGCTGGCCGATGAAGTGTCCGACGGCCCCCTGAAGGAGGCGCTGCGCAAGCTGCTGCGGCATGCCGGCGGGTCGCGCGCCCGCTGAGCCCGCCCTTGTCAGGCGGCCAGGCGTTCGGCGATCAGTACCGCGAAGAAGATCAGCGCCGCCGCCGCCGACAGCGCCAGCGACTTCAGCGCGCGCGAAAGCCAGCGGCGATCGCCACTCAGCAGGTAGCCGCCGACGCAGACCGCGACGGCCGCTGCCGCGACGATCAGCAGGATGCGCAGCGCGAGCATGCGGCTAGCGCACGGATGCGGGCCGGCCCGCCATGCTCAGGCCTGCTGCCAGTCGAGCGACAGCGGGGCGGCCTCGCGCGTTCGCGGCTGCGTGAAGCTGACCTCTTCCCAGGCGCCTGCGTTGGCGAGCAGTTCACGCAGCAGGCGGTTGTTCAGCGCATGCCCCGACTTGTGCGCCTGATAGGCGGCGAGCAGCGGACGACCGATGCAGTAGAGATCGCCGATCGCGTCGAGCACCTTGTGGCGCGCGAACTCGTCGTCGTAGCGCAGCCCGTCGCCGTTGAGCACGCGGTATTCGTCCATGACGATCGCGTTGCCCAGGCTGCCGCCCTGCGCCAGGCCGATCGCGCGCAGGGCCTCGACATCGTGCACGAAGCCGAAGGTGCGGGCGCGGGCGATGTCGCGCACGAAGGAAGCGCGCGCGAAGTCGACCACCACGCGCTGCCCGGTGGCGTCGATCGCCGGGTGTCCGAAGTCGATCGTGAAGTCGAGCGAGAAGCCTTCATGGGGCACCAGGCGCGCCCACTTGTCGCCCTCGCGGATCTCGATCGGGCGCAGCACGCGGATGAAACGCCGGGGCGCGGCCTGCTCGACCAGCCCCGCCGACTGCACGAGGAACACGAAGGAAGCCGCCGAGCCGTCGAGGATCGGGATCTCGGGGGCGGTGACATCGACGTACAGGTTGTCGACACCCAGCCCCGCGAGCGCGGACATCAGGTGCTCGACCGTGGCGATCCGCACGTCGGGGTGATCGGGGGCCGCCAGCGTGGAGGCCATGCGCGTGTCGACCACGCGGTCGGCGGCCACCGGGATGTCGATGGCCGGATCGAGATCGATGCGCCGGAACACGATGCCGGTGCCGGCGGCCGCCGGCCGCAGCGTCAACTCGACCCGCTGGCCCGAATGCAGGCCGACGCCGGTGGTGGCGACGCGTTCGCGGATCGTGCGCTGGCGCATGTCCAGGCTCAGAGCTTCGCGAGGACGTGGTCGCCGCCGGAAACCTCGAACTTGCCCGAGGGCTCGACGAAAAGCTGCGTGACCACGCCGTTGTCGACGACCATCGCGTAGCGCTGCGAGCGCACGCCCAGCCCGGCCGCGACGCGGTCGAGTTCCAGCCCGATCTTGCGGGTGAACTCGCCGCTGCCGTCGGCGAGCATGCGGATCTTGCCGGAGACCTGCTGGTCGCGACCCCAGGCGTTCATCACGAAGGCATCGTTGACCGACAGGCACCAGATCTCGTCGATGCCCTTGGCGCGCAGCGCCTCGAGGTTCTTCGCGTAGCTGGGAAGATGCTGCTCGGAGCAGGTGGGCGTGAAGGCGCCGGGCACCGCGAACAGCACCACCCGCTTGCCCTTGACCAGGTCCGAGACCTTGAAGGCGTTGACGCCGACCGTGCAGCCGTTGGCTTCGACCTCGATGAATTCGCGCAGCGTGGCTTCGGGCAGGGTGTCGCCAACCTGGATCGTCATGGGAGGACTCCGGAATCGATGGGGGCGCACGTGCGCCGGACCCTTCAGTTTAAGGCTTCACCCAAGACCCTGCAGGCGACCGGGCGAGTCGCCCGATCGCCGCGGACCGCGCCGCCCGGCGCCTCAGTCGGCCTGCTTGCGCAGGAAGGCCGGGATGTCCAGGCGCTCCACGCCGCTTTCCTCGAGCGCCTGCACCTGCGCCGCGGCCGAAGCGCGCGGGCTGCGCCACACGGCGGGCTGCTCGTAGTC
>JBIIHU010000133.1:0-9875 GCA_044235405.1 Burkholderiaceae bacterium
GCGCTGCTGGCCGCGGGCCGAGCCGGTGCCCAGTCCTGGCCCGCGAAGCCGGTGAAGATCGTCGTGCCCTTCGCCGCCGGTGGCGGCTACGACATCCTTGCCCGCGCGGTCGGCGCGCGGATGCAGACGGCGCTCGGCCAGCCGGTCGTCATCGAGAACCGCGGCGGTGCGGCGGGCGCGCTCGGCGCGGCGGTGGTGGCGCGCGCCGCGCCCGACGGCTACACGGTGCTGCTGGGCAGCGCCGGCTCGCAGGTGGTCGTGCCGCTCACCACGCCGGGCCTGAACTACGACCCCGAGCGCGACTTCGTACAGGTCGGTCATGTCGCGACGCAGGACTTCCTGCTGGTGGTGCCGGCCTCGAGCCCCTTTCGCACGCTGCGCGACATCCTCGAGGCGGCGCGCGCGAAGCCCGAGTCGCTGTCCTACATGTCGACCGGGGTGCGTGGCGCGATCCACCTGTTCTCCGCCTACCTGCACAAGGTCGCCGGGGGCGTGGCGCTCACGCACGTGCCCTACCCCGGCGAGGGGCCGGCCGTGGCCGACATGCTGCAGGGGCGGGTCGACATGGCCCACATCACCGTGACGCTCGCGATGCCCTTCATCCGCGATGGCCGCATCCGCCCGATCGCGGCGATCGGCACGCAGCGCAGCGAACTGCTGCCCGAGGTGCCGACGGTGGCCGAGGCCGGCTATCCCGGCCCGGCGATGGTGAGCTGGGTGGGGCTGTTCGCGCCGGCCGGCACGCCGGCCGAGGCGGTGGCCTCGCTGAACCGCGCGCTGAACATCGCGCTCGCCGATCCCGACATCAGCCGGCGCGTGCGCGATTCCGGCGGGCGCTCGATGCCCGGCACCCCCGAGCAGTTCCGCGACTATATCGGGCAGGAGCGTGCGCGCTGGAGCCTGATGGTGCGCGAGGTCGGCGCGCTGAAGTGATCGCTGCCGCTTACCGGAGCTTCCGATGTCGCCCAAGTCCCCGATCGCGCCCGCCGACTTCATCCACACCGGCTACGCGCTGCACGATCATGTCCTCACGGTCACGCTCGACCGGCCTCAGCGCCGCAACGCGCTGAACTGGCGCGCCTACGACGAACTCGAGTGGTCGTTCCGGCACGCGCATCTCGACCCCGAGGTGCGCTGCGTGATCGTCACCGGCGCCGACCCGGCCTTCTGCTCCGGCGACGATGTCGCCGAGATCATGGCGGCGCCCAACGGCGGCATCGCCGATCGCGGCGCGGGCATTGTGCACAACCCGCCCACGCCCGCGGCGATCGCGGCGCTCGAGTGCGGCAAGCCGGTGATCGCGGCGGTCAACGGCGCGGCGATCGGCTGGGGCACCGAGCTCGCGCTCTTCGCCGACTTCCGGATCGCCTCCGAGGCCGCGAAGTTCTCCGAGATGTTCGTGCGGCGCGGCCTGTCGTGCGACGTCGGCGGCTTCTACCGGCTGCCGGCGCTGGTCGGGCCGGAGAAGGCGGCCGAGCTGCTGTTCACCGGCGACATCATCGACGCGGCCGAGGCGCTGCGCATCGGGCTGGTCGGGCGGGTGGTGCCGCACGCCGAGCTGCTGCCCGCCGCGCGGGCGCTCGCCGCCCGGATCGCGGCCAGCCCGCCGCTGGCGGTTCAGGCGCTCAAGCGAGGCCTGCAGCGCTGCGCCTACGGTGACCCGCGCGAGATCGGCGGCTGGGCGATCGACACGATCCGGCGTCTGGCCCGCACCGAGGACCACAAGGAAGGCGTCGCAAGCTTCCTCGAGAAGCGAGCGCCGGTGTTCAAGGGGCGCTGAGGCCCCGGCCCCTCGGGGCTGCGCCGCCCGGCACGCTGCGGTGCCAGCACGCCGCGCCGGCCGGCATGCCGCGGTGCCGGCGCGCCCTGCCCCGCATTCAGGCCGCCATCGCCTGTCGGTCCTCGGGCATCCTGCCGGGGTTGCGCTGCGCGAGCAGCGGCCTGACCCAGCGCGCGAACCGGCGGGCCTCGTCGTCGTGCAGGTAGCCCGACAGGCAGAAGGAGTGGCAGCCGAGGTCGATGAACTGCTGCAGCGTGTCGGCACATTGCTGCGGGTTGCCCACCACCACGATGCCGGCGCCCGGGCGCACGCGGGTGATGCCGGTCCACAGGTGAGGGGCGATCAGCTCGCCGTGTTCCTGGGCGAGCTGCTGCACGCGGCGGTTGGCCGCCGAGCTGCCGTAGTAGCGGCGGATGAAGTCGGTCTGCGACTCGGTCACGCCCTCGAGCAGCGCGTGCGCGGCAGCCCAGGCCTCCTCCTCGGTCTCGCGGCAGCACATCTGCAGGCGCATGCCGAAGCCGATCTCGTGGGCCCGGCCGTGGCGCGCCGCCATCTCGCGGATCGTGATCATGTTGGCCGCGATCGTCTCCGGGGTGTCGCCCCAGAACAGATGCACATCGGAGTGCCTGGCCGACACCTCCCAGGCCTCCATCGAGCCGCCGCCGAGGTAGAAGCGCGGCGGACGCGTCGGGCGCGGCGCAATACGCGCGCCCTGCAGCTTCGTGAAGCGGCCGTCGAAGTGCAAGGGCGACCCGTCGCTCCACAGCCGCTTCATGATGGTGACGTCCTCGTCCATCTGGGCGTAGCGGTCTTCCTTGGCGAGCGTGATGCCGTCCTGCAGCGCCTCGGTGTCGCTCTGGCCGGCGATCAGGTTGACCGCCACGCGGCCGCCGCCCGAGAGCTGCTCCATCGCACCGACCATGCGCGCCATCAGCACCGGGTTCACGTAGCCGGGGCGGGCCGCCACCAGCATCCGGATGCGCTCGGTACGCGCCAGCACCATGGCCGAGCTGATGTAGGCATCCCAGCAGGTGGTCGAGACCGGCACCAGCAGGTACTCGAAGCCCGACTCCTCGGCGGCGCGCGCGATGCGCTCGAAGGCCTCCATCGAGGGGGGAAGGTGGCCGTCCTTGCGGCCATAGCTGACGGTATCGCCCGAGGTGGGCAGGAACCAGCCGAATTCGAGGGTTCGCATCGCGGATCTCCAGAACGGATGCCCGGCGTGCCGGGCATCCTCGATGATGCGCCCGTCGGCTGCTTCTGCCGACCGGCATGCAAGGGAAATCGGTCCGATCTCAGCCGGCGACGAACAGGGGACGGCCGCCCGGGTCGAGCACGGTCTGCACCGGGGTGTCGTACAGGGCGCCGAGGCGGGTGGCATCGATGACCGCGGCGGCCGGTCCCGCGGCGATCGGCCGGCCGCCACGCAGCAGCAGGGCGTCGTCGGCCGCGCGCAGCGCGTGGTTCGGATCGTGGGTGCTGAAAATCACGCCGAGCCCGTCCTCGTCGGCCAGACGCCGGATCTCGCGCAGCACGCGTGCCTGATTGCCGAAGTCGAGGCTGGCGGTCGGCTCGTCGAGCAGCACGAAGCGCGACTGCTGCACGAGCGCGCGGGCGATCAGCGCGAGCTGCAATTCCCCACCGGACAGCTGCGAGATCGGCCGCTCGCCGAGCGCGGCGATGCCCAGGCGCGCCAGCGCCGCGTCGACCGCGGCGCGATCGGCGCCCGAGGGGGCTGCGAGGAGTCCGGCGTGGGCGCTGCGCCCCATGATCACCAGCTCGCGCACCGGCCAGTCGAAGCCGCCGGCGGCCTGCTGGGGGACCCAGGCCAGCGCGCGTGCGCGCTGGCGGTCGGAAAGCGCCGAAAGCGGCTGACCATCGAGCTCGATCGTGCCCGCGACCGGATCGATGAGCCCGAGGAGCGTGCGCATCAGGGTGGTCTTGCCGCTGCCGTTGGGCCCGAGCAGCGCGAGCACGCTACCCGCGCGCAGCACGAGCTCGATGCCCCCGCCCAGCGGCCGGTGGCGGTGCCCGATGGTGAGTCCGTGGGCCCGCAGGCTCATCGCGGCAGGCGCCCCACGCTGCGCAGCAGCCACAGGAAACAGGGCGCGCCGACCAGCGCGGTGACGATGCCGAGCGGGATCTCGGTGGCGCCGAGGGTACGGGCCGCGGTGTCGGCGAGCAGCAGCAGGCCGGCGCCCAGAAGCGCCGACAGCGGCAGCAGCCGCGCGAAGGAGGGACCGGCGAGCAGGCGAGCGATATGCGGCACGACCAGCCCCACCCAGCCGACGATGCCTGCCGCTGCGACGCTTGCCGCGGTCACGAGGGTCGCGGCGGCCACCACGGCGAGCCGCAGCCGTGTCACCGGCACGCCGAGCGCGCGCGCTTCATCCTCGGGCAGCGACAGCGCGTCGAGCCGCCAGCGCAGTAACCCCAGCATCGCGCCACCTGCGAGCACGGCGAGCGCGAGCGGCAGCAGCGTGGCCGGGGTGGCAATGGCGAGGCTGCCAAGCAGCCAGAAGGTCATCGCGGGAAGCTGGTCGAGAGGGTCGGCCATCACCTTGAGCAGGCCGATGCCGGCGGCAAGCAGCGCCCCGACGACGAGTCCGGCGAGGAGCAGCCCGAGCAGCGGGTCGATGCCCCGGGCGGCAGCGCCCACTCGCCAGGCGATCGCCACCGCGAGCAGACCGCCGCCGAAGGCCGCGGCGAGCGTGCCGCCATCGCCCAGACCGAGAAAGATGCCGAGCATCGCGCCGAAGGCCGCACCGGCGGAAGCGCCGAGGATGTCGGGCGAGACCAGCGGGTTGCGGAACAGGGCCTGGAATGCGCAACCGGCCGCCGCGAGCGCGGAGCCCACCAGCACCGCGGCCAGCACGCGCGGGCCGCGCACCGCGAGCAGCACCGTGCGGGTGGTTTCGTCGACCGGCGCCAGCCCGGGCAGCCCGAGCGCGGTGCCCAGCACGCGCAGCCCTTCGCCCGGGCTCACCGGGTAGCGGCCGAGCGCGAAGGCGAGCATCAGCGCGGCAACCAGCAGCGCGGCGCCGAACGCGAGCGCGCGCCCCGTCCTCACCCGAGCGTGCTTGCCGCGAGCAGCCCGGCGGCGCGGGGTGCGGTCTCTGGGGCCTGGCTCATGGATGCTCCCGGTCTGCGGCGGCCCTCAGGAAGGCCTCGTGCGTGCTCAGGAAGATGCGGCCCCGCAGCCGTGTGCCGAGCTCGGTGTCGGCCAGGCGGTCCATCACCGGGCCCTTGACCTCGGCCAGCCACAGCACGATGCCGCGCCCTGCGAGCGCACGCTCGAGACGCGTGAGCATGCCGAGCGCGGTGGTGTCGATCTGGTTGACCGCCGAGCATACCAGCAGCACCCGGCGCACCGTGCGGTCGGCCGCGACGAGCGCCTCGACCCGATCCTCGAAGGTGCCGGCGTTGGCGAAGTACAGACTCTCGTCGACGCGTACCGCGAGCAGTCCGGGTTCGGTGAGCACCGTGTGCCGGCGCAGGTTGCGAAAGTGCTCGGTGCCGGGTACCCGGCCGATCACGGCGATGTGCGGATGGCTGCTGCGCCAGATCAGCGTGCCAAGCGACAGCGCGACGCCGAGCAGGATGCCGGCCTCGACCCCGAGCAGCACCACGCCGGCCGCAGTCGCGACCAGCGCGAAGGCGTCGGCACGGTCGTAGTGCCAGGCCTCGCGCAGGGTGTCGAGGTCGATCAGCGAGGTGACCGCGATGATGATGGTCGCGGCGAGCACCGCATGGGGCAGGCTGCGCAGCAGGTCGGTCATCGTGGCGATCACGATCGCCATCAGCAGCGCGGACACCACGCCGGCGAGCGGTGTGCGCGCACCCGCCGCGTGATTGACGACCGAGCGCGCGAAGCCGCCGGTGACCGGCATGCCGCCGGTCGCGCCGGCAGCCAGATTGGCCGCGCCGAGCGCAAGTAGCTCCCGGTCGGGGACGATGCGCTCGGCCTCGGTTCCGCGGCGCAGTGCGAGCGCGCGGGCCACCGACACGCTCTCGACGAAACCCACCAGCGAGATCAGCAGCGCGGGCAGCCAGAGCGCGCCGAGCGTGTCCAGGCCGGGTACCGCGATGCCGAGCGCGGGCAGCCCCTGAGGCACCGCGCCGACCACCGCGACCTGGGCTCGGCGGTCGAGGGCCAGTGTCTCGACCAGCACGATGGAGGCCACCACGGCGGCCATCGGGGCAAGCCTCGCCAGCAGCTCGGCGGTGGCTCGCCTCAGGCCGAGCGCGACCAGCAGCCCGGCCAGCCAGCGGCGGGCTGCCCACAGGAAGACCAGCGTGCCGGCGCCCAGCGCGAGCGTCACCGGCCGGGTCTGCGGCAGCGCATGCCACAGCGCTGCCAGCGTGTGGAGCACGTTGTCGCCATCGGCACGTACGCCCAGCAGGTGGCGAAGCTGGCCCACGGCGATCAGGACCGCCGAGCCGGTGATGAAGCCGCTGACCACCGGGTGGCTGAGGAAGTGCGCAAGAAAACCCAGCCGCAGCGCGCCGAAGACGGCCAGCATCAGACCCGAGAGCAGCGCGAGCTGCGCGGCGAGCACCGTGTACTCGGGCGAACCCTGCGTGGCGAGCGGTGCGAGCAGGCTTGCGGTCATCAGCGAACACACCGCTGCCGGGCCGACCGCCAGACTCATGCTGGAGCCCAGCAGCGCGTAGGCGACGATCGGCAGGATGCTCGCGTACAGCCCCGCCTGCGGGGGCAGGCCAGCGAGCATCGCGTAGGCGAGGCTCTGCGGCACCAGCAGCACCGTCACGATCAGGCCTGCCACCAGATCGCCGGCGAGCCAGTCGCGGCGGTAGTGGCGCAGCCACGCGGGCATCGGCGCCCTCATCGCTGGCGCCTGCCCTCGACCCCCTCGAAGATCGCCATGCCCGCGAGCATCGCGATCACGAAGATCACGGCTTTCGGATGGCCGGTGGCGAGCGCCACCACGGCCGGGCCGGGGCAGAATCCCGCGAGTCCCCAGCCCGCGCCGAAGGCAAGGCTGCCCAGCACGAGACGGCGGTCGATGTCGCGCGCGGTGGGCAGGTGCATCGCACCGCCGAGCAGGGCCACGGTGCGGCGACGGGCCAGCGCAAAGGCGCCCACCCCGACCGCGATCGCGCCGCCCATCACGAAGGCGAGCGAGGGATCCCAGGCGCCCGCGAGATCGAGGAAGCCTAGGACCTTGCCGGGGTCGGTCATGCCGGCGAGCATCAGGCCCAGGCCGAAGATCAGGCCGACCGCGAATTCCGAGAGACGATGTGCGCTCATGGTGGTCGCTCCTCAGATCAGATGACGGGCCACGAACACCGTGGCAAAGCCCGCGCCCATGAAGGCGAGGGTGGCGGCCAGCGAGCGCGGCGACAGCCGCGACAGGCCGCACACGCCGTGGCCGCTGGTGCAGCCGGAAGCCCAGCGGGTGCCCGCCCCGACCAGCAGCCCGGCGACCACGACGGTGGCCCAGTCCGCGTCGATCCGTGCCTCGGGCAGGGTTGCGATCACCTGCCATGCGAAGGGCGCGGCGAGCATGCCGAGCAGGAAGGCCACGCGCCAGCCGACATCGCCCGCGCGGGGACGCAGCAGCCCGCCGAGGATCCCGCTGATGCCGAGGATGCGGCCGTTGACGAGCACGAAGGCTGCCGATGCCAGCCCCAGCAGAAGCCCGCCGGCGAGCGAGGCCCAGGGCGTGAAGTGATTCCAGTCGATGCTCATGCGCTTTCCTCGAAGTGGGGGGCGGGGCAGAACTGCTGCTGCAGTGTCTGCATCAGTGCGAGTGCCTGCGGGCTGCGGATGCGGTAGCGGATGTGCCGGCCCTCGCGGGTGGTCTCGACCAGACCGCTCTCGCGCAGCACGCCTAGCTGCTGGGACAGGGTTGGCTGCCCGATGCCGAGCGAGTCCTCGAGCTCGCCCACGCGCCGCTCGCCCTGCGCAAGCTGGCAAAGCAGCAGCAGGCGATCGGGATTGGCGAGCATGCGCAGCAGCCGGCAGGCCTGGTCGGCGGCACCGCGCATGGCGTCGAGATCGATTTCGGTGGCGGCTGGCATGGTTGCGTACGGTGAGGGCGATCCTGCGGGTTGCCGGCGGTCGTTCGAGATAGGAGCCACAACAGTATCAAGAATAATATATTATTGACAACTGATATTCAGGAGTCCGCACCATGCAAGCGCAGATCCAGTCCTTCTTCGATCCCGCCACCTGGACGATCAGCCATGTCGTCTTCGACCGGCCGGGCGGCACTGCCGCCATCGTCGATCCGGTGCTCGACTACGACCCGAAGTCGGGTCGCACCGGCACCGTGTCGGCGCAGCGCCTGGTCGACTTCATCCGCCTGCAACGCCTCACGCTGGGCTGGATCCTCGAGACCCACGCCCACGCCGATCACCTGTCGGCGGCCCCGTGGCTGCGCGAGCAGCTCGGCGGTCGCATCGCGATCGGTGCGCGCATCACGCGGGTGCAGTCGGTGTTCAAGGGAATCTTCAACCTCGAGGCGGGCTTTCGTACCGACGGCGCGCAGTTCGATCACCTGTTCGCCGACGGCGAGCGTTTCGCGGTGGGCGAGCTCGAGGGCGAGGCGATCGCGGTGCCCGGGCACACGCCGGCCTGCCTCGCCTATCGTTTCGGCGACGCGGTCTTCGTCGGCGACACGCTGTTCATGCCCGACGTGGGCAGCGCCCGCTGCGACTTCCCCGGCGGCAACGCGCGCGATCTCTACCGTTCGGTGCGACGGCTGCTGGCGCTGCCCGGCGAAACCCGCCTGTTCATGTGCCACGACTACCCGCCGACCGGGCGTGAGCCGGTCTGGGAAAGCACCGTGGCCGCGCAGCGGGCTGGCAACATCCACATGCGAGATGGCATCTCCGAGGACGACTTCGTCGCGATGCGCAGCGCGCGCGACGCGACGCTGGCGATGCCGGTGCTGATTCTGCCGTCGGTTCAGGTGAACATCCGTGCAGGGCAGATGCCGCCGCCCGAGAGCAACGGTGTGTCCTACCTCAAGATACCGGTGAACGCGCTCTGAACGGGCGCTGCTCGCGTCGCCGGCGGCGCGAGCCGCCGTTCAGCGGGGGATGCGGGGTTCGCCGCGAGCGTCGATCGGGGCGCGCGCCAGCGAGTCGGGCGGCGGGCCCTGACGGTCGCGCAGGGCCTGCACCGCGTCGGCGAGCTGCAGCAGCAGCCCGCGCGCCTTCTCGAGGCCATGGTCGCTGACGCTGAACTTGACCCACGCATGGCCGGTCTGTTCGTCGACGCCACGCTCCATCGACACCACCCCGAAGAACAGGGCGACGACGAAGAGGAATGTGGCGGCCTTCAGCGGGAACATCAGGGTTGACCTCGGGTCGCTCGCCGGGATTCCGCACGTCGGGGAATCATCCTGCGGCTCGCGTCTGGCCAGAATCGGCGATGGTGGCGCGCACGTTGAGGAAAAAAGTCTCATCGATGCGGGCGGGCGGAAGGCCGGATCGGCCGCCACCGGAACAATTGCACGAAAAGCCGGCTTTGGCGGGGCACTGAAGGCCGTCCTTCGGCCATCGCGCGCCGTTCGCGCCGCCGCTCAGCCATCCATCAGGATCACGCCCTTGCCGTCGGACTGGCGATCGAACACCTGATAGGCCTCCTCGGCCTGCTCGAGCAGCCAGCGATGGCTGAACAGCGCATCGACATCGACCCCGCGTTCGGCAACGAAGTCGGCGCAGTCCTTCTGACCGATGGTCGAGAAGGTCCACGAGCCGATCAGCGTCACCTGCCGGCGCAGCATGTCGGGGCTCACGTCGAGGGTCACATGGCCGCCCTCGCCGATGAAGCAGGCCTTGCCCCAGGTGCGCACGCACTGGACCGACTGCCGCCTCGCGTCGGGCGATGAGGAGGCGTCGAGCGAGGCGTGCGCGCCCAGGCCGCCGGTGAGTTCGCGGATCGCGGCCACCGGGTCGTCGCGCGTGGGGTTGATGACATGCGCGGCGCCCAGCGCCGAGGCGCGCGCCAGCCGGGCATCGCTGACATCGAGCGCGATCACGCGCGCGCCCAGCGCCTGCGCGAGCTGCGTGGCCGATAGCCCCACGGGCCCCTGGCCGAAGACCGCGACGGTCTGCTCGCCGG
>JBIIHU010000134.1:0-9849 GCA_044235405.1 Burkholderiaceae bacterium
CTGCCTTTCTCGCGCCCTCACGCAAGGCGGCGCCAGCCGCGCCGGCCGTGCGGGCAGCATCGCGCCCGTCCGTCGCAAGGCGAGCCGGCGATACCGCTTTCGCCCATGACGACCCGGATTTCGTGCTCGGCCCGCTCGGCCCCGACACCCGTTTCGCCGACAGCGTGCTCGACATGGTCGACTCCGGATTCCTGCCGGAGGCGCGCCAGCGGCTTCCCGAGTCCTCGGCGGCCGGCCGTGCACCGCGCGAGCGGCTGACCGCTGCAACCCGGATGCGGGTTCCCGCCGACGCGCAGGCGCCATCGGCGCCGAAGCCTATCGCCGTCGAGGCGATGCCCGCGCCAGTGGAATCGGTTGCCGGGTCGGGCACGACTCCGCCGGCTGCCCGCGCCGACAGCGCCGATGGAGACGGTCGCGGTTTCTGGGCGATGCTCGTGTTGCTGCTGGCAGGGCTTGTCGGTTGCTTCGCGTTCGGCTGGTGGCATGCCGCGGGCGGTGTCGGTCTTGCACCCGCACAGGGACGCTCGAGCGATGCGATTGCCGAGGCGCAGCGGCTGGCACGGGTCGCCTCCCGGGCAGCAAGCGGCACGGCCGACGCCATCGAGCCGCTGCGCGAGGCGCGCGAGGGTCTGCAGCAGGTGCTGGCGTCCTCGACGATGCTCGGTGCCTCGCTGACGCCCGCCGGAACCGATGCCGGCCGCGTGCACGCGCTCTGGCGCAAGACCGATGCGCAGGCCGCCGTGGTGCTCGATCGCGCGCCGGCCCTTCGTGAGGCGGGCGCCCTGCGCTCGCGACTGCAGGCGGCATCCGGGCCGATGCTTGCCGACGCCGAAACCGTGCTCGCCCGCAAGCTTGCCGCGGCAACCAACCCGGGCGAGCTGGTCGAGGCTGGCAAGCTGCCAGGCCTCGTCCAGAAGCTGCCCCGCGAACTCGATCTGCTGCTCGTGGGTGATGTCGCCTCGGCGCGGCAGGCGGGTGAGACGCTCGCGGCCGACCTTGCCCGGGCGCGCGAGGTCGCGGGTTCGCTGCTCGTGGGCAGCGAGCGGCTGCGGATTCCCGCGACCACCGATCCCCGCGCGCGCGAGGCGCTGCAGCGCCTGGTCGGCCAGGCCGATGCGTTGGTCGCACCGGTGCAGGCGATCCAGCCGCTGGTGCCGGCGATTCGCGAGGCGCGCGAGGCCGCGGCCCTGATCGAGGCGGAGGCAGAGCCCTTGCGCAAGGCGCTTCGGGCTTCGGGCGGCGAGGGCGCTGCGCCAACAGGCGACGTCGCCGGATGGGCGCTGTGGCCGGCGATCGGCTGCGCGGTGCTTGCGGCGCTGGCCGCGGTCGGCCTCGTCCGGGCCCAGATGCGCGACGGGCGCCTGCGCCGCGAGCGCATCGATCGGCAGCTGCGCGAGGCCGAACGTCTCGAGCAGGACGCCAAGCAGGCCAACGAGCAGAACCAGGCCGCCATCTTGCGGCTGATGAACGAGTTGCAGAGCGTCGCCGATGGCGACCTGACCGTGCAGGCGACGGTCTCCGAGGACATCACCGGTGCGATCGCCGATTCGGTCAACTACACGGTCGAGGAACTGCGCAGTCTGGTGTCGCGAATCAACGCGACCGCCGAGATGGTGAACGCCGCCTCCTCGCAGGCGCAGATGATCGCCTCGAGCCTGCAGGCCGCCTCCGAGGAGCAGAGCCGCGAGATCCGCGACACCGGCGAGTCGGTGCTGCGGATGGCGCAGCAGATCAACGAGGTCTCGGCGCGTGCTGCCGAATCGGCGCATGTCGCGCGCCATTCGCTGTCGGCGTCGCAGGACGGCGCCCGCGCGGTCCATACCGCGATCGAGGGCATGAACGGCATCCGCGACCACATCCAGGAAACCGCCAAGCGCATCAAGCGGCTGGGGGAGTCTTCCCAGGAAATCGGCGAGATCGTCGAGCTGATCTCCGACATCACCGAGCAGACCAACGTGCTGGCGCTCAATGCCGCGATCCAGGCCGCATCGGCTGGGGAAGCGGGGCGCGGTTTCACGGTGGTCGCCGAAGAGGTGCAGCAGCTTGCCGAGCGCAGCGCCGCGGCCACGCGGCAGATCGCCGGCCTGATCCGGACGATCCAGACCGACACGCACAATGCGGTGGCCGCGATGGAGCGCAGCACGCAGGGCGTGGTCGAGGGCACGCGGCAGTCCGACGACGCCGGACGCGCCCTCGACGAGATAGGTCGGGTGTCGGCGCACGTGGCCGAGCTGATCGAGGAGTTTTCGAATTCGACGTCGCGTCAGGCGGCGTCCGCGGGCATCGTGGCCCAGTCGATCCAGCGGATCCTGCTGGTGACCGAGCAGACCAGCGAGGGCACCCTGCAGACCGCGGGCTCGATCCGTCAGCTGGCGGACCTGTCGCAGGAACTGCAGCACTCGGTGTCCCGATTCAAGGTCGCCTGAGGCGATCGCAGGGGTGAGCTTCATGCGCGTGTTCGATCCCGTCAGCCTCTCCTGGTGCCTGCCCGAATTCCGGCGCTCGCTCGCCCGCGTCAGCACCGTGCTCGATACGGCATCGGTTGCGCCGGCATCGCCCCGGGACGATCTCACCGAGGCGCAGTCGCTGCTGCGTCAGGTGCGCGGCGCGCTGGAGCTGCTCGACCTCAGCGGCGAGACCCGGCTGATCGTCGAGGTCGAGGCGATTGTCGATGGGCTCGCCGCTGGCACGCTTTCGCTCGATGGCGAGCTGTGCACGCGCGTTGCGCATGCCTTCGGCGAGCTGCTCGCGCATCTCGATGAACTGCCGCAGCATGGTTCGCCGCGGTCGGCGCTGCCGCTCTTCGAGACCCTCCAGTCGCTGCGCAGCGCGCGGCGGGTGGCGCCGGCGAGTCCGGCGGAGCTCATCGCGGTCGATCTTCGCGGCTGCGCCCTCGCGCCGCCGCCGCCCGCCCGCGGCGAAGGCGACCCGCCGGTGTCGGCGATGCGCACCGCCTACGAGAAGGGCCTGCTGCAGACCATGCGCGATCCGGCCTCGCCGATCGGTCCGCGCCTGATGTCGCGCGCCGTGGGGGCGGTGCGCGCGTCGCCGCTCGGGACGGGCGATCGCGCTTTCTGGTGGGTCGCCGACACCTGGTTCGCCGGTGTGCTCGGCTCGCGCATCCCGGTCGATGCGGCGGCCCGGCGCGTGCTGACTCGTCTGAATCTGCATCTGCGCGACACGCTCGACGGCGGGCTGCCCGATGGCACGGGGCTGCTGCGCGAGATGCTCTTCGGTCTCGCGCTCGCGCCGGCGGGCGACACCCGGATCGATTTCATCCGCGAGGCTTTCGCGCTTGCCGGAACGGTCAGCGCCGGCTGGGACTGCGCCAGCGAGGCTGTCGCCGACCCGCGCGCGATGTCGCGGGCGCGCGAGGCGCTTGCGCGGGCGCGCGGTGCGCTCGATCGTCTCGGCCACGGTCATCCCGATGAATCCGCAGCGCTGTTCGATGCCTTCGACGCGCTGCGTCCGGCGCTGGGCCAGTTGCCTGCGCCGGGGCTGGCCAACCTCGGGTGCGCGCTCGCGGCGCTGCGAGGCACGGCGCCGCAGCCGCAGGTCCTGGCCGGGTCCCTCGGCGTCGAGCTCGCCACGGCGATCCTGTTCCTCGAGGGGGCACTGGCCTCGGCCGATCGCCCCGATGCGGCCCACGAGGCCCGCGCCGGGGCCATGGCCGAGCGGGTGACGGCCGCCGCGGCGGGACGCACCGACGAGACGGTACCGGCCTGGCTGCGTGAAATCTGCCAGACGACCGAACAGCGCGAGACCACCACGGTCTTCGTCACCGAGGCGCTTGCCGGGTTGCGGACCGCCGAAAGTTCCCTCGACAGCCTGCATCGCGAGGGCCTCGCGACCGCGCCGCTGACGGACTGCGCGCACGCCGTACGGCAGGTCGGCGGGGCACTGGCGCTGCTCGGGCACGACGTACCGGCTCACGGGGCGCTGCGCATGGCCGAGCGGATCGTCGCGCTCGAGCAGGGTGCGGCCGAAGGTTGGCCTGCGAGCGCGATCGAGGCACAGGTGTCGCGGCTGGCCGATGGCATGGCGGCGCTCGGTTTCTTCGTCGACGGACTTCGCCTTCCCCCGCGCTGGTTGCCGCGCGCCTGGCTCGATGCCACGAGTGGCGAACTGCAGATCAACCTCAGCGAGCCGCTGCCAGTGCAGCCGGCCCCCCCGGCCCCGGTGCATTCGGCAGGCATGGTGGTTGCGCAGCAGGCCGAGCTCGCGAGGGTCGCCGAGCACGCACGGTCGGCCGAGCACGCGCTCGAGGCCGACAATGCGCGACAGGCCGATGTCGCGCGTGTCGCCGACAACGCCCGTGAAGCCGACTGGGCACGGACGGCCGATGTCGCCAAGGTGGCCGAAGTGGTGCGCTTCATCGACGTCGCCCAGCCGGGCGCGGCAGCGCTGAAGCCGTCGGTGATGCCGGCACTGCCCGAGACCGGTATCCGCCAGGGTCGTCCACGGGATACCGAGGCGGTGTCCGAACCGGCGGAGGTCTCTAGGGCGCCTGGCACTGGCGAGCAGCCCGCGATGGACTTCGGATTCGATCTGGATCTGCTGTCGGGGGGCGGGTCGTCCGGTGCGTTGGCCGATCCCGAAGCGGCGCAGCCCGCCGCCGTCGCCCCCGGGCTTGATACGCCGTCCAGTGACTCGGAGGCACCCGCCTTCGAACTCGAAGCCTTCGAGATCGACAGCAGCCTGCTCGATCAGGCGATCGCATCGCAGGCGCCGATGGCGCCGCCATCGCGGGCTGCGGCGATCGCGCCCGAGGCGTCTGCCGCCGTCGAGGCCTCGGGCGTCGATGACGAACTGCTCGGCATTTTTCTGGAGGAGGCCGACGGCGTGCTCGCCGCGATCGGCGAGGCGGCACAAGCGCTTCGCGCGACGCCGTCCTCGCGCGAGTCGCTGGTCGAGTTGCGGCGCGGTTTTCACACGCTGAAGGGCTCGAGCCGGATGGTCGGCCTGAAGGACTTCGGCGAAGCGGCATGGGCGCTGGAGCAACTGCTCAACACCTGGATGGGCGAGGCGCGCCCCGTCGATGAGACGCTGCTGGCGCTGGTCGATCGGGCCGCCCCGATACTGCGCGGCTGGGTGCAGGCGCTGCACGAGGGTCGACGGCCCGCGATCGATCCTCGGCCGCTGCAAGCTGCGGCGTCCGCGCTTGCTCGCGGCGAGCCGTTGACGGAGCCGGAGCTGGATCCGGCCGCTGCCGACATGGCGGCTGACGCGCTCACGTCACCGGCAGGAGCCGCCTTGCCCTTTCTTCCGGTTGGTTCGCAGGCGGGGGAGGCAGCCGGGAACCGCACGGCGCCCGAGCAGCAGGCCGACGACGCCACGGACGCGGGCGACACCATCCGGATCGGGTCTCGTTCGATCAGCCGTCCCCTCTACACGATATTTCTTTCCGAGGCCGACGAGCTGATCGTGCAGCTCGTGGATGACCTCGCGCAATGGCGGCTCGATCCGTCGCGCGGTGCGTCGGCCGATGCGGCGCGCGCCGCTCACTCGCTGGTCGGCAGCAGCTCGGTGATCGGCCTCGACGCCGTCGAGTCGCTCGCCGGGTCGATCGAGACGGCGTACGCCGTCCAGTCCGCCACCCGGTGCCGACCCTCCGACAGCGACCTCGATGTGCTCGGTTCGGCGCTCGACCGCGTGCATGCGATGCTGCATCGCTTCGCCGCAGGGGAGTGGCCCTTGCGCGACCCGCGGACGCGCCTGGAGCTCGACTTCCTGATCGGCCGATGGTCGGTTCCGCCCGAGGAGGAGTTCGTTGCGCCCGCAACGGTATCGGTCGACGAGCCCGCGATCGCCGCCGCGGATACGCAACCCGTCGAGCACCAGGTGGGCGATGAGTCGGTTGTCGAGGAGTTGACGGTCGACCATCCGGTAGACGCCGAGGCGGCGGTCGATGATGCCGTGGCCGACGAGGCTATGTTCGACGAGGCTGTGTTCGACGAGGCCGCGATCGACGAGGTCGCGATCGACGAGGTGGCGGTCGAGGGGCTTGTGGTCGACGAGCCCGTCGGGGACGAAGCGATCGTGCTGGAAGGCGCCGCGCCGGACGGCGAAGCGCTGCCGGCACCCGTGGCCGATGCCTTCGAGTTCGATGACCTCGGCGAGATCGAGATCGGGGAGGGCGACACCGCCGGCTCCGGGGCCGCGATCGATGTCGACGACATGATCGTTCTCGACCTCGATTTCGACGAAGAGACGGTCGATCCCGCGGCCACCAACGATCCCGCCGGCCTGGACGCCATCGCGCAGGAGGCTGCCGGCCTCGAGGCGCCAGCACCCGCTCTCGAGGCTCTTGCCGACGACGATCCCGGCGGCGCCGATGCGATCGCCGATTTCGACATGCTCGTCGATATCGAGCCAATCGATGGGCTGATGATCGTCGACGAGCCGGTCGCCGCCGACGCCTCGTCGGTCCAGCGGCTGCCGGACGAGGGCCAGCACACGGAGGATCCGCCGCGCGAGGATCTGTGGCTCGAGGACACCCTGCCCGAGGCCCTGCTGCCCGAGGCCCTGGAGTCTGAGGCTCTGGAGCCCGAAGCTCTGGAGCCGGAGGCTCCGATGCCCGAGAGCCTGGTGTCCGATGAGCTGGCCGACGACTTCGCCGATGTCGAGCTGGTGTCCGTGCCCGAAGCGCTTGTCGCTACCGCCGCTGCCGACGCCAGTGCCGACACCGACGTCACCGCCGGCACCGACGACGCCGTCGACGTTGGCGCCGCTGCCGACGCCGACGCCGACGCCGACGCCGACGATGCCGCGATCGTCGATGAACTCGATCCCGACCTGCTTCCGGTATTCATCGAGGAAGCCGCCGACGATATCCCGAGGATCGGCGAGAGCCTGCGTGCCTGGGCGGCATCGCCCGCGGACCCGCGCCTGCCGCAGACGCTGATGCGTTTGCTGCACACCGTCAAGGGCAGTGCGCGAATGGCCGGCGCGATGCGGCTGGGCCAGATGCTTCATGACACCGAGACCCGGGTCGAGCGACTTGCGGCCGCAGGCTCGCCCTCGGTCGCACAGGTCGAGGAACTGCTCGCCGACACCGATGGCGCCGTGACGCTCTTCGAGATGATCCGGCAGCCCCGGGCCGCGCTGCCGCCCGAGGATGCCGCCGCGTCGCTGGCGGATGCCGCTTCGTCGGTGGAGCCCGCCGATCCAGCGCCCGCCGTCGTGCCTTCGACATCCGTGCAGGCGGCGCCTTCCCAGGACCCCGCGCCAGCTGTCGTCGCGCCGCTCGATACGCCGGTTGCCCAGACGCTGGTGCGGGTGCGTGCCGATCTTCTCGACAGGATGGTCAGCGAGGCGGGCGAGGTGTCGATCGGCCGCTCGAGGCTCGACAACGAGCTGACCGCGCTGCGGCAGTCGCTCGTCGAGCTCAACGAGAACGTCGGACGGTTGCGTTCGCAACTTCGCGAGATCGAGATCCAGGCCGACACGCAGATCCAGGCGCGCATTGCCCGACAGAACGACGAGGACCGAAGCTTCGATCCGCTGGAGTTCGACCGCTACACGCGTTTCCAGGAGCTGACGAGGATGCTCGCCGAGTCGGTCAACGACGTGGCGACGGTGCAGGGGCACGCGATGCGCAGCCTCGACAGCGCCGGCAGCGACCTGCATCGCCAGGGTCAGGTGCTGCGCGACCTGCAGCAGAACCTGATGCGCGCGCGGATGGTCCAGTTCGGTTCGATCGCCGACCGCCTGTACCGCGTGATCCGGCAGTCGGCCAAGGAGACTGGCAAGCGCGTGAACCTCGATCTGCGCGGCGGCACGGTCGAGGTCGACCGCAGCGTGCTCGAGCGGATGGCCGGACCGATCGAGCACCTGCTGCGCAATTCGGTGGCCCATGGCATCGAGCTGCCCGCACGGCGTGAGGCCATCGGCAAGCCGGAAGCCGGCGAGATCCAGGTCGAGGTGCGCCAGGAGGGACGCGAGATCGTGCTGTCCTTCGCCGATGACGGCGCCGGGCTCGATCTCGCGCGCATCCGGGAGCGGGCGATCGGGCAGGGCCTGATCGCCGAGGACGCGCAGCTCGGCGAGCGCGAGATCGCCGAGCTGATCTTCGTGCCGGGCTTCTCGACGGCGGCGAGCGTCACCGAGCTTTCCGGGCGCGGCGTCGGCATGGATGTCGTGCGGATGGAGGTCGCGGCGCTCGGTGGCCGCATCGAGACCGAGACGCAGGCAGGCCAAGGCACCCGTTTCACGGTGCACCTGCCGCTGACGCTCGCGGTCACGCAGGTGGTGCTGCTGAGCGCTGGTCGTACCCGTCTGGCGGTGCCCTCGGCCAGCGTCGAGCAGGTGCTGCAGCTGCGACCACAGGAGCTGGCCGCTGCCTACGCCCAGCGCTCGGTGCAGTGGCAGGGCAAGGCGGTTCCGCTCTTCTTCCTCGGGGCGCTGATGCAGCAGCCGGAACTCGCGCCGATCGCCCAGCCGTCGGCACCGGTAGCGATCGTGCGCGCCGGTCACCAGCGGGTGGCCGTGCACGCCGACGAGCTCACGCGCAACCAGGAGGTCGTCGTGAAGAGCGTCGGGGCGCAGGCCGCCCGGGTGCGCGGCGTGACCGGCGCGACGGTGCTTGGCAATGGCGACATCGTGCTGATCGCCAATGCGGTGTCGCTCGCGCAGGCGCTGGCTGGGGAGAGCCTGGAGCGCCGTACCGCCGCGCCGAGCATCGAAGCGGTGCTCACCGAGACCCTGCCGCCGACCGTGATGGTGGTGGACGACTCGCTGACGGTGCGCAAGGTGACCCAGCGCCTGCTGACCCGCGAGGGCTATCAGGTGATGCTGGCGCGCGACGGGATCGACGCCCTCGGCCAGCTCGAGGACATGGTGCCCGACGCGATGCTGCTCGACATCGAGATGCCGCGCATGGATGGGTTCGAGCTGCTGCGCCACCTGCGCGCCGATGCGCGTTGGGCGTCGATCCCGATCGTGATGATCACTTCGCGAACCGCGGACAAGCACCGCAATCACGCGCTCGGCCTCGGTGTGGATGCCTACCTTGGCAAGCCTTACCCCGAGGAGGAGCTGCTCGCGCTGCTCGCCGGCTTCGCGCAGCGACGCACCGAGCCGGCGGCGGCCTGAAAGGGCGGCCCGGCGCTCGGATCGTCCGAAGTCTGCCGCCGTCCCGCCCCGACCCTCGCCCGCAGCCGTCGGGCCTCGCCCCTCGCCCGACTGCGCCTGGCTTCAGCCCTCGCCGGCGGCCGCTGCGCCCTTGATCGCCCCGAAGCGCGCCAGCGTGCGCTGGCGGGCGTGGTCGTGGTCGACGACCGGCCGCGGATAGGTTTCGCCCAGCCGCACACCGGCCGCCATCAGGTCGAGCGGCCCAGCCAGCCAGGGCGCATGGATCGCGCGGTCGGGCAGCCTGGCGAGTTCCGGCAGATAGCGGCGGATGAAGCGCCCCTGGGGGTCGAACTTCTGCGACTGCGTGACCGGGTTGAAGATGCGGAACCAGGGCTGCGCATCGCAGCCGGTGGAGGCGGCCCATTGCCAGCCGCCGTTGTTGGCGGCGAGGTCGAAGTCGATCAGCTGGCGGGCGAAGTGGGCTTCCCCGAGGCGCCAGTCGAGGCCGAGATCCTTGACCAGGAAGGATGCCGTGACCATGCGCAGCCGGTTGTGCATGTAGCCGGTCTGCGCCAGCTGGCGCATCGCGGCGTCCACCAGCGGGTAGCCGGTGCGCGCCTCGCACCACGCGGTCAGCAGCCGGTCGGCGGTCTCGCCCTGCTCCCAGGCGATCGCGTCGTATTCCGGCCGGAAGGCCCGGTGGGTCACCCGTGGGTGGTGGTGCAGGATCTGGAAGTAGAAGTCGCGCCAGGTGAGTTCCGACTGCCAGACCGCGGC
>JBIIHU010000385.1:0-2977 GCA_044235405.1 Burkholderiaceae bacterium
AAAGGTGATCGCGCGCGACGGTTGAGTCGAACGCGTTCACGCGGCAGCCTTGCGCGTGCCAGGCTGCGTGGTTGCGGCGCAGGTGTGGTCGGTGCTGCTGCGGAGCCCCGACCTGCAGCCGAAAGATGGAGCCAGTAACGCGGGTGCTCGGCGCGAGCGGGGATATCGAGCCGCGGCGCGGGCACCCGCAATGGGCAATCGTGTCAGCGCATCCCGAGGATCCAGTTCGCGAGGCGCAGGCTTTCCGCTTCGTTGACATGCGGATTGGGTGGCATGATTCCGTCGCCCCAGGCACCCTTTCCGCCTTCGCGAGTCTTCCGGGCCAGCGCGACGCTCGCGGTCGGCTCGCTGGCATAGCGGGCGGCTACGTCCCGGAACGCGGGTCCGATGCCCTTGCGCTCGGCGTGGTGACAGGTCATGCAGCCCTTGCTCTGAGCAAGGGCTGCATCGGCCTGGGCCGCACTGGAAAGAATCAGGCACAGGATCCCGGCCAAGGCCGGGATCCCGCGGCCGGCACGCACAGCGCGCTTCATGCCCATGAGGCCCCCGATCATCCGAAGCGGGTGCCGGAGTCGAGCATGGCCTGCTTCACCCGATTGGCCAGCATCGGCTGCTGGCGCAGCCGTACGCCCGTCAACTGGAACACCGCGTTGGAGATCGCCGAAGGCACCAGCGGCACGGCCATCTGGCCGGCGCCCGTGGGCTGGTTTCGCGTCTGGATCAGCTTGATATGCATCTGGGGCACATCGCGCATCCGCGGCACGTGGTAGTCGTAGAAGTTCGACTGCTCGACGGCGCCCTCCGCGATCGTGATCCGTTCGGTCAGCGCGAGGCCGATGCCATAGACGATCGACCCCTCGGTCTGCGCAACCACGTTGTCCGGATGCACGGCGACGCCGCAGTCGATCGAGCACCAGAAGTCGTGCACGCGAATGGCTCCAGTCTGGGAGTCGACCGAGACCTCGGCGATGCCGGCCACCTGGGTACCCGAGTAGCTGACGTAGGCCACGCCCAGCCCGCGCCCCGGACGCCGACGGCCCCAGTCGGCCATCTTCGCCGTCTCCTCGATCACGTGGCGGGCGCGTGGATGGGCTTTCAGCAGACGCAGACGGAACTCGACCGGATCGACCCCGGCCCGCACCGCGAGTTCGTCGACGAACACCTCGGTCGCGAAGCTGTTGGCGGTAAAGCCGATCCCGCGCAGCGGGTTCGTCCGCATCCCGGTCGTCTGGAGAACGCCCTCGATCGTCCGGTCGGGCAGGTCGTAGGTGGGGACTTCGGTGCCCAGAAGCGCGATCGGGTCGCGGCCCTTGACGATCTTGAAACGCAGCGGGTCCATGAACGCCATCACATGGTCGCAAACGGCGCGGTGATACCACCCGGCGACATTGCCGGCGTCGTCGAGGCCTGCCCGCAGGCGATTGACGTAGAGCGGACGGAATCGGCCTGCATGGATATCGTCTTCCCGGGTCCACGTGACCTTGACCGGCTTTCCCGCCGCCCGTGACAGCAGCACCGAGTCGAGCACGAAATCGACGTCCCGGTTTCCTCGCCGGCCGAAGCCGCCGCCCAGGAGATAGCTGTTGATCTTCACTCGTGACTCGGGAATGCCCAGCGCCTGCGCCGCGACGGTGATCGCCATCGGCTGGCTCTGCACGCCGCACCAGATCTCGACGGCATCACCCATCGCCGATACCGCGGCGATGGAGTTGAGCGGCTCCATCTGAGCGTGATACGCGTAATCGGACCGATATTCGGCCTCGACCACGGTCGCCGCGGATTTCAATCGGGCTGCCGCATCTCCGCGGCGCTCCCAGTCGATGGTGGGCTGCGAAGGGTTGCTGGCCGCAGCCGAGAACTGGGCAAGTCCTTTGTCGGTTGAAAACCCCCGGCCGGTGGCCGCGTTTCCCCAGGTCACCTTGAGGGCCTTGCGTCCCTGGAAGGCCGCCCACGCCGAGGTGGCCAGCACGCCGACCCCGTACTTCAGCCGCACGACGTCAACGACGCCGTCGACGGCCCGGGCGGCCGAGTCTTCGACGCTCGCGACGCCAGCCCCGTCGACGGGCTCGCGCAGGATGGCACCGTGCAGCATGCCGGGTACCTGGACATCGATGCTGTACTGCGCAGTGCCGTTGTGCTTGCCATCGACATCAACGCGCGGAGTGTCCTGCCCGATCAGGCGGAACTGCGCGGTCGCGAGCGGCTCGAGCGTGATCGCCGGCGCCTTTTCCGGTACTTTGGCGAAGGCTGCGATTTCGCCGTAGGTGATCCTGCGACCGGTCTTCTGATGCAGCACCACGCCCGGCTGGGTGCTCAGTTCGGCGAGCGGGACGTTCCACTGTCGCGCCACGTTGTCCAGCAGTACGTAGCGGACTTGGGCGCCGAACTGGCGAAGGCTGTCGAAGTAGCCGGAGACGGTGGCGCTACCGGCGGTGTACTGGGTGTAGCCGCGCCCGGGATTGCCGTAGATCTTGTCGCTGGCGGGCGAGGGCACGACCCGTACCCTGTTCCAGTCAGCATCCATTTCCTCGGCGACGATACGGGGCAGCGAGGTCAGCGATCCCTGGCCCATTTCGGCTGCCGGCGACATGATCGCGACCGTGCCGTCGGTGAAGACGGTTACCCAGTGGTTCAGCATGACGCTGCCCGAGCGCGCTGCAGCCTCGTTCGTGAGCAGGGCGGATGGAACGCCAGCGGCGACACCGAAGGTGAAGCCGGCTGCGCCCACCATGAACTGGCGACGTTGCGTATTGACGGTCGTCTTCATGGTCAGACCATCTCCTTCGCCGCGCGCTCGATTGCCTTCGTGATGCGGGCATACGTGCCGCAGCGGCAGATGTTCGCGCTCATGTACTCGACGATCTGGTCACGCGTCGGTCGGGGTGTTTCCTTGAGCAGGCCCGCGGCGCGCATGATCTGGCCTGACTGGCAGTAGCCGCACTGCGGCACCTGCTCGGCCAGCCACGCCTTCTGCAGC
>JBIIHU010000135.1:0-9839 GCA_044235405.1 Burkholderiaceae bacterium
ATCATCAGGTCTTCGACATCACCACCGAGATTGCCCGGCAGGTCTTCCCCATCTCCCTCGACACCCGACACCCCGCCTTCATGGCCGGGCTGGATCGGCTCTGCCGGATTCGTGCGGGCTACGATCGGGCGGGCGCGCAGGGAGGGGTGCTCGGACGAGTGCGGCAGGCCGGGCTGGCGATCGCCGGTGCGTTCACGTTCGCCCGCCTGTACCTTCACCCGGTCCGTCGGCACGAATTGCCGTCGCAGGTCCGCGTTGCGCCGGCCTGGTAGGCGGCCGGCGCGCGGGGTCGACGGAGCCGTCGCATGACCGGGATGCTCTGCGCCGTCGCCACCGCGGTCGCCGCCTGGTGGCTGAGCACCGGCCTGGTGCTCATCCTCGTCAGATTGGCGAATCGCGCCGAGCGCCTGAGCGCGGTTCTCGCCACGACGGTTGCGATCGTCGCCCTGGCAGGGCTTGCGCAGACCGCCCGTCAATCCGACCTCGCCGGCATCTACGGTGCCTTCGCCTGCGCCCTGCTGGCATGGACGTGGCACGAGCTCACCTTCCTGTGTGGCTGGATCACCGGGCCGAGGCGTTGCGCGCTTCCTGGCGGGCTTCACGGGTGGCAGCGCTTCGTGGAGTCGCTGCGCGCCATCATCTGGCATGAACTGGGCATCGCCGTCGTCGCGCTGGTGATCGTTGCCCTCGCATGGGGTCAGCCCAACCAGGTCGGCGTGGGGACCTTTCTCGTGCTTTGGGTCATGCGCGCGAGCGCCAAGCTGAACCTTTTCCTGGGGGTGCGCAACCTCAGCGAGCAGTTTCTCCCCGACCATCTGGTCTACCTGCAGAGCTTTTTCCGGCGCCGGCGCATGAACGCGTTCTTCCCGCTCGCCGTCGGTCTGGCGCTCCTGGCGCTCGCGGCGATCATTGCCGCGGCGCTGCAACCCGACGCTTCGCCCGTCGAGTCTGCCGGCCATACGCTGGTCGCCACGATGCTGGCCCTGGCCATCGTCGAGCATGCGATGCTTGTGCTCCCGCTCGACACGGTTGCACCCTGGCGGTGGGCACTTGCCCAGCGCCCCGCCAAGGGCAGCGAGTCTGCCCAGCCCGCGACCGCGCCGCGCGAGCCCGTGGGTGTTGACGCCGCAGGACGCGATGAGAAGCTCCTTCATGCCCGATAGTCCTGCAGGCGCCCGCCAGGGCAGTGGCGGTGCGCCGCTCGCTCTGGTCATCGGCAGTGGCTTCGGCGGTCTCGCCGCCGCGATCCGTCTCGCCTGCAAGGGCTGGCGTGTCCAGGTGCTCGAGAAGCTCGACGCGCCCGGGGGCCGCGCGTACGTCTGGGAGCAGGACGGATTCCGCTTCGATGCCGGGCCAACGATCATCACCGCGCCGTTTCTCCTGGACGAGCTCTGGGAGACCGCGGGGCGACGCTTCGCCGACGACGTCGAACTCAGGCTGATGGATCCGTTCTACCGGATTCGTTTCGACGACGGTACGTGGTTCGACTACACCGGCGATCCGGATCGCATGCGCGCCGAGGTCGCCCGCTTCAATCCCGGCGACGTTCCCGGTTACGAGGCTTTCCTCGTCGAGGCGGCGAAGTGCTACCAGCTGGGTTTCATCGAGCTGGGCAGCATCGCCTACAACACCCTCGGCGACCTCGTCGGCGGCCTGCCCAACATGGTCAGGATGCGCGGCTGGCGCAGCATCTGGCAGATGGCGTGCCGCTACTTCAAGGATCCGAAGCTGCGGATCGTCATGAGCTTTCATCCGCTGCTGATCGGTGGCAATCCGCTCTCGGTGACCTGCATCTACAGCCTCATCAACACGCTCGAGCGGCGCTTCGGGGTGCACTGGGCGATGGGTGGAACCGGTGCGGTCGTGCGCGCGATGGTGAAACTGCTCGAGAGCCTCGGCGGCAGCATTCGCTACGACGCCGAAGTGGCGAAGATCGACATCGAGGGACCTGCCGGCGGCCGAGGGCGGGCCACCGGCGTCGTCCTGAAGGGTGGTGAACGGCTGCCCGCCGAGATCGTGGTCTCCAACGCCGACACCATGTGGACCTATCGCCATCTCGTCGACGCGCGCTGGCGCCGCCGGTGGACCGACGCCAGGATCGAGAGCAGCCGTCATTCGATGAGTCTCTTCGTGTGGTACTTCGGAACCGATCGTCGCTGGGACGAGGTGCCGCACCACATGATGGTGCTGGGTCCCCGCTACGAGGGGCTGCTGCGAGACATCTTCAAGCGTCACGTGATCCCCGCGGATTTCAGTCTGTACCTGCACCGGCCCAGCGCCACCGACCCATCGGTGGCGCCCCTGGGTTGCGATGCCTTCTATGTGCTGAGCCCGGTCTCGCACCTCGACAGCGGCACCGACTGGCAGGCTACGGCGGAGTCCTACCGGCGCGCCGTCGAGCAGACCCTGGAGCGCACAGTGCTCCCCGGCCTGGGTCGGCACGTCGTGTCTTCCAGAGTCATGACGCCGCAGGACTTTCACGACCGTCTCCTGTCCTACAAGGGGGCGGCTTTCGGCATGGAGCCGCTGCTGCTGCAGAGCGCCTGGTTTCGCCCGCACAATCGCAGCGAGGACGTCGATCGGTTGTTCATGGTCGGCGCCGGAACCCACCCAGGCGCCGGCGTTCCCGGCGTCCTGATGTCAGCCAAGACCCTCGAACAGGTACTGCCCGATGTCCGCGCCTTCGTCTGACGCGATCGAATCGCCGGCGCAGTCCGGCTACGACGCCGCGGCCTGCCGTGCGCTGATGCGCGGTGGCTCGAAGACCTTCTTCGCCGCCTCGCTTTTGCTGCCTGCGCGGGTTCGGGCTCCGGCAAGCGCCCTTTACGCGTACTGCCGGCTTGCCGATGACGCGATCGATCAGGGCGCCGATCCGAGAGCGCAGGTGCGTGCCCTGCAGAATCGGCTCGATGCCGTCTATCGCGGCAGTCCCGGTGACGAACCGGCCGATCGCGCCCTGGCCCAGGTCGTCCGCGGTTTCGGCTTGCCCAGAGCCCTGCTCGACGCGCTGCTCGAGGGTTTTCTCTGGGACACCGAAGGTCGTCGCTACCACACCCTGTCCGAGGTTCTGGCCTACGGCGCCCGGGTAGCTGGAACCGTGGGCGCGATGATGTCGCTGCTGATGGGCGCCCGCTCTGCATCGGCGCTGGCGCGGGCCTGCGAACTCGGTGTCGCGATGCAGCTCACGAACATCGCCCGCGATGTCGGGGAGGATGCGCGCAACGGCCGGCTCTATCTCCCTCGCGACTGGCTCGCGCAAGCGGGCGTCGACGCCGACGCCTGGCTGGCCGCGCCCCGGTTCACGCCGGCCATCGGGTCGGTCGTCCAACGTCTTCTTGCCCAGGCCGACGTGCTGTACGAGCGCTCGGCGCTCGGGATTGCCGAACTGCCCCGTGACTGCCGACCCGCGATCGACGCCGCTCGCAACGTGTATGCCGAGATCGGTCGGCAGCTGGAGCGCGACGGACTCGACTCGGTGACCCGGCGCGCCGTGGTGCCAGGACGGCGCAAGCTGGCGCTGGTCGCTTTTTCGACCCGTGCGCTGCTTTTGCCGGTCGCGCAGGGGCGCAGCCCGGAGCCCCTGCCCGAGATCGCCTTTCTGGTCGACGCCGCCTGCGCCGAGACTGGTTCGACGCGAGCTTCAGCCGCGTACGCGGTGCCTCGGCGCAGCTTTGACGAGCGCATGATCTGGGCGACCGACCTTTTCGCCCGGCTTGCTGAGCAGGAAAGGCGCAGCGGTCGCTGACACCGCTCGGTACTGTGATGGACGACTCCCTGCCCCTGCTCAAGCTGGTCGAGATCCTCGGCGTGCTGGCGGCCGGCATCGGGTTTGCATGGTGGCAGTTTTCCGACCTGGCAAAGGCCCGGCGGGAGTCTCGACCCGAGGGCAGGCAGCTGACGAGCGATGCCGTGCAACCCGGCGAGCGCGGCGATCAGGGCGCCGCCGATGGCCACCCGGACGGTATCGAAGCGAGGGACTCGGACGGGTCCGCGCAGGACGAGTCGCGTGGCAGGGGAGGCAGGCGATGAGCGGCTCGCTGAAGATCATCCATGTGCTGTGCGCATGCCTTTTCCTGGGCAACGTCATTGTCAGCGGCACCTGGGCGGCGCTGGCCGAGCGCACGCGCAATCACGCGATCATCCAGTTCAGCAATCGCATGGTGCTGATGACCGACGTGCTGTTCACGCTGGGGGGCTCGCTGGGCGTGGTGATTACAGGCTACCTGATGGCCGACCGCTGGGGTGGCGAGACGCTGCACCCGTGGATACGCTGGTCCTACCTGCTCTTCGGCCTGTCGGGGCTTATCTGGCTGCTCGTGCTGATGCCGATCCAGCTCAAACAGCGCCGCCTGCTGCGCGAGACCGACGTCATCACGCCGCAGTACCTGCGGCTGTCACGCACCTGGCAGATCTGGGGGGCAGGGGCGACGGTCCTGCCCCTGCCGATTCTCTACTTCATGATCAACAAGCCCGCATGAGGCCGACCGGCGCGAGCCTGCGCGGCCAGGTCGTCCTCGTGACTGGTGCGGGGGCGGGAATCGGGGCGGCTGGCGCGCGCGAGCTGGTTCGCAGAGGGGCCTTTGCAGTGCTCCAGGACGTCGACGGAGCGCTCGCCAGGGCGACGGCCGATGCGATCGGACCCGCCGCCTCGGCCATCTCGGGTGATGTCCGTTCGCCCGCCGACTGTCAGCATGCGGTCGAAGTCGCGCTGCGTCGTCATGGTCGCCTTGATGCGGTCTGGGCCAACGCCGGTATCGCATCGTTCGGCCCGCTTGCCTACACCGATCCCGCGGCCTGGCGCCGCTGCATCGAAGTCAACGTCTTCGGTGTCTTCAACAGCGTCAGGGCGGCCCTGCCGGCCGTGCTCGAACGCCGTGGCAGCCTGCTGATCACGGCATCGGCGGCCAGCTTCGCGCATCCGCCCATGATGTCGGCCTACGCCGCATCGAAAGCGGCCGTCGAGGCGATGGCCAATGCCTGGCGCATAGAACTCGCCGCTCACGGCGTCTGCGTCGGCGTCGTTCATGCCTCATGGGTGCGTACGCCTCTGGTCGAGGAGGGGGAACTGCACCCCGGCTTTCAGCGGTTGCGCGATACCGCGCCGCGCTGGTTGCGCGCGCAGATGTCCGCCGACGAGGCAGCACGACTGATCATCGATGGTCTCGAGCGCCGGGCCGACAGGATCTGGGTGCCTGGATGGGTGCGGATGCTGCACTGGCTGCGTCCCCTGCTGCACCTGCGGGCCGCCGAGGCGGGATTGCGCCAAGCCGCGCCCGATCTCGAAGCGGTCTACCTCGAGGGCTTGCGCGAACACGGCGCGCTGGCCTCGTCACTGGGCCCCCGCGAGCACGCTCGTGCGGTGGGCGGTCATGGCGAAGCGGCGGGTCACTGAGCCCAGGTCTCAGGGGCGGCGCGGCATGCGCCACGGGAGCATCAGACGCACTGGCAGAGACACGACACGCGGCACGTCGAGCGTCTCGTGGATCGAGACCACCGATTCGCCGAGCAGTGCCGAGCGGATCTTCGAGCGCGCATAGAACGGCGTGTCCTCGAGCGTTTCAAGCAGTACCGGCGGGGACGAGTTTTCGCCGCGCGCGTGGCGCGCGATCCGCCACAGGGAGCCGGGCAGATCATGTCTTGGCGGAGCCTCGAATGCCTCGTGGCTGCCGTCGCGGCGGAAACGTGCGGCAATGACGCGCTCGCCGCCGCCCCGATGCCTGACGTCGTACACGACCGCCGTGTCGCCGTTGGCGATCTTCCCGCGAGACCAGTCCCAGTCGGCGAATGCACGATCGACGGGCTCGCTGCCGTCGTTGGCGTCGAAGTAGGCATCGCCGCTCCAGCGCAGCGCCGGTTGCTGCAGGTCCACCTCGACGCGCGCGCACGGAGCCACCGGCCCCCACCGATGGCGGCCCGCGCTGTCGAGGCTCGCGACAAAGGCGCACAGGGCCTGCGGCCATAGCCTGATCCGGCCCCGCACCGGCAGGGGAATCGGTGCGCAGCGCTCGTCGATGTCGACCTGCAGGCAGTTGCCGTCCCAGGTGAGGTTGCTCGGGCCGATGCGGAAATGGCGGCTCGCGCGCTCGACGTGCCGGCTGCCTCGTTCGGTCATGGCCCAGCGCTTGCCGCCGTCGCCGTACAGGGCGACGTTGAGCGCGCAGTGATTCTCGGGGTCGGGCCGGCCACGGGCGCGCGCGACAGCGTAGTAGGGCGAGAAGACGCTGCCGACGAATGCGATGACGGTCAGTCCGTATCGCTCGTCATCGCTGAGTGCGTCGAAGTACCACCAGAGGTAGCCGCCTGGCGCGACAGCCTGATCGAAGCGGGGGGCGCCCTCGCTGTCCCGGCCGGCAGCCGGCTCGAGGCCGGCGTGAGCCGGCCGGCAGTCCCTGGGGCCGAACTCCCCGTCGTTCACGCGAACCTTATGCAACGACGGGGTCGTCCGGAGAAGCGCTGGCCTACTTCGAGGGCGCGGCCGCAGGCGTGGCCGGCGCGGCAGCCGTCGCGGGGGCGGCAGTCGCGGGGGCGGCAGTCGCGGGGGCGGCAGTCGCGGGGTCAGCAGGGGCAGCAGCGGCGGTCGAACTCGGCCCGCCCGCGGCGACGAGCAGTTCGGGGTGAGCCTTCGCCATCTTGGCGCCATACAGGGGCTTGTAGGCACCCTGATGGCAGGTGGCGCAGTTCACCTTGGCGACATCGCCCTTGGGACCAAGACGGTCCGCCGGGAAGGTCTTGGTGAGCGGCTCCATGTAGGCCACGTTCAGATCGCGAGCCATGCGGATGCCGTGCCAGGCCGTGACGCGTTGCGGCGGCGCCTCGCTCCAGGACTGGAAGTTGCGCGTGTTGTGGCAGTAGGTGCAGTTCACGCCCAGCGATGTCGACATGTGCATCATCAGCGCGTAGGTGTGCTCGGCCTGCTTGGTGGTGTTGCGGTTGAATGCATCCCCAGTGAAGCGCAGTGCCTGATCACCGTTCACGCGGATGGGCAGGGCATCCTTCAGGTACGGCGTGAAGGGATCGAACGGCAGGGAACTCAACGCCACAGACGGCGCGGCGATGTTCTGCCCGGCAAGATCGCCCATCAGCGAGTTCTCGTGCCGGCGATCCTTGGGCGCGAACCAGACCTGCGCCGGCACCGGGTTGCCGCGGTGGCAGGTGTAGCAGGTGACCCCGGTGTCGCCGACGTGTTTCTGCCATTCGGCATTCACGTGTTGCGTCATCTGGATCATGCGCCGCGCCACCACCTTCGTGTACTTGCTGTCGTCGGCGAGGTTCTGCAGGTTGTGGCAGTAGCCGCAGCCCTGGTCGGGGGCCACCCACTGGGTGATCGAGGTCATGTGCCGGGTGAACTCGGCCACGCTCAGATCGCCCAGGACCTGCACGTTCTGGTAGACCTCCTTGGCTTTGGGCCCGTCGCTGCCCGCCGGCGGCTGGGCGGCCGGCGCGGCGTTCAGGCTCGCCTGTTGCGCGAGCAGACGCGGGTTGTAGACCTGCTCCATGCCGGTACCGCGGTAGCCGGTCTGGACGGTGGTGACCGGCGGGCGCTCGCAGCCGGCCAGCACCAGGGCGGCCAGCGGCAGCGCAAGCAGCCGGACGGATCGGGCGAAGGCGCTCATGGTTTGACTCCCAGCAGGGCAGGGTCGACGCTCAGCGGATAGACGGCGGGATAGGCAGGCGCCACGTGATGCTTGACGGCCCAGAGGTACCAGTTGTCGACCACGGTGCCGGTCAGCAGGATGCCGATGCCGCCGGTGAGCGGGCATAGCACCGCGAACCACCACGCCCAGCGGTGAATCGACTCCATCGTGGCGTTGAATCCCATGGTCCAGCGCCAGAAAAGGCCCGCGCGCTCCGAGGCCGTGCCGCGATCGACGATCTGCTCGATCTCGCGCTCGCCGCCATAGCGACCCACCGCGAGGATGGTGGCGCCGTGCATCGCGAACAGCAGCACCGAACCGTAGAGAAAGACGATCGACAGCGCATGGAACGGGTTGTAGAACAGGTTCCCGTGCCGCAGCGACAGCGCCGACACCCAGTCGAGGTGGGGAAAGATGCCGAACGGAACCGCTTCCGACCAGTTGCCCATCAGCAGCGGGCGGAAGAAGCCGCACACGAGGTACAGCCAGATCGCGGCGGCAAAGGCCCACGCGATGTGGGTGCCCATGCCGAGCTGGCGAGCCCGCCGGTAGGTGCGCGCCCACCAGAGGAAAAGCGACACCGTCAGCAGGAAGCCGGTAATGATCCACCAGCCGCCCTGCGCCAGCGGCGGGATGCTCAGCCCGTAGGCCGGAGGTGGTGGTTCGAGCGCCAGCCAGAACAACTGGCGCACCAGCTCGATGGGACTGAAGTCCACCGACGCCAGCATGTTGAAGCCGATGATGTTGAAGGCGAGCGTGCCGAACACCAGCGACGCCACGCCCAGCCCGCCGAGATAGACCGGTCCGATCTGGGCGTTGCCCAGCCGGCCGAGCAGGTGCCAGACGAACGGCTGGCCGCTGCGCTTCCAGTCGCCGCTCGGCAACTCGACCCCGTCGTGCAGCGGACCTGTGGGTTGGACCGCGGTGAACAGATTTTGATATTCCGCCATGACTTGCTCCCGGGGTCCTAGCGCCAGATCGGCATGTTGAGCCACCAGCCCCACCATTCGGGCCAGCTGCGTGTCCAGAAGGGGCCGCTCACTACGATGCAGACGGCGGCGAACCACACGGAGGCCAGTGCCAGGAACAGGCCCAGGCGGTGGATGCCGAGCGTGCCGACCGAGTAGCCGATGAAGTCACGGAAGAACGTGTCTTCGTGCTCTGGCGTCTTGACCACTTCGCCCTTCTTCGGATTCGTCGAAGAAAGCACGAGTCCGCCGTGCATCGCGAGCGCCAGCGTCGTGGCGAAGAACAGGCTCGCAGCGATGCAGTGCCAGGGGTTGTAGTGGAAATGCAGGTACTGGTAGGCGACGTTGCTCACCCAGTCCAGATGGCTGTAGATGCCGTAGGGGAATGCATGCCCCCACGCACCGAGCAGGACCGGACGAATGACCTGCAGCGTCACGTAGGCGAGGATCGCGAAGCTGAAGGCCACGGGCACGTGCAGACCCATGCCGAGCTTGCGGCAGATCTCGACCTCGCGCAGAGCCCACGAGGAGAATGCGCCAAGCGCGCAGACCGTGATGATCTGCCACAGGCCGCCCTCCATCATCGGCGCAAGATTCAACCCGTACTTCAGGTCGGGTGGCGCGATGCTGATCTGCCAGAGATTCCAGGTCGGGCCCATGGCCGCGCCCCAGAGAATCATTGCGGTGCCGACCAGCGTGAAGAACGCGGTGGTGACGCCGAAGAAACCGACGTAGAACGGTCCGACCCAGAAGTCGAACAGATCTCCGCCGACGAGGGTTCCCCCTCTGACGCGGTATTTTCTCTCGAAGCTCAGCATGGCCATTTCGAGTTCTCCAGTTGCTGTGCGCTGTGCATCAGCCGATCGCGTTCCGGCGTGGTCGCGCGGGGTGGGCGGGGGCCAAGGCCCTGGTCCGCCCACCTGCGCGGCATCGACGCCGCGCGGCCGCTACTTGCCCGGAGGCGTCGGCGCGTTCTGCGAGGCTTTCGCAGCCGCGGCCTTGGCCGTATCGGGGTGCCAGCTGTTGATGTTGTAACGATCGCCGCTGATTTGAATCAGGTGGATGCTCGTCGAGACAAATGCGATCAGCAGTCCGGTGAGGATGATCGCCTTGCGCGGATCGACGATGCGCCAGTAACGCCACATGTTGGAGTCCTTTCGCTAGCTCAGGTGGGAGATGACGGTGTAGACGGCAGACCTGACGCCGCCCCACATCGATTGCGCTCCTTCGGCTCCGG
>JBIIHU010000136.1:0-9836 GCA_044235405.1 Burkholderiaceae bacterium
CTGCCCGCCTTCGCGCAGGCGCAGGCCTGGCCCCAGCGCCCGCTGCGCATCGTCGTGCCCTACGGCCCCGGCTCCTCGCCGGACGTGGCCGCGCGCCTGATCGCCGAGCGCCTGGGCCCGCGGCTCGGCCAGCCGGTGGTGATCGAGAACCGGGCAGGCGCCGGCGGCAACATCGGGACCGGCGCGGTCGCCCGCGCCACGCCCGACGGCTACACGGTCGTGATCAGCACCAACGGCCCGCTGGTCAACAACACCGTGCTTTATTCGAAGCTCGGCTACGACCCCTTTCGCGAGCTCGCGCCGGTGGTGCTCGCCGGCGGCCAGGCCAACGTCTGCGCGGTGCGCGCCGACTCGGGCATCGGCTCGATGAAGGAGCTGGTCTCGGCGATGCGCGCGAAGCCCGGCGCCTTCAACTTCGCCTCGATCGGCGTGGGCAGCCTGTCGCACCTCGGCGTGGAGCTGCTGAAGGCACGCACCGGCACCTTCGCCGTGCACATCGCCTATCCGTCGTCGCCGGCGGCCATCACCGCGCTGATCCAGGGCGACGTGCAGTTCAGCTGCGTACCCGCGGTCGCGGTGATGCCGCAGGTGAAGGCCGGACGCGTGAAGGCGCTGGCGGTCTCGACCGGCACGCGCAGCCCGCTGATGCCCGACATCCCGACGATGAAGGAAAGCGGCGTGCCCGACGTTGAGGCGGTAGCCTGGATGGCGATCATGGCGCCGGCCGGCACCCCGACCGAGATCGTCGGCCGGCTCAACCGCGAGATCAACGCGGTGCTCGCGCTGCCCGAGCTGCGCGAGCGCATGCACGCGCAGTTCATGGAGCCCGCCGGCGGCACGCCCGAGCAGCTCGGGAAGTTCATGCAGGACGAGCTACGTACCTGGACCCCGATCATCCGGCGCAGCGGCGCGACGATCGAGTAGTGAACGGCTGCCGGGCGTTCGCGCCGCGGGGCGCCTGTGCCGCTCCGCTCGGCTCCCCGCTCAGACCCCCGCTCACCCCGCCTCGCGCGCGAACCAGCGCCGTACCATCCGCGCCCAGAAGCGCGCGCCCAGCCCCAGCACGTCGTCGTTGAAGTCGTAGTGCGGGCTGTGCAGGTTGGGCCCGGGCGCGCCATTGGGGCCGTTGCCGATGAAGCCGTAGGCGCCGGGCACGGCCTCGAGCATGTAGCCGAAGTCCTCGGCGGTCATCGCCGGCGTGACGTCGCGATCGATGTGCGACTCGCCCACCATCTCGGCCATCACGTCGGCCATGAAGCGCGCCTCGGCGGGATGGTTGACGGTGCACGGATAGCCGGGGCGGATGATGACCTCGGCGCTGGCCAGGTGGGCCGCGGCCACGTGCGTCGCGATGCGGTGCAGGCCGTCGACCAGCATCTGCAGGGTCTCGGGGCGCAGCGTGCGGCAGGTGCCCTTGATGACCGCGAGCGACGGGATGATGTTCTCGACCGTGCCCGACTCGATCTGGCCCACCGTGAGCACCGCGCTGTCCAGCGGATCGGCGCTGCGCGACACCAGCAGCTGCAGCTGCGTGACGATCGCGCAGGCCACCGGGATGGGGTCGATGCCGGTGTGCGGCTGCGCGGCGTGCGCGCCGCGGCCGGTGACGCGGATCTCGAAACGGTTGGCGCTCGCCATGATCGGGCCCACGCGTACCGCCATGCGACCGGCCGGCAGCGGCGGCCAGTTGTGCAGCGCGAAGGCCGCCTGCACCGGGAAACGCCGGAACAGCCCGTCGTCGATCATGGCCCTGGCCCCGGCGCCGCCTTCCTCGGCCGGCTGGAAGATGAAGTGCACGGTGCCGTCGAAGTCGGGCCGCTCGGCGAGCAGCCGCGCGCCGCCCAACAGCATCGCGGTATGGCCGTCGTGGCCGCAGGCGTGCATGCGCCCGGGGACCTGGCTCGCATGCGCGAAACCGTTGGCCTCGGCCACCGGCAGCGCGTCCATGTCGGCGCGCAGCGCGATCGCACGATCGGGGGCGGCCGCACGCGGGCCCCGTCCGCGCAGCGTGGCGACCACACCGGTGCCGCCCAGGCCGGTGTCGACCGCCAGACCGAGCGCACGCAGCGCCTGCGCGACGCACTCGGCGGTGCGGTGCTCCTCGTAGCGAAGCTCGGGGTTGGCGTGCAGGTCGCGGCGAAAGCCGATCAGCTCGCCGAGGTGCCTGCCGATGGCCTCGTCGTCGGCATCGGCCAGGGTGGGTGCGTCGTCGGCGCTCGACGCCGGAAGGGAGAGATCACGAGTGTTCATCGCGGATTGCCTGGTGGCCGAGTTGGCGTGGACGTCGGGTCTGTCCGACACGCGTCATCGGCTATCTCAGCGGCTCGCTGATAGTCTTGCGCCTATTGTCACACCCGCAGGAGGGATATCCATGACGCTGAAGAAAGGCTACCAGCAGCTGATCGCCGAGGCCCGCGAGAAGATCGAGACGCTGCCCACCCAGGATGCGATCGCCCGTCACGGCGACCCCGACACCGTCTTCGTCGACATCCGCGACGTGCGCGAGCTCGAGCGCGAGGGTATGGTGCCCGGCGCCTTCCACGCACCGCGCGGCATGCTCGAGTTCTGGGCCGATCCCGACAGCCCGTACTACAAGGAAGTCTTCGGCTCGGGCAAGGCGCTGGTGCTCTACTGCCAGTCGGCCTGGCGCTCGTCGCTGGCGGCCGCGGCCCTCACCGAGATGGGTGTGCCGCGCGTGAGCCACTTCGAGGGCGGATTTCGGGCCTGGAAGGACGCCGGCGGCCCGGTCGCGCAGCGCGAGCCGCACGGCAAGGGCTGAGCAGGCTTGAACGACGCGCGCCCGGCCCGGCGCGCCGGGCGCGCCCCGCGGATCAGCCCGAGCCCGGCGGCGCCTCGCCCGGACGCAGGTCGCGCACCCGCGAATAGACCAGTGCGCCGGTGACAAGCGCCAGCGCGATGAAGCCGAAGATCAGCCGGTAGGCGTGTGGCGGGTAGCCCGCGCCGCCGTCGCCGAAGAAACCCGCGATCAGCCCGCAGCCCACCGGCAGCAGGAACGAGCCGCTGACCTGCCCGAGGTTGGCGGCGGCCGAGCTTCGGCCGCGCAGCAGCGGCGGGGTCAGTGCCGCGGCGTGCGCGATGATGATCGGGCCGTAGCAGCTGAAGCCGCAGATGCCCACCAGCAGCAGCACCGCCAGCCACAGCGGCGGTGCGGGCAGCAGCGCGAGCGCGAGCAGGATCGCGACCACCGTGCCGGCCGCCCCGAGGATCACCCGCTTGCGGCTGTCGAAGCGGCGCTCGAGCGGCGGCATCAGCAGCATGCCGGCGGTCTGCGCGGCCACCATCGCGAGCAGCACGTTGCCGCGCGCCACGCCGTCGAGCCCGTGCACGTCGTGCAGGTAGGGCCCGGCCCACAGGCCCAGCACCGTGGCCATCGCCGCGTAGGCCACCGTATGGACCGCGACCACGCGCCGGTAGCCGGGTATGCGCCAGACCTTCGCGAAACCGGCCAGCGTCTGCCATAGCGACTCGCCGCGATGCGCCAGCGGCGCCTGGCCCGGGGGCTGGTCGCGCACCACCCACACGAAGAAGGCGACGATACCCACCAGCACCGCACCCGAGGCCCAGAACACCGCACGCCAGCCCACCGAGGCGCTCAGCCAGGCCAGCGGCGTGGCCGCCATCAGGTTGCCGAGCTGGCTGATCGCGAACACCAGCCCGTAAAGCGTGGCGATGCGATCCGGCGGATACCAGCGACCGAGCAGCACCACGCCGCTGATGAAGCTCGCCCCGCAGCCAAGGCCCAGCAGGAAGCGGCCGACGATCAGCTGCGCGCCGTCGGCCGCCGTGGCCACCACCACCGTGCCGGCCAGCGCGAAGACGCTCACCGCGGCCAGCGTGAGGCGCGGGCCGATGCGATCGAAGGCCATGCCCACCGGCACCTGCGACACCCCGAGCGCCAGGAAGAACATGCCGCCCGCGAGGCCCAGCGCCTGCGCGCTCAGCGCGAGCTCGGCGATGAGCTCCGGGGCGATCACCGCGATCGAGGAGCGGAAGAACTGGCTGATGATCGCGACCGCGGCCAGCCCCGCGATCAGCCCCGCGCGGGTGCCGGCGAAACGGTGGGCGCCACGGGTCGCGCCCGGGCCGGCGCCCGGCGCGCTCATCCCTCGAAGAGCCGCAGGCAGCCGGTGTCGGCCAGCAGCGGCGCGAGCGCCGCGCGATCGGCGTCGCCCAGCCGCTGCCAGGACTCGCGCAGCCAGCGCACGCACTTGCCCTGGTAGGGGAAGGGCTGCTGCACCCAGGGCCGGCCTTCGACCTCGGTCTCGACCCGCTCGGCGCCCTGGGCGAGCGCGCGCGCGTTGGCGAGCATCACCGGCACGTAGGTCCGCCCGACCTCGGCAAGCAGGTCGCGCAGCGCGTGGGCCATCTCGGCGCGCGGCAGCCAGCCGTCCTCGGCGACCGGCAAGCCGGAGAGATCCTCGACCAGGTCGACCCACGCGAACACCCGCGGCGAGCGCGCGAGCGTCAGCGCCATCGGCGTGGGGTCGAAGTGCGTGAGTTGCGTGAGCTGGCCGAAGACGCCGAAGTCGGACGCACCCGGGCGCGCGCCCATCAGGAAGGGATGCTCCCGCAGATGGGCATCGAAGGCATCGAGGAAGCGCCGGTAGCTGTCCTCGATCACCGCCGCGGTCTCGGGGCTCGAGCCGACATATCGCAGGCGCGAGATCTGCCGCTCGGAGAACTGCCGCTTCAGCTGCGCGATGGTGGCCTCGGGCGCGGTGATCGCGCGCCAGCGCGGCAGCACGTCGCCCGCGCGCTCGATGTCGTCGCGGTAGTGCCAGCGGTAGTGGAACATCGCCTTGGTCAGCCACTCGTCGCCGTAGTCCTCGAGCAGCTCGTCGAGCAGCGCGAGCGCGGGGTCGCTCGGGATCGCGCTGCGCCCGGCGTACTCGCGCTCCAGGCGCCGCAGGATGGGCGTGGAGTCGGTGGCCGCCTGGAGCGAGCCACCCGGCCCGTCGGGAAACCAGAACGTGGGCAGCAGCGCGACCGGCGGCTTCGGCATGTCGGTCGCGTCACGATTCAGGATCATGAACCGGTAGGGCAGCTGCCGGTAGCGCAGCAGCGCGAGCATCTTGCGGGTGTAGGGCGAGCCGGGGGCGCCGCCGAGCTGGATGGGATCGGGGGTGTCGGTCATGATCGGGCTCCGGTGAGGGAATCGGGCCGGCGTCCGCCGAGCGCGGGCACCGTCCAGAAGAGGGCCAGGCCGCCGAGCGCGCCCAGCGCCGACAGCGCCAGCCCCGCATGGTAGCCGCCGGTGAGATCGAAGAGCGCGCCGCCCGCCCAGGCGCCGAGCGCCGAGCCGGCGCCCGCCGCCAGCAGCACCATACCGTAGACCCGGCCCATCGCTCCGGGAAAGCCGCGCGCCGCGAGCACCGCCGCCAGCGGCCCGCGCGAGCCCTGCGCGCCGCCGAAGGCAAGCACGTAACCGGCGACCAGCCAGCCCGAGGGCCGCACCAGCGCCAGGCCGAGCAGCGCCAGACCGAGCAGCGTGAGGCTGTAGGACACGGTGGCGGTCAGTCGCTCGCCCAGCCGCTCGGCGAGCGCCGCGGCACCCATCATGCCGGCGATCGAGATCATGCCCGCCAGGCCGAAGGTCCAGGCCGCGACCAGCGGCGGGTAGCCGGCGTCGACCAGGCAGGCGACGAGCTGAACGCTGACCACGTAGGTGCTCACCGCGGTGCTGAACATCATGCCCGCCAGCGCCCAGAAGATCGGCGTGCGCAGCGCGCGAGCCACGGTCCAGGCGGCCTGACCGGCGCCGCGCCGACGCATCGCCTCGACCACGTCGGCCGAACCGGCGGCGATCCGCGACCACGGCAGCAGCGCGAGCGGCACCAGCAGCACGAGCAGCGCGAGCCCGATCAGCTCGTAGGCATGGCGCCAGCCGACACGATCGATCAGCCACTGCGCGAGCGGCGCGAACGCGAGCATCCCGGTGCCCATCGCCGCCGAAAGCACTGCCATCGCGGTGGGAAGGCGATCGCCGAACCAGCGGCTGACCAGCGTGGACGCCGGCACCATGCCCACCAGCGAGGCGCCAGCGGGGGCCAGCACGCCGATGACGATGTAGAGCTGCCACAACGCCGCGACCTGGCCGGCCAGCGCGTACGCGCCACCGAAGAGCAGCAGCCCGGCGAGATAGCAGCGGCGCGGGCCGAGCCGATCGACCGCCACGCCGACGAAGGGCGCGACCAGCCCCGCCACCAGCACCGCGGTCGCGTAGACGCCGGTGAGCGCGGCCCGATCGGCGCCGAACTCGGCAGCGACAGGCAGCAGGAAGACCGCGAAGCTCTCGCCGGCACCGCGCGACAGGATGTTCATCGCCGTGCACAGGGCGAGCACCGCGAGAGCCTCGCGACGGGCCAGGGAAATCGTCACGATCGGGTCAACTTATCACGCGCCGAAACCCGGGAAAACCTCGCATCGGGTACATTCGTGCCGATAGCCGGCGCGCCCGCGCCGATGTTTCTACCCGCAAAACCCAGCCCGGACGGAGTCTTCCATGGCAGCAGCCACCGCCCAGGCCGCCGGCGGCCCGGCGGCCCCTTCCCTCGACATCGAGGTCGATGTCGTCGTCATCGGCGCCGGCTTCGCCGGCATGCTGATGCTGCATCGCCTGCGCGGCATGGGCCTGCGCGTTCAGGTCTTCGAGGCCGGCGACGACGTCGGCGGCACCTGGTGGTGGAACCGCTACCCGGGTGCACGCTGCGATGTCGAGAGCCTCGAGTACTCGTATTCGTTCTCGCCCGAACTGCAGCAGGACTGGACCTGGAAGGAGCGCTTCGCCACCCAGCCCGAGATCCTCGCCTACGCGCGACACGTGGCCGACCGCTTCGACCTGCGCCGGGACATCCGCTTCCGCACGCGGGTCACCGCGGCCAGCTTCGACGAGGGCACCGCGCGCTGGGCGATCACCACCGATCGCGGCGACCGGGCGCGCGCGCACTGGTGCGTGAGCGCCGCCGGCTGCCTGTCGCTGCCGCGCATGCCCGACCTCCCGGGTCGCGACAGCTTCGCCGGCAAGCTCTACCACACCGGCCTCTGGCCGCAGGAAGGGGTGGACTTCAGCGGGCTGCGAGTCGGTGTCATTGGCACCGGCTCCTCGGGCATCCAGGCGATCCCGCAGATCGCCCGCCAGGCGGCGCATCTCACCGTCTTCCAGCGCACGCCCAACTTCAGCCTGCCGGCCGGCAACCGGATGCTCCCGCCCGAGGAGGTCGAGGCCTTCAAGGCGCGCTACCCGGAGGTGCGCGCCAAGGCCCGCATGGCGCCGGCGGGCATCGCCGGCATGCCTGCGCCCGACCGCGGCGCGCTGCAGGACCCGCCCGAGCGTCGGCAGGCGGTCTTCGAGGCGGCCTGGCGCAATGGCTCGACCGGCTTCACGCGCACCTACAACGACATCCTGCTCGACGAACGGGCCAATGCCGAGGCCGCGGAGTTCGTTCGCGCGAAGATCCGCGCGATCGTCCGCGATCCGGCCACCGCCGAGACGCTCACGCCGCGCGACCACTTCATCGGCACCAAGCGCATCTGCCTGGACAGCGGCTACTACGAGACCTTCAACCGCGACAACGTGCGGCTCGTCGACGTGCGCAAGGATCCGATCGAGGCGATCACGCCGGCGGGCATCCGCACCGCCTCGGGCGAGATCGCCCTCGATGCGATCGTCTTCGCCACCGGCTTCGACGCGATCACCGGCGCGCTGCTCGGCATCGACATCCGCGGCGCGGGCGGCCAGCGCCTTGCCGACAAGTGGGCGGGCGGGCCGCGCACCTATCTGGGCCTGATGACCGCGGGCTTTCCGAACCTGTTCGTCATCACCGGCCCGGGCAGCCCCTCGGTGCTGACGAACATGATCACGTCGATCGAGCAGCATGTCGACTGGATCGCGCGCTGCATCGACTGGCTGCGCGAGCGCGGCGTGCGCCGCATCGAGGCCGATCCCGCGGCCGAGGACGCCTGGGTCGCCCATGTCAACGCGGTCGCCGACCAGACGCTGTTCCCGCGCGCCAACTCCTGGTACGTGGGCGCCAACGTGCCGGGCAAGCCGCGGGTGTTCATGCCCTACATCGGCGGGCTCGGCGTGTACCGGCAACGCTGCGACGATGTCGCGTCGCGCGGCTACGAGGGTTTCCTGCTCGACCCCGCCCGCGAGGCCGCCTGATCGCGATGCGCGCCGCCCGTAATCCCCTGGCGGCCGGCGTGCCGTCGAGTCTTCCTTTCCGGAGAAATCGCCCGTGAGCTACGACGCGCCCTTCAGGGGTCTGAAGGTCATCGACCTCAGCCAGGGCATCGCCGGCCCCTACTGCGGCATGCTGATGGCGCAGTACGGCGCCGACGTCATCAAGGTCGAGGGCGGCGGCGACGGCGACTGGTCGCGCGTGCTCGGCGTGCGCTATGGCGACCACAGCGCCTTCTCGATCATCGGCAACCTGGGCAAGCGCAGCGTCGCGATCGATCTCAAGCAGGAGCGCGGCAAGGCGCTGCTGTGGCAACTGATCGCCGGAGCCGATGTCTTCATCGAGGGCTTCCGTCCCGGCGTCATCCAGCGTCTGGGCTTCGGCTGGGAGGAGGTCTCGGCCCGCGAGCCGCGCCTCGTGTATCTCTCGATCTCGGGCTTCGGCCAGCACGGCCCGCTCGTGGGTCGCCCGGCGATGGACCCGGTGCTGCAGGCCTTCACCGGCCTCACCGGCGAGAACCACGGCGAGGACGGCATCCCGCATCGCGTGCCGGTGATCCCGGTCGACATGGCGACCTCGCTCTACGCCTTCCAGGCGCTGTCGGCCACGCTCTACGGCCGTCGTGACGAGCCGCGCGGCCGCTACCTCGACGCGAGCCTGATGCAGGGCGCCGCCGGCCTGCAGGCGATCCGCATGATGTCGGCCTTCCTCGAAGGGGGCCCGGTCCGCCCGGGCGGCGTGCCGCACGGCATCTTCCGCACCGCCGACGGCTGGCTGTCGGTGACCGCGATCCGCGACCGCGAATGGCAGGGCCTGTGCGCCGCGCTCGAGCGCCCCGACCTCGCGGCCGAGCCCCGTTACGCGGACCCCGACGGGCGCTTTCGCCACGAGGCCGAACTGCTCGGCATCCTGCGCGAGCAGCTCGCCACGCGCACCACGGCCCAGTGGTCGGCGCGCCTGGCCGAGCATCAGGTGATGCACGAGAAGGTCAACCGCTACGCGGACTTCCTGCAGGAGCCGCAGGTCGCGGCGGTCGACCTGATCGCGTGGCTCGATCAGCCCGACATGCCGCGCGCGGTACCGGTGGCCCGCCTGCCCGGCGTGCCCCGCTTCGAGAGCGGCGCGCCGCTGTCGACCGCGCCGCGGGTGGGCCAGCACACCGCGCAGGTGCTCGGCGAGCACGGCATCGCGTCCGGCGAGATCGCCGAGCTGGCGCGCGCCGGCATCATCGACCTCGGCGACGCACCGGGCTGAGACCTGCCGGGGCGACGCGCCTCGGGCCGGCTGCACCTCGCCGGCCCGCCCCTGCCCGGCTTCAGGGCTTGCGCCGCAGCGTGCCGAAGTCCAGTACCGGCTGACCGCCCGCGCCGAGCGTGCGGAAACGCACCTCGTCGCCCTCGATCCAGGCCTGCACCGTCAGCGGATCGCCAGGCATCACCGGTTTCGTGAAACGCGCCGACATCGAGCTCAGGCGCGCCGGGTCGCCGCCACAGACCGCGTGCAGCAGATGGCGGCCGGTGATGCCGTAGGTGCACATGCCGTGCAGGATCGGCCGATCGAAGCCGCCGCGCCGCGCGAAGGCCGGATCGCTGTGCAGCGGGTTGCGGTCGCCGCTCAGCCGGTAGAGCAGCGCCT
>JBIIHU010000137.1:0-9830 GCA_044235405.1 Burkholderiaceae bacterium
CTGCAGTCGCAGGCGATCGGCGGTGAGCTGCCGCCCTGGACGATCGACCGGCTGCTGCGCAATCTGCTGGTCGATGTCACCGGCAACACGCACCGGGCCGAGTTCTGCATCGACAAGCTCTACTCGCCCGATGGTCCCGCCGGGCGCCTCGGCCTGCTCGAGATGCGCGCCTTCGAGATGCCACCGCATGCGCGCATGAGCCTCGCGCAGCAGCTGCTGATGCGCGCGCTGGTCGCCCGTTTCTGGTCGCAACCCTATCGGCCGCCCCGGCTGCAGCGCTGGGGTACCGAGCTGCACGACCGTTTCATGCTGCCGCACTTCGTGTGGGATGACTTCACCGACGTCATCGACGAGCTGCGCGAGGCCGGCTACCCGCTGCGCGCCGAGTGGTTCGCGCCGCACCTCGAATTCCGCTTCCCGCGGCTCGGCGACTTCACCGCGCGCGGTGTCGACGTCGAACTGCGGCTCGCGCTCGAGCCCTGGCACGTGATGGGCGAGGAGGGCGGCGCGGGCGGTACGGTGCGCTACGTCGATTCTTCCGTCGAGCGCCTGCAGGTGCGGGCGACCGGCCTGATCGATGATCGTCACGTGCTCGTGTGCAATGGTCGTCGCGTCCCGCTGCAACCCACCGGACGCGTCGGCGAGTACGTGGCGGGCGTGCGCTACCGCGCCTGGCAGCCGCCGTCATGCCTGCACCCGACCATCGGGGTGCACGCGCCGCTGGTCTTCGATCTTGCCGACACCTGGATGCAGCGTTCGCTGGGTGGCGCCCAGTACCACGTCGCGCATCCCGGCGGGCGCAACCACGACAGTTTTCCGGTCAACGCCTACGAGGCCGAGGCGCGCCGACTTGCCCGCTTCTTCCGGATCGGTCATACCCCGGGGCGTCTCGAACTCCCGCCCGAGACGCGCAACCCGGCGCTGCCCTTCACCCTCGATCTCCGTCGTCCCGGTTGAGCGCCTCCACCGCCGCCAGCGCCGGGCTGCTGGGTGCCTACCCGGTGGCCCGCAACCGTTTCGACGAGCTCCTCGAGGCGCCCGGGCGACCACGTCAGCACCTGCGTCCGCTCGTCGACCTGCTCGCGGGCGCGTCGGCGCAGCGTGTGGGCGAGCGGCTCGAATCGATCGAGCGGCAGATCCGCGATCACGGCGTCACCTACAACGTTTATGCCGACCCGCAGGGCCTGGATCGCCCCTGGGAGCTCGATGCGCTGCCCCAGGTGATTCCCGCCGAGGAGTGGGCGCCGCTTGCGGCGGGCATCGCGCAGCGTGCCGACCTGCTCAATCGCATCCTGGCCGACCTCTATGGCTCGCAGACCCTGCTGCGTGAAGGTCTGATCGCGCCGGAGCTGGTCTTCGGCCATGGCGGCTTCCTGCGCGCCGCGCACGGCACGCGCGCCCCCGGTGGCGTGTTCCTCCATCTCTACGCTGCCGACCTCGCCCGCTCACCCGATGGCCGCTGGTGGGTCCTCGCCGATCGCACGCAGGCTCCGTCCGGAGCCGGCTATGCCCTCGAGAACCGGCTCATCGTCTCGCGGGTGTTTCCGGAGCTCTTCCGCGACATGCGGGTCGTTCGGCAGGCCGCCTTCTTCGCCGGCCTGCGCGAGGGGCTGGCACGGCTTGCCTCGCGGGAGGACGGGCCGCCGCTCACGGTGCTGCTGACCCCGGGACCCTACAACGAGACCTATTTCGAGCATGCGCTGCTTGCGCGCTACCTGGGTTTCCCGCTGGTCGAGGGGGCCGACCTGAGCGTGCGCGATGGCAAGGTCTGGCTCAAGACCCTCGAGGGTGGCCGGCGGGTCCATGCGATCCTGCGCCGCCTCGACGAGGATTACTGCGATCCGCTCGAGCTGCGCGCCGACTCGGCGCTCGGCGTACCCGGCCTTCTCGACTGTGCCCGCCGCGGGACCGTCGTGCTCGCCAACGCGCTGGGCTCGGGTGTGCTCGAATCGGGTGCGCTGCTCGGGTTCCTGCCCGCCATTGCCGAGCGCCTGCTGGGCGAGCCCCTGAAGATCCCGTCGGTGGCCACCTGGTGGTGCGGCGAGCCGGCGGCGCTCGAGGACGCCTTCTCGCGCCTCGGCTCGCTGGTCTTCAAGCCGGCCACGCCCGACCACCGCTTCGAACCGGTCTTTGGCCACGATCTCGATGCCGCGGCTGCCGCGCGCTTTCGCGACCAGGTACGTCGTCACCCCGAGCGCTACGTGGCGCAGGAGCTCGTCGAGCTCTCGCAGGCGCCGGTGCTCGAGCGCGGCCAGCCCGCACGGCTCGGCGCGCGGGCGCTCGGCCTGCGGGTCTTCGCCGCCGCGACCGGCGCCGGCTACGCGGTGCTGCCCGGCGGGCTTGCGCGCGTCGCCGGTTCAGCCAGCGTCCGCGTGGTGTCGATGCAGCGCGGCGGTGCCTCCAAGGACACCTGGGTGCTGTCGGCCGGTCCGGTCAATGCCGCCTTCTCGCTGCTGCGCAGCACGGTCGGCCCCGGCGAACTCGCCCGCGCCTCGGCGGCGCTGCCCTCGCGGGTCGCCGAGAACCTCTTCTGGTTCGGTCGCTATGCCGAGCGCAGCGAGGACTGCGCCCGGTTGCTCCGACTGGGTCTCAACCACCTGCTCGAGGGTGGCGACGACGCCGCCGCCGAAGCCGCCACTGCCGTGGCCCTCGCGAGACGTATCGGCCTGCTGGGGCCCGACGAATCGCCCGACGAGGGCTGGCTGCTGGCGGCGGTGCGCGTCGAGCGCATCGGCGGTCTTGCCGGCAACCTGCGTCAGCTCGCCCGGGTCGCGCACAGCCTGCGCGACCGGCTTTCGGCCGACAACTGGCGAGCGCTGAATCGCCTGATCCAGGACGGCGAGATCCACGATCAGCCCACGCTGCTCGATGCGCTGGGCTGGGCCGATCGTGCCATTACCGGCCTGGTCACGCTGTCGGGCTATGCGCTCGACGGCATGACCCGCGATACCGGGTGGCGCTTCCTGTCGATCGGCAGGCGTATCGAGCGTCTGGCCTTCGTCTGCCAGGCGATCGAGACCGCGCTCGCCGAGGGGCGCGATGCCGGCCTGAACTGGCTGCTCGAACTCGCCGATTCCAGCATCACCTACCGGACGCGCCATCTCGGTAGTCCCGAGTGGCTGCCGGTCCTCGACCTGCTGGTCCGCGATCCTGGCAACCCGCGCTCGATCGCGTTCCTGGCCCGCGGAGCCCTGGACTTCCTGGGACGTCTGAGTGCCGACTTCGGCACCTGTGGCGACGAGGTCCTCGCCCCGGCGGTCGAGGCGCTCGCCGCGCTCGACGATCCGCGCCACCTGCATCCTGACGCCCCGAGCCTCGCCGGCACGCTGGCGGGGTTGCGCAGCGCGGCCTTCGCGGTCAGCGACCGGCTCACCGCCCGGTTCTTCGGTCACGCCGCAGCGATCCAGCGCTCGCCTCAGGGGGCGTGAGGCGCATGGACCCATCGCACGAGCCGATCGTCGAGCCGCCGGCGGCCAGGCGCTACCGGGTCGTCCACGAGACCGAGTACCGCTACGAGTGGGCTGCCGACAGCGCCTGGCAACTCGCGCACCTGCGCCCGCGCCCGATGCCGACCCAGCGGCTGCTCGGGCATCGGCTGCAGGTCGAGCCGCAGCCCGCCGAAAGCGTGTCCGACCTCGACTACTTCGGCAACCCGATCGAGCGCTTCGCGGTGCTGTCGGCCCACGAACGACTGCTCGTGCGCAGCCTCGCCGAGGTCGAGGTCGGTCGGCCTGATCCCGTTCGTCGCCCGCTTCCCTGGGAGGAGCAGGTGGTGGCGCTGCGCACGGCGGCGCCCGGGTTGCGCTGGGGGCTTGCGCAGTTCGTGCTGGCCTCGCCCCAGGTGCCGCTGCTGCCGGCGGCGGCAGCCCTCGCCCGTCCGATCTTCTCGCCCGGTCGCGACCTGCGTCGCGCGCTGCTCGGGCTGGCGCAGCGCATCCGCGAGGAGTTCCGTTTCGATCCGCAGGCGACGCAGGTCGGCACGCCGCTGGCCGATGTGCTCGCGGCGCGCCGCGGAGTCTGCCAGGATTTCGCCCACCTGATGGTCAGCGCGCTGCGTGCTCTCGGGCTGCCCGCCCGCTACGTCAGCGGCTACCTGCTGACCGACCCGCCGCCGGGCCATCCGCGCCTCGTCGGTGCGGATGCCTCGCATGCCTGGGTGTCGGCCTGGTGTGGCGACGCCGGCTGGGTCGACATCGACCCCACCAACGGGCGCTTCGTCGACGAATCCTTCGTGACCGTCGCCTGGGGCCGCGACTACGGGGATGTCGCGCCACTGCGCGGGGTCGTGCGAGGTGGCGGCCGGCAGCAGCTGGCGGTTCGCGTCACGGTGGCGCCGCACGCCTGAGCCCGGCGGCACGAAGCGGACCGCAGCGCGGCGTGGCGCGCGCTACCATCGGGTCTTCCCACCGAGGAGACCTTCCGATGATCAGCTACGAAGTGATCGAACATGGCAAGCCGCTGCAGGCGCGCCTGCGCGAGACGCCCCGTCCGCAGGGCCGCGAGGTGCTCGTGCGCATCACCCGCTCGGGCATCTGCCACTCCGATCTGCACATCTGGGATGGCTACTTCGACCTCGGCGGCGGCAATCGCGCCTATGTGCGCGATCGCGGCTGTGTGCCGCCCTTCACGATGGGCCATGAGCCCTTCGGAGTGGTCGAGGCCCTCGGGCCCGAGGCGACCGGTGTCGCCGTCGGCGACCGCCGCATCGTCTATCCCTGGATCGGCTGCGGCCGCTGCGCGTCTTGCGAGGCCGGACAGGACAACTACTGCATGGCCGGCCGCTTCCTGGGCGTGCTCGCGCCGGGAGCCTACGGCGACCGGGTGCTCGTGCCCGATGCGAAGTACCTCGTCGACGCAAGCGGCCTCGACGAGGCCTATGCCGCCACGCTCGCCTGCTCGGGCCTCACCGCGTACAGCGCCATCGGCAAGCTGCCCGAGCTCGCGTCGCGCGACTGGGTCGCCGTGCTCGGCTGCGGCGGTCTGGGCATGGCCACCATCGCCATTCTGAAGGCGCGTGGCGTCGAGAACATCGTGGCCTGCGACATCGATGCCGGCAAGCTCGCCGAAGCGATGGCGCACGGCGCGCGCGCGAGCCTCGACACGCGCCTGCCCGATGCGGTCGCGCAGCTCAAGGCGATCACCGGCGACAACCTGATCGGCGCGATCGACCTGGTCGGCATGCCGGCCACCGCGCAGCTCGCGATCGGCGCCTTCCGCAAGGGGGGGCGCTACGTGATGTGCGGGCTCTACGGTGGCCAGATCACGCTGCCGATGCCGCCGCTGGCGCAGCGTGCGCTGACCATCGGTGGCTCCTACGTCGGCAATCTCCAGGAGCTTCGCGAGCTGGTGGCGCTCGCGCAGTCGGGGCGGCTTGCACGCACCCCGGTCGAGGTGCGCCCGGCGAGCGAGATCAACCGCAGCCTCGATGAACTCAAGGCCGGCAAGGTGCTCGGCCGCGTCGTCATCGACATGGAAACCGCCGCCGCCTGAGCGGCCGCGCGCGCAGGCGGCCGCCTGGACGGCCGCGCGCTCGGGCCGCCTGGACGGCCGTGACCGGGCGCGTCACTCGCCGATCGCGTCCTTCTCGCACTTCTTCACGAAGCTGTTCTTCGCCGCGCCCGAGAGCTTCTTCTCGGCCGCGGCGGCTTCGCAGCTCTTCTGCGCGTCTTCGGTGCATTTCTTCATGAAGCTTGTCTTGGCAGCGCCGGCGAGTTTCTTCTCGGTCGACCGGGCGGCGCAGCTGCCGCCGTCGGCGAGCACCGGTGCCGCGGCGAGGGACAGGAGCGTGGCGAGAATGAGCGAGCGCATGCGGGTTCTCCGTTCGGGTTGGTCGGGCCGGCTTCGGTAGCGGTGCGCGCATCGGAGCATATCCGGGACGAGCCTGCAAGGCGTTGCGTGCCGCTGCGGTCTATGATCGGCGCGCCGCGTCGAATGACGATCCGCCCATCCCGGGAGCCATCAGACCATGACGACCATCCGAACCCGGATCACCGAAATGCTCGGGATCCGCTATCCGATCATCCAGGGCGGCATGCAGTGGGTCGGACGTGCCGAACTCGCCGCCGCGGTCTCCAATGCCGGGGGCCTCGGCATCCTGACCGCACTCACGCAACCCAGCCCCGAGGCGCTCGCCGCCGAGATCGAGCGCTGCCGGGGCATGACCGACGAGCCCTTCGGCGTCAATCTGACGATCCTTCCATCGGCCAGCGCGCCGCCCTATGAGGCCTATCTGGACGTCGTGATCCGTTGCGGAGTCAAGGTCCTCGAGACGGCCGGCAACAATCCTCGGGCCTTCATCGAGAAGGCGCATGCGGCAGGCGTGCGGATCATCCACAAGTGCACCGCTGTGCGGCATGCGCTTTCGGCTGAGCGCAACGGGGTCGATGCGATCTCCATCGACGGTTTCGAGTGCGCTGGACACCCGGGCGAGGACGATGTCGGCGGGCTGGTGCTGATCCCGGCCGCGGCTCGCAAGGTCCGTGTCCCGCTGGTCGCCTCCGGCGGCATCGCCGACGGTCGCGGGATGGCCGCGGCGCTGGTGCTCGGCGCCGAGGGCGTCAACATGGGAACCCGCTTCTGTGCCACCCGCGAGGCGCCGATCCACGATGCGATCAAGCAGGCGATGGTCGGTGCCGACGAGCGCCGCACGAACCTGATCTTCCGCACGATGCGCAATACCGGCCGTGTGCTGAAGAACGAAGTCTCCGACGAGGTGATCGCGGTCGAGAAGCGCGGTGGCGGCTACGACGACGTGCGCGCGCTGGTGGCCGGCGCGCGCGGTCGCGCCGCGCTCGAGGCGGGCGATCCGCAGGGCGGGCTGGTCTGGGCCGGTCAGGTGGTCGGCCTGATCGACGACATCCCGACCTGCGCCGAACTGATCGAGCGCATGGTGTCCGAGTGCCGCGAGCGCCTGCGCGCCGGCGCGGCGATCTTCGTCTGAATGCCTGTCTGATTCCGGAGGTGAGCGATGGCAAGTGAATGCATGATCGGTGAACGGATCCGGTTGCGGATCGACGACGACGGGGTGGCCGACGTCAGGCTCTGGCGCGCCGACAAGATGAACGCGCTCGATGCGGCGATGTTCCACGCGCTGATCGAGACCGGCGAGCGGCTCGCCGCGATGCCCTCGGTGCGGGCGGTTGTGCTCTCGGGCGAGGGACGGGCCTTCTGCGCGGGCCTCGACACCTCGCGCTTCGGCCAGATGGCTTCGGGTTCGGGCGGCGGCGGCGGCCCGGTGGCCGGCACCGTGGGCAAGGACATCACCTTTCGAACCCACGGGCTGGCCAACGCGGCGCAGCAGGCCGCGATGGTCTGGACGCAGGTGCCGGTCCCGGTCATCGCCGCGGTGCACGGCGTGGCCTTCGGCGGTGGCCTGCAGGTCGCGCTGGGTGCCGACATGCGCTACGTGACGCCCGATGCGAAGCTCTGCATCATGGAGATCAAGTGGGGGCTGGTGCCCGACATGGGCGGTGCGCTGCTGATGCGCACGCTGATGCGCAGCGATCAGATCCGCGATCTCACCTACACCGGGCGCATCGTCGACGGCACCGAGGCGGCCAGCCTGGGGCTCGCGACGCGGGTCTGCGACGACCCCTATGCGACCGCCACCGAGGTCGCGCGCGAGATGGCCCATCGCAACCCGCACGCACTGCGTGCCGCCAAGCGCTTGCTCACGGTCGCTGACCAGGGCGATCCCGCCGCGGTGCTGCTCGCCGAGTCGGTCGAGCAGGCGCGTCTGATCGGTAGCGCCAATCAGCGCGAGGCGGTGCGTGCCAACCTCGAGAAGCGTCGTCCGGTCTTCACCGACCCCGACTGAAGCGGCCATCGGGCGCGCACCCCGCGGCGGCGCGCCCTGCCGCCGCGGTCCGCCATCGGGTTGCCTCGATCGCCACGCGCATGTGCCGACGGTCGGTCGACAGGCGCCGCCTCGCCGGGTCGCTGGCCGGCCCGTCGGGCGCCGTGTAGCATCTTCAGTCCTCCGTTTACTGCCCCGGCGCGGGCATCGATGGTGATCCCCCTTTCCCTTCATTCACGTCGCGGCCTGATGCTGCCCTTGCCGTCGTCGCCCTGGCGGGCGGCGGGATCGGTGCTGGCGCTGGTCGCCGCGCTGGGGCTCCCGACGTCCGCGCTCGCGCAGGCGCCCACCGCCGCCGCGGGCATCACGATGGGCGACATGGTGGTGCTTTCCGAGTTCGGCGAGCCGCTGCGTGCCGAAATCGAGATCGCCGGCCTCGATGCCGCAGCGGCCGACTCGCTGGATGCCGCGATAGGCACTCGCGCCGACTACGCGAGTCTCGGGCTGCGCTATCCCACGGCCCTCGATGGCGCGCTCGTGCGCATCCAGCGTCGTCCTGGCGGCCGCGTCACGGTCCGGGTTGCCACCCGTGCACCGATCGCCGATGCCGAGCTCAACATGGTGCTCGCGCTCACCACCCGCGGCGAGCGCAGCCTGCGCAACTACCAGCTGGTGGGGACCGGCCCCACCGGGTCTTCGATGCCGTCGTTCCCGGCGTCGCCGCCGGCAGCCGGGGCGAGCCGCGTGGCCGACCCTCCGCTGCGCCTCGACCTCGTGCCGGTGGTGCCTCAGCCCGAGTTACCACCGGCGGCGTCGCCTCAGCCCGCACCGTCGACGCCTGCCTCGGCATCCGCAGCCTTCGTACCGGCGCAACCCGCCGCCGTTGCGCCACCGGCCGAGCGCCCCGCCGATCGACCCGCCCCCGCGGAGCGCGACCCTACCGAGCGCCGTGCCGCCAAGGCCGTGCGGGCCGAGCCGCCAGAGCGACGGGCTGCGCAGCCTGCCGCGGGCGAGCGCAACGTGCGCGTCCAGCCCGGCGAAACCGCCTTGGCCATCGCACGACGTTTCAAGCCGGCCGATGTCGACGAGTCCCAGGCCGTGATGGCGCTCTACCGGCGCAACCAGGCGCTGTTCGGTGGCAGCGTGCATCGTCTGCCGGCGGGTGTCACGCTCGCGCTGCCCGACGAGACCGAGATCCGCCAGGTACCGCGCCATGAAGCGCGAGCCGCCATCCGCGGTCGCGACGATGCAGCGCCGACGCCGGCGGCGCCGCGCGCCGACCGGCTGGTGATCTCGGGCGACGACGCGGCACCCGCTGAGGGTCGCGGCCGCATGGGTAGCGCATCCGCCACCAAGGCCGCGGCGCTCGACGCCGCCCATGCCGAGGCCGATTCCCGGATCCGCGATCTCCAGAAGAACGTCGATGACCTGAATCGCCTGCTTGAACTGCGTGACCGGCAGCTCGCGAAGCTCCAGGACACCGCACAGCGGCTCGCCGACGAACGTAGCTCCGGAGTCGTCCCCGCGGCGGGGCCGGGGCCTGTCTCGGCCAGTGGATCGGTCTCGCCCGATGGCGGTGGCACTGCCGGTATCACCTCGACCTCCGGTACCGAGTCGCGGCCGGCCCCCCCGCCCGAGATTCGGCCGGTGGCCGCACCCATGCCCCAGCCTCAGCCGGCACCCGAGCCGTCCGGAACGGGCTGGTTTGCCGACTGGCGCATCCAGGCTGCAGCCGGCGTGCTGGCGGCGGTGTTCGTGCTTGCCGGTGTCGCCTTCACGCTGCGCGCGACGCGCCCGGGCGGCTCGCGAGGACTGACCGGGGGTGGTCGTGACTGGCGAGCGCCAGCGGGCGGCGGCGGGCAGCCCACCAGCGTCGCCCGACGCTGAGTGGCGCTCGCTGCCATGAACAAGGGGCGCCCGCGGGCGCCCCGAAACGATGCTCTGCTGCACGGGCGGGCGCGCCTTGCGGCGCGGCCCGTTGTGCGGGAGCACCTTCGCCGCCAGGCGAAGGTGCCTGCGAGCCGGTCAGTTGCTG
>JBIIHU010000138.1:0-9802 GCA_044235405.1 Burkholderiaceae bacterium
TGATGCTGATCAAGGTGCGCGCCGTCGGCAAGGAGCGCGAGGAGGTCAAGCGCATGGCCGACATCTTCCGTGGCCGGGTGATCGACGTGACCGACAAGGCCTACACGATCGAACTCACCGGCGATGGCAGCAAGCTCGACGCCTTCATCGACGCGCTCGATCGCTCGGCGATCCTCGAGACCGTCCGTACCGGCGCCTCGGGAATCGCCCGCGGCGAGCGGGTGCTCAAGGCCTGAAGTCCGCAGGGTGCCTCTCGGGCAGCGTTCGCGAGGCACCCCACCCAGTCACGCGCCGACGGCGGCGCCCCCGATCCGAACCAGGAGATAACGCGATGAAGGTTTTCTACGACAAGGACTGCGACCTGAAGCTCATCAAGGGCAAGAAGGTGGCGATCATCGGCTACGGCTCGCAGGGCCATGCGCATGCCCAGAACCTCAACGATTCCGGCGGCAAGGTCACCGTCGGGGTGCGCAAGGGCGGCCCGTCGTGGGACAAGGTCAAGAAGGCCGGCCTGAAGGTCGCCGAGATCGCCGACGCGGTCAAGGGTGCCGACTTCGTCATGATGCTGATGCCCGACGAGCACATCGGCGCCGTCTATCGGGACGACGTCGAGCCCAACATCAAGAAGGGCGCCACGCTCGCCTTCGCCCACGGCTTCAACATCCACTACGGCCAGGTCATGCCGCGCGAGGACATCGACGTCGTCATGGTCGCGCCCAAGGCGCCTGGCCACACGGTGCGTTCCACCTATGCGGGTGGTGGTGGCGTGCCGATGCTCGTGGCCGTGCACCAGGACCGATCGGGCATCGCCCGCGACCTCGCGCTCTCCTACGCCTGCGCGATCGGCGGCGGGCGAGCCGGCATCATCGAGACCAACTTCCGCGAGGAGACCGAGACCGATCTCTTCGGCGAGCAGACCGTGCTGTGCGGCGGTACCGTCGAGCTGATCAAGATGGGTTTCGAGGTGCTGGTCGAGGCCGGCTACGCGCCCGAGATGGCCTACTTCGAGTGCCTGCACGAGCTCAAGCTGATCGTCGACCTCATCTACGAGGGCGGCATCGCCAACATGAACTACAGCATCTCGAACAATGCCGAGTTCGGCGAGTACGTGACCGGGCCGAAGGTGATCACCGAGGAAACCCGCCAGGCGATGCGCGATGCACTGAAGTTCATCCAGACCGGCGAGTACGCCAAGCAGTTCATCCTGGAGAACCGTGCGGGCGCCCCCACGCTGCTGTCGCGCCGGCGCCTGATGGGCGAGCACCAGATCGAGGTCGTCGGCGAGCAGTTGCGCGCCATGATGCCCTGGATCAAGGCGAACAAGCTGGTCGACAAGAGCCGCAACTGAGGCGGCTTTCCGGGGGCTTGCGGCCCCCGGCGCTATACTCGGGCCCATGCCGGAGCTGCTCGCGCCACCGCCCTTGCCGCCGCTGCCCACCGAGTGGCAGGACTGGCTCGCCGGCAATGTCGTGCGCGGCTGCAACGACGCCGAGATGCTCGCGACGATGCGTGCAAGCGGCTTCGATGAGCACTATGCGCGCGTCGCGATCGCGGTGGTCCGCTCGATGACCGAGCGTGTCCAGCGGCAGGCGCCCGAGATGCTCGCGGCCGCCACGGCAGTCGCCTACCGCCCCGATCCCATCCGGTTGCCCGCCGCGTCGCGCGTGCGGGCGGCCGACCGCGAGATCGGCATCGGATTCGCGATGGCCGATCCGGCGATCGCTCTGCTCCACGATCTGCTCTCGGCCCAGGAATGCGAGCGCCTCATCGCGCTGTCCAGCGGCAAGCTTACCCGATCGAGTGTGCTCGACCGCCACACCGGTGGCGACGAAGTCAGTCCGGTTCGAACCAGCGAGGGCACCTTCTTCGAGCGCGGCGAGAATGCCGTGGTCGCGCGGCTCGAGCAGCGCATCGCCGCGCTCACCGGACTGCCCATCGAGCATGGCGAGCCGCTGCAGATCCTCCACTACCTGCCCGGGAACGAGTATCTCGCGCACCACGACTGGTTCGATCCCGCCGATCCGGGCAGTGGCGAAGTCCTGCGCAACGGCGGCCAGCGACTCCTCACGATCGTGCTCTACCTCAATCATGTCGAGGCCGGCGGCGAGACCCGCTTCCCCGAACTCGGCCTCGACATCCGCCCGCAACCGGGCAGCGCGGTGTACTTCGAGTACCTGAACGCGGCCGGTGATCTCGATCGTCGCTGCCTGCATGCCGGGATTCCGGTGCAGCGCGGCGAGAAGTGGATCGCCACCAAGTGGATCCGCCAGGGAGCCTTCCTGCGATGAACCCGCGGCGCCGTTTTCGCTCCCTTCGCCTGACGCGCCCGGCCGTCCCCGGCGAAGCACCGCGTCGCGCACGCGGCATCTATCTGCTGCCGAACGCGTTCACCACCGCTTCGCTGTTCTGCGGGTTCTACGCGGTGGTGCAGGCGATGAACGCCCGCTTCGACCATGCGGCGGTCGCTACCTTCGTGGCGATGCTCCTCGACAGCCTCGATGGCCGCGTGGCGCGGCTCACCAACACGCAGAGCGCCTTCGGCGAGCAGTACGACAGCCTGTCCGACATGGTGTCCTTCGGCGCGGCACCCGCGCTCATCATGTACGAATGGACGCTGCGGGGCCTGGGCAAGTGGGGCTGGCTGGCCGCCTTCGTCTACTGCGCGGGCGCCGCGCTGCGCCTTGCGCGTTTCAACGCGAACATCGGCGTCGTCGACCGGCGCTACTTCCAGGGGCTGCCGAGCCCGGCCGCTGCGGCGCTCGTCATGGGACTGATCTGGATCGTCACCGACCTTCGCGAGACGCGCTGGATCTCGTCGTCGCCCGCCGATCTTGCTTGGGTTGCGTGGGTGGTCACGGTTTACGCCGGTGTCACCATGGTCTCGAACGCGCCCTTCTACAGTTTCAAGGACATCAACCTGCGCCGCAGCGTGCCCTTTTTCGTGGTCATCGGCATCGTGCTGGCCTTCGTGCTGGTCTCCAGCGATCCGCCGGTGGTGCTGTTCTCGATGTTCGTTCTCTACGGCCTGTCAGGCTGGGCCGTAGCCCTGTGGCGCTGGAAATCCGGGCGCGGATCTCCCTGGAGCCGGACGCCGCCCACGCCGCCCCCATCGACCGGGGCCCCGCCGCCTGCTGCCGGTCGCGAGTGAACTGCCGAGCTGCCCGCCCCCGGAATTTGACCCCGCTGCGCGCCGGCGGCTAAACTTTCGGGTTACCCGGAAGTCCCCGGGGCTATCCTGCATCGCAACCGCCGATGGACCCGAAGCGCTCGACGGCCCGCCGCCCCCTGGTGGTGGGCAACTGGAAAATGAACGGTTCGCTGCTCGCCAACGAGCGGCTGCTGGCCGATCTGCGCGCGTTCGTCGATGCATCGCTGCTTGCCGGGGTCGATGTCGCGGTGCTCCCGCCCTATCCGTACCTCGCGCAGGTGGCGGCCTGGCTCGCGGATGCCGGCCTCGCGTGGGGCGCCCAGGATGTCGCCGAGCAGTCGGCCGGTGCCTTCACCGGCGAAGTTGCCGCGACGATGCTGCGCGATCTCGGCTGTCGATGGGTCACCGTCGGGCACTCCGAGCGTCGCACGCTGTTCGGCGAGGACGACGCCCGCGTCGCGGCCAAGGCGGCGAGAGCGCTCGATGCCGGGCTCGGCACCATCGTGTGCGTCGGTGAAACCCTCGCCGAGCGCGAGGCCGGTCTTACCGAAGCCGTGCTGGCTCGCCAGGTCGGCGCGCTAGCCGGGCTCGCCTCGGCCGCCGCCTCGACCGAACTCGTGGTGGCCTACGAGCCTGTCTGGGCGATCGGCACCGGCGTCAGCGCCTCGCCCGACCAGGCCCAGGTTGCGCACGCCTGGATTCGCGCGCGGCTGGCCGATGCCGGTCTGGCTGCGGGCGCCACTCGTATTCTTTACGGCGGCAGCGTCAAGCCCGAAAGTGCCGGACCGCTGTTCGCGATGCCCGACATCGACGGCGGGCTCATCGGTGGGGCGGCGCTCGATGCGCAGGCCTTCGCCGCCATCTGTCGTCACGCCCAACCTGTCTGAACGGAATCGCGCATGAGCCTCCTGCTTTCCCTGGTCCTCGTCGCACAGGTGCTCAGTGCGCTGGGCGTCATCGTGCTGGTGCTGCTGCAGCACGGCAAAGGGGCCGACATGGGCGCCGCCTTCGGGGGCGGGGCATCGGGCAGCCTGTTCGGTGCCACCGGTTCGGCCAACTTCCTCTCTCGCCTCACCGCGGCGCTCGCGACGGTCTTCTTCGTGAGCACGCTGGCACTGTCCTTCATGGGGCGTCCCGCTCCCAGGAGCGGCAGCGTCATGGAGCAGCCTGCCTCGAACACCGGCGTGCCGACAGCCCCTGCGGCCGGGGGCGAGGCCGCGCCGGCGGCATCGGGTTCCGCATCCGGCACGCCTGGCGATGCCGCAGTGCAAAAAGACGGGGCGGGCGGCCAGATTCCGAAGTAGAATACGGGCCTGTCGGGAGCGATACCCGGCATCCACGAGCCGACGTGGTGAAATTGGTAGACACGCTATCTTGAGGGGGTAGTGGCGAAAGCTGTGCGAGTTCGAGTCTCGCCGTCGGCACCAACAATCCGGGTTTCGGGGGTGTAGTTCACCCGGAGCCTTCCAGCCCGCCGCGAGGCTCCTGTCGCGGCCCGTGCTCCGCGCGGTCATCCAGGCAACATCGTTCGCCTCCGAGCCACACCCGAGCCAGGTCGTCCAGTGAGTCTCGAACCCTACCTCCCGGTTCTGCTCTTCATCCTCGTCGGCATCGCCGTCGGGGTGGGGCCCATGGCCATCGGCAAGCTGCTGGGGCCCTCGAATCCCACCACCGAAAAGCTGTCGCCCTACGAATGCGGTTTCGAGGCCTTCGAGGATGCGCGGATGCAGTTCGATGTCCGCTACTACCTCGTGGCCATCCTCTTCATTCTTTTCGATCTCGAGATCGCGTTCCTGTTCCCCTGGGCGGTCTCGCTCGATGCGATCGGTTTCTTCGGTTTCGCGGCCATGATGGTCTTTCTGGCCGTGCTGGTCGTCGGCTTCGTCTACGAATGGATGAAGGGCGCCCTCGACTGGGAGTGATCCCGTCGGGCGTTGCCCGCACAAGCGCTCGGAGCGGCACAGATGAGCATGGAAGGTGTCCTGGGAGAGGGTTTCGTCACCACCCAGATCGACAAGCTGGTTAACTGGACCCGTACGGGGTCGCTGTGGCCGATGACCTTCGGTCTGGCCTGCTGCGCGGTCGAGATGATGCACGCGGGAGCCTCGCGCTACGACCTCGACCGCTTCGGCGTGGTCTTCCGGCCGAGTCCCCGGCAGTCCGATCTCATGATCGTCGCCGGCACGCTGTGCAACAAGATGGCGCCGGCGCTGCGCAAGGTCTACGACCAGATGCCCGAGCCGCGGTGGGTGCTGTCGATGGGGTCCTGCGCCAACGGCGGCGGCTACTACCACTACTCCTACTCGGTGGTCCGGGGTTGTGACCGCATCGTCCCGGTCGATGTCTACGTGCCGGGGTGTCCGCCGACGGCCGAGGCGCTCATCTACGGAATCATGCAGTTGCAGAGCAAGATCCGTCGCACCAGCACGATCGCCCGCTGAGGATTCCATGACCGCCCTCGAATCCCTTCGCCAGGCCCTCGCCGAGGCGCTCGGCGAACGTGTCCGCAGCGTCACCGAGGCCTTTGGCGAACTCACGATCGAGGTCGCGGCAGCCGATCTCGCCGCTGTCGCGCCGGTCCTTCGCGATGCGGGGGGGCTTGCCTTCGACACCCTGATCGACCTCTGCGGCGTCGACTATCGCGACTGGGGCGATGGCGCTCATCAGGGCCCACGCTACGCCTCGGTCATGCATCTGCTGTCGGTCGTTCGCAATCAGCGCCTGCGGGTCCGCACATTCTGTCCCGACGACGATTTCCCGAGGGTGCCTTCGGTAGTCGAGATCTGGCCGGCGGCCGGCTGGTACGAGCGCGAAGCCTTCGATCTCTTCGGGATCCTCTACGAGGGTCACCCCGATCTGCGGCGCATCCTTACCGACTACGGTTTCGTCGGGCATCCCTTTCGCAAGGACTTCCCTATCTCGGGTCATGTCGAGATGCGCTACGACCCCGAACAGAAGCGCGTCATCTACCAGCCGGTCTCGATCGAGCCGCGCGAGATCGTGCCGCGCGTCATCCGCGAGGAAGGCTACGGCGCCGGGCGCTGAGCGCCCCACCCGTCACGCGACGCCATGGCAGACATCAAGAACTACACCCTGAACTTCGGGCCGCAGCACCCGGCCGCGCACGGCGTGCTGCGGCTCGTCCTCGAACTCGATGGCGAGGTCGTGCAGCGCGCTGATCCCCACATCGGGCTGCTGCATCGGGCCACCGAGAAGCTCGCCGAGACCCGCACGTACCTGCAGAACGTGCCCTACATGGACCGTCTCGACTACGTGTCCATGATGTGCAACGAGCATGCCTATGTGATGGCGATCGAGAAGCTGCTCGGCATCGAGGTACCGCTGCGGGCGCAGTACATCCGGGTGATGTTCGACGAGATCACGCGCATCCTCAACCACCTGCTCTGGATCGGCGCGCACGGTCTCGATGTCGGTGCGATGGCGGTGTTCCTCTATGCCTTCCGCGAGCGCGAAGACCTGATGGACTGCTACGAGGCGGTGTCGGGCGCGCGCATGCACGCGGCCTACTACCGTCCCGGCGGGGTCTATCGCGACCTCCCCGAGCAGATGCCCCGCCTGCGCGAGAGCCGTCTTCGCAACGAGAACGCCATCAGGGAATACAACCGCGATCGCGAAGGCTCGATGCTCGATTTCATCGAGGCCTTCACGCAGCGCTTCCCGGGGTGCGTCGACGAATACGAGACGCTGCTCACCGACAACCGCATCTGGAAGCAGCGACTGGTCGGCATCGGCGTGGTCGATCCCGATCGCGCGAAGGCGCTCGGGTTCACCGGGCCGATGCTGCGCGGTTCGGGCGTGGCCTGGGATCTGCGCAAGACCCAGCCCTACGAGGTCTACGACCTGGTCGACTTCGATATCCCGGTCGGCCGCAACGGCGACTGCTATGACCGCTACCTGGTGCGTGTGGCCGAGATGCGCGAGAGCAACCGCATCGTGCGTCAGTGCGTCGAGTGGCTTCGCAACCATCCCGGCCCGGTCATTTCCGACAACCACAAGGTCGCACCGCCGGCCCGCGTCGGCATGAAGAGCAACATGGAGGACCTGATCCACCATTTCAAGCTCTTCACCGAAGGCTTCCACGTACCGGCGGGCGAATGCTACGCCGGCGTCGAGCATCCGAAGGGCGAGTTCGGCATCTACCTGGTGTCCGATGGCGCGAACAAACCCTACCGCCTGAAGATCCGCGCGCCCGGCTTCGCGCATCTGCAGGGGCTCGACGAGATGTCGCGCGGTCACATGATCGCCGACGTCGTCACGATCATCGGCACCCAGGACATCGTCTTCGGCGAGATCGATCGCTGAGGCCCTCACCGCTGGAACTCGACATGAGCGCCGTCCCCCAAGCCGCGAACCTGCTGTCGGATGCGTCCTATGCGCGCATCGACCGCGAGGTCGCGAAGTTTCCCCCGGACCAGAAGCAGTCGGCGGTGATGGCCGCCCTGGCGATCGCGCAGGCCGAGATTGGCTGGGTGTCGCAGGCCGTGGTCGAGGACGTGGCCCGCGTGCTCGGCATGCCGCCGATCGCCGTCTGGGAAGTGGCCACCTTCTACAACATGTACGACACCAGGCCGGTGGGCCGATTCAAGCTTGCTGTCTGCACCTGCCTGCCCTGCGCGCTGCGCGATGGCGCCAAGGCGGGCGAATACCTCAAGAGCAAGCTCGGCATCGACTACAACGAGACGACGCCCGACGGCCTGTTCACGCTGAAGGAAAGCGAGTGTCAGGGTGCCTGCGGCGATGCGCCGGTCATGCTGGTCAACAACCAGCGCATGTGCAGCTTCATGAGCGCCGAGCGCATCGATGCGCTCCTCGAGGAACTGAAAGCGAAGGCCTGAGCGATGGGAGCCCATGATTTCGGGGCCGATCTGGCCCGTGTGCGCGCGATGGAGAGCTGCTTCCATGGCCGGCACATCAATCCCCAGATCCTTGCCGGGCTGCACTCGCCCGATGCCTGGCGCATCGCCGACTACGAGGCGCGCGAGGGCTACAAGGCGCTGCGCCGGATCCTCAGCGAAGGCATCACACCCGAGCAGGTGATCGCCGAGCTGAAAGCCGGCTCGCTTCGCGGTCGTGGTGGTGCGGGATTCCCCACCGGCCTGAAGTGGAGCTTCATGCCGCGTCAGTTTCCCGGCCAGAAATACCTGGTGTGCAATTCCGACGAAGGCGAGCCCGGCACCTTCAAGGACCGCGACATCCTCCGCTACAACCCGCACATCGTCATCGAGGGCATGATCATCGCGGCCTACGCGATGGGCATCACGGTCGGCTACAACTACATCCACGGCGAGATCTTCGAGGTCTACGAACGCTTCGAGCAGGCCCTCGACGAGGCGCGGGCGGCCGGCTATCTCGGGCAGAACATCCTCGGCTCGAGCTTCTCCTTCCAGCTGCACGCCTTCCATGGCTATGGCGCGTACATCTGTGGCGAGGAAACCGCGCTGCTCGAGTCGCTCGAGGGCAAGAAAGGCCAGCCCCGCTTCAAGCCGCCATTCCCGGCGAGCTTCGGCCTGTACGGCAAGCCCACCACGATCAACAACACCGAGACCTTCGCGGCGGTGCCCTGGATCATCCGCAACGGCGGCGCGCAGTACCTGGCCGCCGGCAAGCCCAACAACGGCGGCACCAAGATCTTCTCGGTCTCGGGTGACGTCAATCTGCCCGGCAACTACGAGATTCCGCTGGGCACGCCCTTCGCGAAGCTGCTCGAGCTCGCCGGCGGCGTGCGCGACGGTCGAAAGCTGAAAATGGTGATCCCCGGAGGCTCGTCGATGCCGGTGCTGCCAGCCGACATCATGATGGCCACCGACATGGACTACGACTCCATCGCGAAGGCCGGCAGCATGCTGGGGTCAGGTGCGGTCATCGTGATGGACGAGACCCGTTGCGCGGTCAAGTCGCTGCTGCGTCTGTCCTACTTCTACTACGAGGAAAGCTGCGGCCAGTGCACTCCCTGCCGCGAGGGCACCGGCTGGCTGTGGCGGATGGTTCATCGCATCGAGCACGGCGAAGGCCGGCCCGAGGATCTCGACCGGCTCAACCAGGTGGCCGACAACATCCAGGGCCGCACCATTTGCGCGCTCGGCGACGCCGCGGCCATGCCCGTGCGGGCCTTCCTGAAGCATTACTGGGACGAGTTCGCCTGGCACATCGAGCACCGGACCTGCATGGTCCCCGCCTACGTGTGATGCGAACCGCCACCCTGGACCCCCATCGGGCGCCCCCCTCCCATGCTTGAACTCGAAATCGACGGCAAGAAGGTCGAAGTGGCCGAAGGCAGCATGGTCATGCATGCGGCCAACCAGCTCGGCATCTACGTCCCGCACTTCTGCTATCACAAGAAGCTGTCCATCGCGGCCAACTGCCGCATGTGCCTGGTCGACGTCGAGAAGGCGCCCAAGCCGATGCCGGCCTGCGCCACGCCGGTCACCAGCGGCATGAAGGTCTGGACCTCCTCCGATAAGGCGATCAAGGCCCAGAAGGGGGTGATGGAGTTCCTGCTCATCAACCACCCGCTGGACTGCCCGATCTGCGATCAGGGCGGCGAATGCCAGCTGCAGGATCTCGCCGTCGGTTACGGCGGTTCGAGCTCCCGCTACGACGAGCCCAAGCGCGTCGTGTTCCACAAGCCGCTGG
>JBIIHU010000139.1:0-9786 GCA_044235405.1 Burkholderiaceae bacterium
CCGGCGCGCGTCGGCAGCCGGCCAGCTGGAGCTTTATGTCGAGATCCACGGCAACTCGAACCCGCTGACGGCGCGTCACGTGGAGGTGGCCACCGTCGGCGTGTCCGACGCGCAGGCGCGCCGGGCGAAGGAGGCCTTCACGACCATGCTCTCGCGGGCACGGGCGCGCGCCGCCTCCTACCCCGCCCTCGAGCTGATGATCGAGCCGATCGACCGCCTCCACTTCAGCGCGGCATGCGCGAAGACGCAAGGCGTCTTCGCGAGCGACGCGGTGACCCGGGGCCTGCATGTCGAGCTGCCGCGCGCCGCGCGCGAGGGCGACGCGCTGCGAGGATCGGCATCGCTGATCGCCGATCTCGTCCGGGAATTGTTGCGGACGCAACCATGATCGCGCGCCAGAAGCGGCTGCTCGTCATGCAGAACCGCCGGCCCTAAACTCCCGAGGGTCCACCTTTTCCGAGGCTCCGATGTCGAAGACCGTCAACCGCCAGGTGATCCTGAGCTCGCGCCCCACCGGCATCCCGCAGGCAGAGCACTTCACGCTCGTCGAAACCCCCGTTCCGACGCCCGCCGAGGGCCAGGTGCTGGTGCGCAACCTCTACCTGTCGGTCGAGCCCGCGATGCGCGGCTGGGTCAACGCGGTGGCCAACTATTCCGAGCCGGTGGCGATCGGCGCCGTCATGCGCTCGCTCGCCATCGGCCGGGTCGAGGCCTCGCGCGACGCCGGCTACGCGCCGGGCGACATCGTCACCGGGCTCTTCGGCTGGCAGGACTACGCGGCCGTACCGGCCCGCGGCATCGACCGCAAGCTCGATCCCGAATCCGGCCTGCCGATCACCACCGCGCTGGGCGTGCTGGGCCTGAATGGGCTGACCGCCTACTTCGCGCTGCTCGACATCGGCCAGCCGAAGGCCGGGGAGACGGTGGTGGTCTCGACCGCCGCCGGATCGGTCGGCTCGTGCGTGGGCCAGATCGCGAAGATCCGGGGATGCCGTGCCGTGGGCATCGCCGGCGGACCGGTGAAGACCCGCCAGTGCATCGAGGACTTCGGCTACGACGCCGCCATCGACTACAAGGCCGACGGGCTGGAGGCCGCGCTCGACGCCGCCTGCCCGAAGGGCATCGACGTCTACTTCGACAACACCTCCGGGCCCATCAGCGACGCCGTGCTGCGCCGGCTCGCCGTGGGCGCCCGCGTGATCATCTGCGGCACCGCGTCGATCGCGAGCTGGGACCCGATCCCGCAGGGGCCACGCGTGGAGCGTCACCTGCTGGTCAAGCGCGCCCGCATGCAGGGTTTCCTCGTCTTCGACTACGTCCGACAGTACGCGCAGGCCCGCAAGGAGCTCGAGGGCTGGGTGCGAGACGGGCGGATCCGCTACCTCGAGGACATCCTCGAGGGGATCGAGCGAGCGCCCGATTCGATCGCGGGCCTGTATCGCGGCGAGAATCTCGGCAAGCGGCTGATCCGCATCGCGCCACAGGTGGCGGCACCCCCGGCAAGTCGCTGAACGCGAACGCGCCGATGTACGCTGACGGGTGGCGCAGCGCAATGCGCGCACCGGGACACAGCAAACAAGCAGGAGGATTCATGGCTGCCGGTACCGTGCTCACGGTGCTATCCAATATCCCGTGGGGTACGGTGATCGACGCCGCACCCCGAATCGCCGAAGGCGCGGGCCGCCTCTGGGAGGCCGCGCGCAACTTGCGCAGGACGAAGACGCCCCAGGAAGAAGCCGGCGGGAACCCCCCAACGGACCAGCCCACCGAGGCCGAACGCCTGCAGGCTCAGGTCGTCGAACTCGAAATGGCGGTGAATGCGATGCGCGAGCAACTTCAGGCCTCGGCCGAGGTGGTCAAGGAACTCGCCGACCAGAATGCCCTGCTCGTGCAGCGCATCGAGGTCGCGCGGCAGCGCATCGTGCTGATGGCAGCCGCTGGCTCGGGCTCCGTGCTGGCCCTGACCGCAGCGCTCGTGGTGCTCTGGCGGCAGCTCCCCTGAGTGCGCCGGGCTCTGCTCGGGCATCATGCGAGCAGCGTCCGAGTGCAAGACCACCGTCCTGCGACCCTGCAACAGCCTGCGATGAAACGCTTTTTCTCCCGACTTTGCCTCCTTCTGGTCATGGCTCCCGCAGCCTTCGGCCAGTCGAGGATCGTCTGCACGCCGACCGCCGGCGCGAATGTCATCACCACCGGCTCGATCTCGCCGACCCCCTTCATTCGCCATGACGGCTCACTTTGCTTCGACGTGACCAGCTGGCCCGAGTACAGCGGGCGCAACTGCGTGCGCGATGGCGGCAGCATCGCCTGGACCGGCCTCGTGATCGTCGATGTCGATGGCGAGTCGCAGGGCCGCGACTCGACCGAGTTCCGCGTCGTCAAGCCGGTGGTTCGCAGCGAGCGAATCGCCTACCGGATCGAATGGCGACGCGAGGGCGACTGGCGACCGATGCGGGATATCAGCATCAACCGGCTATCCGGCGAGGCAGTCAGCCGGTCGTTGACCAGTCACGGCAGCGACACCTTCCAGTGCCGACTCGAGCAACGCAAGCTCTGACTGCGCAGCGAGCCACGACGCCGACCCCGGACCATCGGCAGAGCCGGATGATCCCGCTGGCATTGGCCAGGCGCGTGCGGTGCGGCCCAAGGCGCGAACGCTGATGCCGCTTGCCGAGTTGCTGATCACCGCGTTCGCCTTCTTCGGCTGGTCGCTGGCCTTCTCGAGGGTCGCAGGCCGCAGATACGCGCTCATGGGCGCTTCGCTCGCGATCTTCGCGTTGTGCCATGCAAGCGGCGTCTTGCAGTACTTCGGCATCGCCCCGCGGCTGATCATCCTGGCTGGCAGCGGCTACGCCGTGTTTGCCACGCTCACGCGCTTGCGAACGCCAGGCGCCATGCGCGAGTTCACGAGTCTCGCTGGCGCGGTCATCGGTGTCTTCCTGATGGCCTATCTGTGCGCCAGGAACTCGGTGTACTGGGCATGGGACGAGTTCTCGCACTGGGGAACCCACGTCGAGTACCTCGGGAAACTCGGTGAACTCGCTGCCGATCCGTCGCTGCTGCTGTTTGCCGATTACCTGCCGGGCATGTCGCTCTGGCGAGCCTTCTTCCGGGCGCAGCTACCGGCGATGGGCAGTGCGGCTGCGTATTTTGCCGACGGGGTACTCGTCTTCTCCTGCCTTCACCTGCTCGTGCAGGATCGAAAGCCGCTCGACGCGGTCATCGGTGGCCTTGCGCTGATCGCCCTCTGGATCGTCTTTTTCCAGTCGCTCGTCATCTCGCTGCTGGTCGACCAGGTGCAGGCCATTCTGCTGATGACCGGACTCGCGATGGTGACGCTCGGCGCCCCGTTGCCGATGCTGGCACTCGTGATCGCCGCGCTGGCGGCAAGCAAGCATGTGGGGCTGCTGTTCGCGCTCGCGGTCGCCGCTTATCGCGGCACGCAGATCTTCGCCCGCCCGAAGATGCCGGCCTACCGGACCATCACCGACACGCTGGTTCTCGTCGGGGTGGCCGCTGCGGTCCACACGACGTGGCAGGTCTTCGTCTGGTATCACGCCATCGCGCCATCCTTTCCGATCGCCGCAGCCGGTGACAGGCTTCGTGACGCGGCAAGCCTGGCCGCGTCACTCGGGCGCACGCTCGAGCTGATGTTCTCGAGCGTTTATCCGCACGCCGCCTGGGTCCGGTACCCCTGGGCGCCGCCGTTCGAGCTGCAGATGCCGGTCTTTCTGCTGATCGGGTCGTCGATGCTGATCGCGCTCGTCGCGGGGCGCGACGAGAACCGGCGGCAAGCGGCGATCGACCTCGCGTTCGCGGTGGCATTTCTGCTGCTCTATTTCCTCTTCCTCGCGATAACCTGGACCGCCATCGGCTACCAGATCGAGAAATACTCCTTCGTGCGCTACCTGTCGGTCCCGATGATGGGGCTGACCGGTTTCCTGTGCTGGCGAAGGCTGAACGCGCCACGCTGTGACACGCGCATGCAGGTGGCGCTCTGCACGGCTGCCGTCTGCACGGCGGCGCTGGTCACACCTCCGTTGTCGGCGCTCGCGGGTGCAGACAAGCCGGGACTTGCGCTCGATCAGGAAAGCCGTCGGATTCTTGCGGCGATTCGAGAACGCTCGTCGATCACGGACATCATCGGTTTCGTCGACGAGCCCGAACTCTCGATGAATTACTTCATCCTGCGCTCGCTGATCATCCCTCAGCGACTCGCACCACCGGGCTGGCTCAACAGGCGCCAGCTGATCTTCGATTTTTCCCACGCGATCCTGGCCAACCCGGCTTTGCGCCCGGACGAGCGAGTCACGAGACTCGTGCAGGCCGGCCGCTTCTTCAGCATCCGGCACGAGGAATTCGCCGAAGCGCTCGGCGTCACGGTCGCGGACATCGACGACTACCTCGACCCGAAGCGCGGGCTCGCCGGCGACGAACCCGGACATTCCCGCAGGCAACCGTCATGGCGGCTCGAGCGCCCCGCCAGGGAGCCGTTCGAGGTGGTGCTCTGCCGGGTGGACTGGCTGTTCGCGAACGTCCCCGCGACTTCGTTCTGGAACGAGAACCGCGGGCACTTCGACACCACCCGCCCCAAGGCACTCTATCGGGTCGAAAACGATGGCAGCGGACGCTGCGTCGCGAGGCTTGCATGGGCGATGCCGTGACGGCAGGTGCCATGTCGGCTCGAAGACACGCGAACGTTCGACCTCAGGCGCCGGCGACGGCGTCCCGCTCGCTGCGCGCCTGCTGCAGAAAGGCATGCGCTCCCACCCGCTCGAAGATCTCGCAGGCCTCGTCCAGGCATCGAGCCGCCTCCGGCCCTCGGCCCCGGTATCGGTACAGGGTGCCCAGGGCAAGCAGGGCCTGCGCACGACGGCCCATCGCCTGCGTGGCGCCATAGAACTCCGCCGCGCCCAGCAGCAGCGCTTCGGCGCGGCGGGCAGCCGTCAGGGCGTGGCGCGCGACAAAGCCCAGATTGCGCACCATGACGCCCATCGCCGGTCGCGGTCCGGTGGCCATGTGCAGGTAGAAGCGACCCTTGATCAGGCGCACATGCTCGGCGTTCGCGTGGTTGTCCACGGACTCGTACCACGCCTCCGAGGCATCGAACCAACGCAGGGCCTCGGCGTAACGCCCGTCCTGGACGCATCGCAGGCCGAGCACGACGCCGCAAAAGCAGTCCAGCCAGTCGGATGCACGGGCAAAGAATGCCCGCACGCCTTCGAAATCCGGATCCGGCAGGCCCTGCATCGTTCGCACCAGGCCAAGCACCAGCCCACCCGCCATGTCGTAGAAGCGGTCCCTGGACACCGCGACCGCGCTCTCCCCTGCCCGCAGCGCCGCGTTCACGTCACCGGCTTCCAGGTATCCGTTGGTCAGTACGATGAAACCCAGCAACTCGGATCGCGGATTGGCATGCTTGCGGCCGAATTCGACGAGCTTCTCGCCATGTTCGATCGTCCGCGCCGCGTCCCCGCGCTGCCAGTGGTTGAAGCCGACCATCGCGCGCGACTTGAAGGGCAGGTAGTCGTCGTCGGGAAAGCCGTCGGCGAGTTCGGCGGCCCGCTCGCCGGCCCGGATGCCTTCGTCGAACTTCGACAGGTAGGCGCAGACCTGGCACAGCCAGGTAAGCGCATAGGCCAGCACACGCCTGTCGCCGCTCTGCTCGGCCAGCACGATCGCCTTGCGCACCGCCGCCTCGGAAGCGTGCAGGCGTGACTGGAAGAAGAGGCAACAGCTGCGCCACGCATGGAACATCGACTCGCGGGCCGGGTCGCCCAGCCTGGCGACTTCCTCGGCCAGCGGGTCGAGCAGCGCGTTCAGCTCGCGCATGGCTCCCTGGAAGTAGAAGACCTTGGCCCACTGGTCGAACAGATCGAACAGCAGCGCGCTTTCGGCCGGCGATCGCGCCTGCTCGGCCGTCAGCAGCTCGAAGCCGCGCCGGAAATAGTTGCCAGCCTCTTCGAGCGCGTAGCGTGCCAGCGCCTTGTTGCCCGCCTTGATGAGGTAGTCGGCAGCCTTCAGACGCGACGAGCCGTGGAGGAAGTGGTGGGCCAGCCGCTCGTAGTACTCGGGCAGGCGGTCGACCAGCACCGCCTCGATGGCCCTGCCCACGCGCTCGTGGATCATGCGCCGCTCGCGCAGCAGCAGCGACTGATAGACCACCTCCCGGGTCAGCGGGTGCTTGAACAGGTATTCGAGATCGGGGTCGATGGCACCGGCACGGATCAGATCCTGGCCCTCGAGCATCTCGAGTCGCGGGTGCAGATCCTCGGAGAGCGTCGTGATGCGATGGAGCACCTCGACGAGGAAGCGCTGACCGATGACCGCCGCCTCCTGGAGCAGCCGCCGGCTCGGCGCATCGACACGGTCCAGCCGCGCCGCGATCACGCCCTGCAGGGTGCCGGGCAGATCCACCCGACCGAGATCGCCCTCGAGCCGCCAGCCACCCTCGGCACGGCGCAGTACCTCGAGGCCGATCAGCGCGTTCAGGAGCTCCTCCACGAAGAAGGGGTTGCCGTCGGCACGCTCGAGCACGAAGTCGAGAAGCGCCGTCGGCGCCGAGCCTTCGAGCAGGGCCTCGACGAGATCCGTCACCTGCGTTCGGGAAAGCGCCTCGAGCGCGAGCTCCTGGTAGCCCTCGATGCCCGCCCCGGGCTCGAAGAGGTGGAAGGGCGGCCGATAGGCGCACACGACGATGGCCGGCACCCGGAAGCCCGAGAGCAGCCGGCGCACCAGCGCGACCGTCGAGGGGTCGGCCCAGTGCATGTCCTCGAGAAAGAAAACGCTCGGCGCCTGCCGCGCCATCGCTTCGAAAAGCGCGAGCAGCGCCTCCTCGAGCCTCGCCTGCCGGTACTCCGGCGCCTCGCCGGCGACCTGCGGATAGTCCAGCGCATACAGCGCACCGAGGTAGGGTATCCGGGTCTCGGGTTCGGGCAGCAGCAGCCGGCACTGGCCTTCGAACTTCTCGCGCACCATCGCCGGCGAGTCGCTCTCCTGGATAGCCCAGACCCGCCCGAGGAGGTCGATCACCGGCTGATAGGGAATGCCGCGGGTGTGGTCGTAGGCGACGCCCGCGAGCCAGCGAAAGTTCTCCGGGAGGCTGACCCGAAACTCCTCGACCAGCCGGCTCTTGCCCAGGCCCGCCTCGCCCCGCAGCGCGAGGATCGAGCCCTTGCCGTCGCGCAGCCGGTCGAGTGCCCGCTTCAGAAAAGCCGATTCCACCTCGCGGCCCACCAGCGCGGCATGGACGCCGGCGAGCCGGCGTGTTGCCGATGGCTGCGCGCGGGGCTCACCAAGTCGGCAAACCCGCACGGCGTCGCTCTTGCCCTTGATCGCGAGCGACGGCAGCGGCTCGACATGAAAGAAGCGTTCGACCTGCAACGCGGTTTCCTCGCCCAGCAGGATCTCGCCCGCCTCGGCGGCGTCGGACAGCCGGGCGGCGACATTGACCGCGTCGCCCACCACGCCGACCGCGCCCGCCTGCGGCGTGATCTGGCCGGTGACGATGAGACCGGTGTTGATGCCGCTGTGCACGTCCAGCCGATGACCCGGGTGCCGGGCATTGAGGCCCCGCACGAACTGCCTGAACTGGCGCGCGCTGCGAACCGCGCGCAGCGCGTCGTCCTCGCTGGCCTGGTTGCTGCCGAAGACCGCCATCACCGCATCGCCGATGTACTTCTCGACGACGCCGCCGAAGCCCAGGATGATTCGCGAGGCCTCGCCGAACACCTGACCCATCAGCTCGCGTACCTCTTCGGGGTCGAGCCGCTCGCAAAGCGGGGTGAAACCGGTGAGGTCGGCGAAGAGCACGGTTGCGCGCCGGCGCTCGCCGCCGCCCAGCGCGGGCGAGCCCGATGGATCCGCGATGAACTGGCCCAGCGCGTTGCCGCAAGCGTTGCAGAAGCGCGAGTTCGTCGGGTTGTCCGTGCCGCAGCGCGCACAGTGCATGTCGACTCCGCGGAGGGGCGGTTGGCAGGAAGCTTTCGTCGAGCCAGCCGAGTATAGGCAAACCGGCGCATCCTGTGCCACGCAGCAGGGCGGTCCGCGCATCGGTCACGTCGATGACCCTCAGCGCCTGTCGGTGGCCGTCGCCGTGTCGACCATGGCATTCTCGCCACCGGAGATCATCCCTTATCCACCCTGTCAGCCATGGCCACCACACCCACCCTCGCCGATCCCGAATCCGACCCCCGCGTGAAGGCGGTCTTCGACGACATCCGCGCGACGCGCCGCACCGACTTCATCAACAACCTCTGGCGCGCGCTGGCCTTCAGCCCGGCGCTGCTCGAGAGCACCTGGGCCGAGGTCAAGGCCCTGATGGCCACGCCGAGCTCGATCGACCCGCTGACCAAGGAGATGATCTACATCGCGGTGTCGGTCGCCAACGCCTGCGGCTACTGCATCCACTCGCACACCGCGGCCGCCCGAGCGAAGGGCATGACCGACGCGCAGCATGCCGAGCTGCTCGCGATCATCGCGCTGGCCGCGCGCACCAACCACCTCGCCACCGGGCTGCAGGTGCCGATCGACCCCGCCTTCGATGCCGCGGCCGGCCGCTAGCCTCGCACTCGCGGCCGCGATGATCGGCGCGCCGCCGATGTCTGCGGGCGCAACCGATTTCGCACCGCTGTGCGAGGCTGGCGAGACGGTGGTCTTCGCCTGCCGGATGACCCGCTCGGGCAAGACCGTGTCGATCTGCGAGCGGCCCGGACACCTCGCCTACCGCTTCGGCGTTGCGGGCCGTATCGAGCTCGAGCTGCCGGATCAGAAGGCGCCCGAGACGCCCCACCTGCTGCTCGAGGAAGGCGGCGGCCACGCGTTGCGCGGCGTGGTCTTCAAGCGAGGCGCCCTCGCCTACGCGGTCACGCATTTCATCGGGGGCCGCCCGGCGAGCGAGGAATTCGCCGTGTCGGTGCAGCGCCACGACAGCCCGGTCGCGCTGCTGAAGTGCGCGCAAGCCCCCGCGCCGTTGGGCGACCTTCCCGGTCTGTTCGAGCGGCTGCGCGCCGAGGGCGCGCGCATCGAGCGTCGCTGACCATGAAGCCCTCGCACCTGGCCCGCGCGATCGACTGGGCCTATGAATGCGCGATCGAGGGGGTGGCCGGTCTGGACTCGGCCCATGCGCTGGCCGCCGCCTGCGTCGTCGCCGGGGACGATCCGCGGGCACAGGTCGAGCGCCTGATACGGCATCAGCTCGCCCGCGCTGGCACCGTCGGGTTTCTCGCCGGCGTGACCGGCGCGATCAGCCTGCCGGTGGCCGTGCCCGCCAACGTGGCCGCGCTGCTGTTCGTGCAGATCCGTCTCGTCGCGGCGATCGCCGCCCTCGGCGGCCACGATCTTGGCGATGCCCGCGTGCGCAGGCTCGTCTACCTTTGCCTGACGGCGGACATGGCCCCCGAGCTGCTCGCGGACGCCGGTATCGTGGTGCGCCGGCGCCTGACCCGCGAGATGCTGGCCGCCGTTCCGGGGCGCATGCTCTCGGCGATCGACCGCCGCGTGGCGCGCCGGCTGGCCGCGGCACAACCGACTGGCGATACGCGCAGGCGCGGGCGCCGTCTGCTGCCACTGGTCGGCGGCCTGGTCGGCGCGGCCACTGATGCGCTGGCCACACGACGCGTCGCGCAGGCGGCGCGTGCGGTCTTCTTACCCCCGGCAGCCGCCCGCGCGCGCCGGCCACGGCAAGGCCGGAAAGTTGCGCGCGCAACCACGAGAGGCTTCCGATGAGAAAGCTCATGGCTCCGGCCCTTGTGATGCTGACCGCTGCGGCCTTTGTGATGCTGACCG
>JBIIHU010000140.1:0-9770 GCA_044235405.1 Burkholderiaceae bacterium
GCCTTCGGCCCCACCTACTTCGTGATTAACGTGACGGCGGCGGTCAAGAAGAGCTCCAACATCAACACCCTGGCCGAGCTCAACGGCAAGAACATCTCCACCACCTCGGGCACCACCGCGGTGCCGCTGCTCAAGGCCTACGAGAAGACCAACTCGATCGACGTCAAGGAGATCTACGGCAAGGATCACGCCGAGTCCTTCCTGCTGCTCGTCGAGGACCGGGTCTCGGCCTTCGTGATGGACGACATCCTGCTCGCAGGCCAGATCGCCAACGCGCGCACTCCCGGCGACTTCCGGATCCTCGGCGAGTCGTTGCGCCAGGAGCCCTACAGCATGATGCTGCGCAAGGACGATCCGCAGTTCAAGGCACTGGTCGACCGCACCGTGTCGGCGATCATGAAGTCCGGCGAGATCGAGCGGATCTACACCCGGTGGTTCCTCAGCCCGATCCCGCCGAAGGGCGTGAACCTGAACTTCCAGCAGACGCAGCCGCTGCGCGACGCCTTCCGCAACCCCAACGACAAGGGCGTCTGAGCCCGATCGTCGCACGGTCGCCGGGTGACCACGGGTCACCCGATCGACGCCCCGGCCCGGCCGCCGCCGGGCCTGTCCCACAGGGCCCCGGATGAACCTCGGCATCTTCCTGGAGCCCACCGCGGACGGCGACAGCCTGTGGTGGGAGTCGCTCGCCGGCGGCCTGCAGTTCACGCTGGGCACGGCGCTCTTCGCCGGTCTGCTCGCCTTCTTCCTCGGCTCGCTGATCGGCGTGGCGCGCACCACCGACCGGCGCTGGCTGGTGCGGCTGGGCAATGCCTATGTCGAGCTGTTCCGCAACATCCCGCTGATCGTCCAGTTCTTCATCTGGTACTTCGTGCTGCCGGGGCTCGTGCCGGCGGTCAAGCGCTGGGTGGTCACGCTCGACCCCACCCAGCACCAGTTCGTCACCGCGGTGATCTGCCTGGGCCTGTTCACCGCCGCGCGCATCGCCGAGCAGGTGCGCTCGGGCATCCAGTCGCTGCCGCGCGGCCAGCGCGCCGCCGGCTACGCGATCGGCCTGACCGAAGCGCAGACCTACCGCTTCGTGCTGCTGCCGATGGCCTACCGGATCATCATCCCGCCGCTCACGTCGGAGACGATGAACCTGATCAAGAACACCGCGGTCGCCTACTCGATCGGCCTGACCGAGCTGTTCTTCCGCACGCGCGAGATGGGCGAGATGACCTTCCGCTACTTCGAGGCCTTCGCCGCGGCCACGCTGGTCTACCTGCTGATCGCCTTCGCGGCCAACCGCGTGATGGCCTGGGTCGAGCGGCGGGTCGCGGTGCCGGGCTACATCGGGTCGAGGCGCTGATGTCCGGGCTCGACTTCGAGGTCATCGCGCGCAGCTGGCCCTACCTGCTGAAGGGCCTGCAGTACACCGTGCAACTCACGGTGGTCGCCGCGATCGGCGGCGTGATCTTCGGCACGCTGCTCGCGCTCGCGCGGCTGTCGTCGTGGCGCGCGCTGTCGCTGGCCGCGGCCGGCTACGTGAACCTGATGCGCTCGGTGCCGCTGCTGCTCGTGATCTTCTGGTTCTACTTCCTCGCGCCGGTGCTGATCCAGGCCCTGACCGGCGCCGAGCGGCCGCCCTCGATCGGCGCCGAGCGATCGGCCTATGTCACCTTCATCATGTTCGAGGCGGCGTACTTCTGCGAGATCATGCGTGCCGGTATCCAGAGCATCCCGAAGGGCCAGGTGGCGGCCGCCTACGCGATCGGTCTCGACTACCGGCAGGCGATGCAGCTCGTCGTGCTGCCGCAGGCCTTTCGCAACATGCTGCCGGTGCTGCTGACGCAAACCATCATCCTGTTCCAGGACGTGTCGCTGGTGTCGCTGCTGAATGTCACCGATTTCGTTGGGGCCGCAACCAAGATCGCGCAGCGCGACAGTCGTGTCGTCGAGATGTACCTGTTCGTCGCGCTGGTCTATTTCGTGCTGTGCTGGGCGCTGTCGCAGGGCGTGCGCCGCCTGCAGGCGCGCATCGCGGTGATCCGCTGAGCGGTCGCGCCGCGTGGCGTCTTCCCCAGTCCGCTCCCCGGAGAACCCCCGATGGCCATGATCGAGTACGACGGCGTCAGCAAGTGGTACGGCGATTTCCAGGTGCTTGCCGACTGCACGACACGCGTCGAGAAGGGGGAGGTGGTCGTCGTGTGCGGGCCGTCGGGCTCGGGCAAGTCGACGCTGATCAAGTGCGCCAACGCGCTCGAGCCCTTCCAGAAGGGGACGATCCGCATCGACGGGGTGTCGGTCGGCGCGAAGGAAACCCGCCTGCCGCAGTTGCGCTCGCGCATCGGCATGGTGTTTCAGAGCTTCGAGCTCTTCCCTCACCTGAGCGTCACCGAGAACCTGACGCTCGGCCAGATCCGCGTACTCGGGCGCAGCCCCGACCAGGCGATCGACAAGGCGCGCGCGCTGCTCGATCGGGTGGGTCTGGCCGCGCATGCCGCCAAGTTTCCGGGGCAGCTGTCCGGCGGCCAGCAGCAGCGGGTGGCCATCGCGCGCGCGCTGGCGATGGACCCGATCGCGATGCTGTTCGACGAGCCGACCTCGGCGCTCGACCCCGAGATGGTCAACGAGGTGCTCGACGTGATGGTCGAGCTCGCCGGCGAGGGCATGACGATGATGGTCGTCACCCACGAGATGGACTTCGCGCGAAAGGTCGCCGACCGGGTGATCTTCATGGACGCCGGCCGCATCGTCGAGGACTGCACGAAGACCGAGTTCTTCGAGACGCCGCGCGGCCCGCGGGCGCAGGAGTTTCTCTCGAAGATCCTCAGCCATCGCTGAATCCTCGGCCATCGCTGAACCGTGCCGGCCGGCGCGCCGGCGCGGGCTTTGGCATCATCCGGGTTTCCGCCCGCCTGCGAGCTGTCCATGGCCAACGCCTTTCCCGAGACCGACGACTGCCGCCTCGAGCAGCTCGACGAGCACACTGTCCTGCTGCGCCTGACCCGGCCGGCCAAGCTCAACGCGATCACCCGACCTATCCTGCTCGCGCTGGCCGCCTGCCTCGACGCGATGGAGGCAGCTCGCCAGCGCCTGCTGATCATCACTGGCGAGGGTACGAAGGCCTTCTGCGCCGGCACCGACCTTGCCGAGACCCAGCAGATGCCGCCCGACGCGCGCCTGGACAAGAGCGCGATGGCGCGCGACCTGCTGGTGCGCCTGTCGCGCTCGCCGGTGGTCAGCGTCGCCGCCCTCAATGGGCTGGCCTATGGGGGCGGGCTCGAGCTCGCGATGGCCTGCACGCAGCGCGTGGCTGCGCCGCATGTTCGGGTGTCGCTGCCCGAGATCAAGCTGGGCCTGTTGCCGGCCTACGCGGGCACGCAGTTCCTGCCGGCGCTGGTCGGCCCGGCGCGCGCGCTCGACATCATGCTGACCGGTCGGCCGGTGCCTGCCGACGAGGCGCTCGGCATGGGCCTGTTGAACCGCGTGTGCGCCGAGGGCGAGGACGTGGTCGCGGCGGCGCTTGCGCTCGGGCGCGAGATCACGCAGTTCAGCCCCGATGCAATTGCCGGCATCCGTGCCTGCGTGGCGGCGGCCGGCCTGCAGGTCAGCGACGCAGGGCTCGCGGTCGAGGACCGGCTGGTGCGCGAGGTCTTCCTGACCGACAACGCACGCGAGGGGGTCGCCGCCTTCCTCGAGAAACGCAAGGCGGTGTTTCGCTGAGCGCGTCAGCCCGAACCCTTGCCGCAGGAGAAACCATGCCCGAACGTCGTCGTCTGCTCGCCCTGGCGAGCCTCCCGGTGCTGGCCGCCTTCACCCGGCGTGCCCGCGCGCAGGCGGCGCGCCCGCTGCGGATCATCGTGCCCTTCGCGCCCGGCGGCCCGATCGACCTCACCGTGCGCCTGCTCGCCGACAAGGTCCGCGACACGCTGGGCCCGGTGATCGTCGAGAACCGGCCTGGCGCCGGTGGCGGCATCGGGGTCACCGCGGTCGCGCGTGCCGCACCCGATGGCCAGACCATCGGGATCGCCGCGGTTGCGATGCACGCGATCAATCCCTGGCTCTTCGCGAAGCTCGGCTACGACCCGATCCGCGATTTCGCGCCGGTCGTGCAGATGGTGCGTGTGCCCAACGTGCTGGTCGTCAACACCGAGACCGCCGAGCGCCTGAAGATCACGTCGCTTGCCGATTTCGTCGCGTACGCGAAGGCCAATCCCGGCAAGCTCAACTATGCGAGTGGCGGCAACGGCAGCGCCGGCCATCTTGCCGGCGAGATCTTCAAGCAGCGAGCGGGTTTCTTCGCGGTGCACATCCCCTACAACGGCGGTGGCCCGGCGCAGCTCGCGCTGCTGTCGGGGCAGGTCGACTTCTCGCTCGACAACCTCGCCACCGCCGCGCCCAACATCCGCGCCGGCCGTATCCGGGCGCTCGCGGTGACCACCGCCGCGCGCTCGCCGCTGATGCCCGAGGTGCCGGCGATCGCCGAGCGCTACGCCGGCTTCGAGATCGACACCTGGTGGGGACTGACCGCGCCGGCCGGCACGCCCCCGGAGATGGTTGCGCGGCTCAACGAAGTCTTCGGCGCCGCGCTGCGCGCCCCCGATGTGCAGGCCCGCTTCGCGCAGATGATGGCCGAGCCGGCTCCCGGCACGCCGGCGCAGTTCGCCGCGCTGATCGAGCGCGAGCTGCGCCGCTACGAGCCGGTGGTCAAGGCGAGCGGCGCGAAGGTCGACTGACTCAGCCCGACGGCTCGGCGCCGTCGTCGACTACCGGCGGCGGCGTCAGTCGCGAGGCGAGCACCTTGTCGATGCGCTTGTTGTCCATGTCGACGATCTCGAAGCGCCATTCCTGCCACTCGACGCGATCGCCGGTCGCGGGCACCCTGCCCAGCAGCAGCATTGTCATGCCGCTCAGCGTCTGGTAGCGGCCCTTGTCCTCTTCGGGCAGCTCGGCGAGGCCGAGTCGGTCCTTGAGTTCCGGCAGCGGGATCAGGCCGTCGAGCAGCCACGATCCATCGTCGCGCTGCATCGCCCAGGCGTCCTCGGCGCGCTGCGGCTTGAATTCGCCGGTGATCGCCTCGAGCACGTCCTGCAGCGTGACCAGGCCCTGGATCTCGCCGTACTCGTCGATCACCAGAGCGAGCTGCACGTTGTTGGATCGGAAGTTCTCGAGCAGCTCCATGCCGGTCTGCGTCTCGGGCACGAACACCGCCGGCAGCAGATCGCGGGCGAGGTCGGCGCGCTCGCCGCGCAGGGTCTGCGCGAGGATCTGCCGCGCGGTGGCCACGCCGAGCACATGCTCGGGCCCGCCCTTGCACACCGGGAATCGGCTGTGCTCGGCGCGCTCGATCTTCTGCAGGTTTTCCTCGAGCGGGTCGTCGATGTCGAGCCAGACGATGTCGGCGCGCGGGATCATCAGCGACGTGATCTGACGATCGTCGAGCCGGAACACGTTGCGCACCATCTGGTGCTCCTGGCGCTCGATGACGCCGGCATCCGAGCCCTCGGCGAGCATCGCCTGGATGTCTTCCTCGGTGACCGCGGTCGGTGTATCGGTGCGCACGCGGAAAAGCCGCAGCGCGAGCTCGGTCGACAGCGTGAGCAGCCGGACGAAGGGCTTCGTGACCACCGCGAGCGCCTGCAGCGGTCGCGCCACCAGCCGCGCGATCGGCTCGGGATTGATCTGGCCCAGCCGCTTGGGCAGCAGCTCGCCCAGCACGATCGAGAAGTAGGTGAGCAGCACGACGATCAGCGCGGTCGCCCCGATCTCGCTCGCGTCGCGCGCCAGACCGAGGCTCTGCAGCCACAGCGCGAAGGGCGCGGCCAGCACCGCTTCACCGACGATGCCGTTGAGCACGCCGATCGAGGTGATGCCGATCTGGATGGTGGACAGGAAGCGGGTGGGGTCCTGGCCGAGGCTCAGCGCGGTTGCTGCGCCGGTGTCACCGGCGTCGGCCAGCTTCTGGAGGCGGGTGCGCCGTGCGGTGACCAGCGCGATCTCGGCCATGGCGAACAGGCCGTTGAGCAGGATGAGTCCGAGGAGGACGAGGATTTCCATGAGGCGGGCGCGCCATGGCACCCCGGCGGTTTCGGAATCCGCATTGTGGCAGGCGATGGCCGGGGTGCGCAAAGCAGCCCGCGGAGCACAGCCGACCTACACTGGCTGCCGACGGGGCTTGGCCCCGGTTACGGCCCAGGCGGCCACGGAGAAGCCCGATGATCGAGCACCACCTTGACATCGCGACGCCGGACGGCGCGATGAACACCTTCTACGTGCATCCGGACGAAGGCGGCCCGTTCCCGGCCGTGCTGTTCTACATGGATGCGCCCGGCAAGCGCGAGGAGCTGCACGACATGGCGCGGCGCATCGCGTCGGTCGGCTACGCGGTGATCCTGCCGAATCTCTACTACCGGCGCGAGCGCGACTTCGTCATGGTGCGCGATGAAGCCGGCATGAAGCGCATGTTCGACATGATGGGCCACCTCAGCAACGCGCTGATCGCCCGCGATACCGGGGCGCTTCTCGCGTTCGCCGATTCCCGCCCCGAGATCGATCATGCGCGCATCGGCGCGGTCGGCTACTGCATGAGCGGGCCCTTCGTCGTCACGGCGGCGGCCAGCTACCCGGAGCGGATCGCCTGCATCGCGGCCATCTATGGCGCCCGGATGGTGACCGACGAACCCGATTCGCCGCACCGGGTGCTCGACCGCGTGCGCTGCGACTCGTACTACGCCTGCGCCGAGATCGACACCTGGGCGCCGCCCGAGACCGTGGCCACGCTCGAGGCCGCGCTGAAGGCCGCCGGCTGCCGCTACCGCCTCGAGTGGTATCCCGGGGCGCACCACGGCTTCGCCTTCCCGCAGCGTGCGGGCATCTACGACAAGCCGAGTGCCGAGCGGCACTGGCAGCGCCTGTTCACGCTGTTCGAGCGCAACCTGCGGCAGCCGGCCCGATGAGTCGGACCACTGCCACACGCCGGGCCGCGCGGGGGCTTCGGCTGCTGGCGCTGGTGCTGAGCGCCGGGGTCGCGGGCTGCCAGACGCCGCAGGAGCCCCCGACGGCGCAGGGGGCGACGAGCACCTCCGCGGCGCCGGCGCGCGGGCCGCTCGCCTTTCTCGATCTGCCGAGCTTCGATCAGCGGCTTGCCGGCGCGCTTGGCGCGCAGCCGCCTCGGGTCGACGTGGTCTTCCTTGACCGGGTGAGTCCGAGCGCACTGCCCACCCGACTGCAATCCTGGATCGCGGCGGTGGAAAGCGGCGGCGGCGCCGTGCGGGTGGTGCCCGATCCGAGCGGTCCGTCGGCGCGCAGCCTGATCCTGATCGGCGCGCTGACCTCGCTGTGGAGCGCCTACAAGGCGAAGGTCGAGATCGCCGAGCGCACGGTCTACCGCGCAGCTCGCGAGTTCGATGCCCGCATCGAGCTGCGCGACCTGCCGGGCGGCGGCTCGGTGGTCGAGCGGGTGGTGTTCGTGCCGCGCGCGCGCTGAGGCCGCGTGCGGCGGCCGTTCAGGGGCGGAAGAAGAACTCGCCGATCGACTGGTCGTAGAGCGCTGGCACCTGCTCGTGGCCGATGGCCCGCGCGCGGCTCACCACCTCGGTGCGTACCTCGCGCATCAACCGGTCGATGCTCACGCCCTGGCGATCGAGGCGGGCCAGCAGCACGCGGGTGAACAGGCCGTTGGGATCGCGGTCCTCAGGTCCCAGGCGGTCGAGCGCCTGCTGCCCCGCGCCCGCCGAGAACATCACCATCTGGCCGGTCGCGGCCGTGGTCGGGGCGAGCCCCCGTGTGCCAATGGCGCGGCCGCTGGCGCGGAAGGGATTGTCGCGACAGGCATCGATCATCGCCAGCGTGAAGCGCGCCTTGCGTTCCTGGATCTCGTCGAGGACCTTTTGCAGCGGCAGCGCGTCGTCGCGAACCTGATCCTCGGAGTCGCCGCGGATGTCGGCCGGCAGAAGATAGTTGGCGCCTGCAAGCTGCACGCCATGTCCGGCGAAGAAGAAAACCACCTCGTCGCCACCCTGGACCTGATTGCGGAAGGTGCGCAATTCGTCGCGCAGGGCGCGCTCGCCGAGATCGGTGCGCAGGGTGACCGCGTAGCCCAGTCGGGTGAGCCGCTCGGCGATCGCGCGTGCGTCGGCTCGCGCGTTCTGCAGCGGCGTGACCCGGGTATAGGCATCGATGCCGATCACGAATGCCAGCCGACGCGCGGTGATGGCAGGCGTCGCTCGCGCAGGCTCGACCCGCGCGGGCTGGGCGACCGCAGCGGGCGCCGGAGCGCCCTGCGCCTGCTGGCGGCGAAGCTCTTCGCGCAGGCGGGCGACTTCGGCGGCCAGCTGATCGACCGAGGCCCCGGCAGCTGTGGCCACGGCGGGCGCCGGCGATGCGGCCGACGCTGCCGGCTTGGGGGGCGCGGCGGCCGTCGGCGGTGATGAAGCCGCCGGGGGTGACGGAGCCGGCGATGCGACGGGTGCGGCCGGCTTCTGCGGTGCCGCCGCAGGCTCGCGCGATCCGCCGCGCTCGCGCTCGGTCATCTGGCGGATGCGCTCGCGAATCGCTTCGTCGTCGATCGGGGTCGGCCGGTTCGCACCGGCGCCGGCCGCCGCGACGGCTGGCGCGCCAGTTGCGCCAATTGCGCTCGGTGCAGCTGCCTTGCCCGGTGCGCTCGGTGGCGAGGCGGCCTGATCCTTCCGATTGTCGACCGCCTGGCGGATGCGCTCATGGATGGCGTCTCCATGGGCCGCGAGCACCGGTCCGAGGGCGGGGACCCGCGTGGCGCGGCTGCCATCGAGGAAGGCCGCGGCATTGGCCTCGACGAAGGTGGCGGTCCACTGGCGCAGCGAGGTGTGCACCGCTTCCTCGCGGCCGGCTTGCGCCGCATCGCGCAGCTTGATGGGGTCGATGCCCGCGGGCTCGGAGCGGATGAATGCGCCGATCCACAGGCCCGGCCCGTTCCAGCGTCGCACCCAGATCTCGTCGAGCACGACGCCCTCGTTGCCCCACTTCGCGTCGGTGACCGCCGGTCCCAGCAGATGGCGCCACCACTCGTGGCTCTGCTGGCCGCGAGCCCAGTCGGAGAAGCGGCGCAGCGCGTAGCTGCGCGAGCAGCGGGCGACGAGCTGCGATGGCAGGGATCCGTGCGTGTCCACGAGAAATGCCGAGGCGACGGTTTCCTCGCAGGGCGAACGCCCCCAGGCGACGCGCTGCGCGGTGTGGCGGATGGCCAGCATCGGGATGGCCGAGGCCGGGTCCTCGGCAAGCAGCACCAGGCCGTGCCACGCGATATCGGTCGACGATCGGTAGTCGCGCTGATCGGCCACGCGCCAGCGCCCCTCGGGCAGCGCGACCAGCACCCCGTCGTCGAGCTGCAGGCGGTGCTGCACGATCTGTCCCTGCACGGGCTTGGCGCCGGCTTCGGCCATGCCGAGCACGGCTGCAAGCATCATTGCCGTGGCGATCAGCCAAGATCTCATGGAGGACAGCGGCGGTCGCATCGATGGCGGTCTCATCGGATCACTCGACGAGGAAGGCGAAGGTCTGCGAGGTCGCGCGCCCGACGGAATCCTCGAGCAGCAGCGTCAGGCGGTGCTGGCCGCGCGGCAGCGCGGCCTGCGCGACCTCGATGCCTTCGGCGGTCACGCGCGCGCTGGCGAGCAACCGACCGGTGATGTCCAGCCGCAGCGCCCCGTAGAGCACGCGAAGGCTCTCCGGGCGGATCGTGGCCGGGGCGGTCGCGCCGAATCGCAGCTGGATGCGGGTGGGCGATGCGATGGCCTGGCGGATGTCGG
>JBIIHU010000386.1:0-2942 GCA_044235405.1 Burkholderiaceae bacterium
GCCGTCGGGTCCTCACCGGCGAGCCGGGCTCGAGCCTCGCGCGCCGGCTGGGCGCGAAGCTGCTGTCGTGGCTGCCGATCGAGGGTCTGCTGTAGGGCTGATCGGTCCGGGCGGCAACAATCGGCGATCGGCGGCCTCGCGTTGCCGAGGGGTGGATCGCTTCTTGCATGGGCGGAGGGCAGCCAAATCGCCCAGCTCCCGCATGAACCCGATCCGACTGCCTTTCCAGGTTGAGCCGCTTCGCGCGCGTGCTCTCGTCCGCCTCTGCAGGCCCGCCGTCCTTGCGCGATCGCGCGGAGCACGGTCATGCGCATAGCCATCGCAGGGGTGGGCGTTGCCGGCGGCGTGGTCGCCACCGGTCTGGCCGAGCTCGATGACGTTGAGGTGCTCGCATTCGAGCGTGTCGGGCCCGAAGACCACGCAGTGGCGGGCAACGGGCTGAACGTGGGGCCCAATGCGCTTGTCGCGCTCGATCGTGTGATGCCCGAGCTTGCCTCGCGATTGCGCGATGCCTCGCTGCCATGGCGCCAGTGGCGGGCCAGCACGATGGCCGGCGAATGCCTGCTGCATCTTCCGCTCGGCGAGGTCGCCGCAAGCGACGGCATGCGCATTCGCTGGGCCGAGCTCTACCGGGTGTGCCGCGAACGCGTGCTGCCGCATGTGCGCTGGCGTACCGAAGTGACCGCGGTGCGCGGGCTCGAGGGCGACGGTCCGCTCTCGCTGACCGTGCGGGGTGCCGACGGCGCCACGACCGAGATCGATGGGGTGGACCTTCTGATCGTCACCGACGGGCGCTTCAGCGCCTTGCGTGCGCAGCTTCGCGGCGCCACCCGGACGCGTTACCTCGGCGTAGCCAACTTTCGCGTGCTCCTCGACGACGGCGGCCGCTGGGATCTTGACGATCTGGCCCAGTGGCACAACGGACCGTGTCGGCTGCTTGCCTTCCGCCTGCGTGGTGGCCTGGTCTATCTGTCGGGCAATGTGCCCATCCCGGTTGACCAGGAGACTCCCGAGAACCTGACGACCGCAGAGGGACTGGCGCAGGCTTACATGCCTGCCGATGGCGTGATCGGCGAGGTGCCTCATGCTCTGCTCGAGGGTGCATGCGCCGCGGCTGCGGCAGGTGGTTTGCACTGGTCCCGGCTGCAGGAATCGGATCTGGTCTGGAGCGATCCTGCTTCCCGCGTACTCTTTCTGGGCGATGCCGGTCACGCGATGGTGCCCACGCTCGGGCAGGGTGCGACGATGGCCATCGAGGATGGCGCCGCCTGGGTCGCGCAGATGAGGGCGGGCCGTGCATGCTCGCCCTCCGAGCTGGTGACCCGCTATCGTGCGTCGCGCACGCATAGGGTGCAGTTCGTGCGCACGTTTTCCTGGCAGGCCAGCGATGTGATCGTACCCGAGCGCTTCTCGCTGGAAGCCGTGCGCGCCAAGTCCAGTCCCGAGTACCGGGGCTTGTTCCAGCGGCTGTACGAACCGGACCTTGGCCTGCAGGCGCGCTAGATCGCGGGCGCTGGGTGCGTGGCCATCCAGTGCCGGGCGATGTCCTCTCGGCGGCAGATCCACACCGCCGGATGCTTCGCGACATGATCGAGGAACCGCTCGACGCCTGCGCTGCGCCCGGGGTGGCCCGACACCCGCAGGTGCAGACTCACGCCCATGATCTTCGGCTGCGTGGCGCCCTCGCGGTAGAGCACGTCGAAGCTGTCACGCGCCCACGTGAAGAAGTCGTCGGACGTGCCCCACCAGCCGCGTGCGTACTTGTTGTCATTGGTGGCGAAGGTGTGGGGAATGACCAGGTGTGATCTTCCCGCGGCTCGCGTCCAGTAGGGCAGGTCGTCGTTGTAGGCGTTGCTGTCGTACAGGAAGCCGCCTTCCTCGGCGAGCAGGCGTCGGGTGTTCAGGCTCGGGCCGTAACGGCAGTACCAGCCCAGGGGCCGTCGTCCCACCGTCTCGGTGAGGCTGCGCACCGCGCGACGGATGTGCTCGCGCTCCTCGTCCTCGGGCAGGTTGAACTGATTGACCCATCGCCAGCCATGGCACAGCACCTCGTCGCCCGACTCGCGGATCGCCTGCGCGGCTGGCGGGTTGCGCTCGAGCGCCAGCGCCGAGCCGCTGATGGTCAGCGGCAGGCCGCGCTCCTTGAAAAGCCGGAACAGTCGCCAGAAGCCCACGCGGCTGCCGTACTCGAAAAAGGATTCGGCGGCGAGGTCCCGACCCTCGACGCCGGTGGGGCCCATGCCGGCATCGGTCAGCGTGGTTTCGGAGCGACCGTCGCCGTCGGGAACGTTGTACTCGGAGCCTTCCTCGATGTTGAGCACGAGGTTCAGAGCCAGCCGGGCGTCGCCCGGCCACGCGGGGTGGGGGGGCGTGGGGCCGTAGCCGACGAAGTCGCGGGGGTGAAGGTCCTGGGAATTCATGGTGTCAGCGGTAGGCCCAGCGGGTGAATCGGCGTTCGATGACGGCCATCACGGCGTAGAGCACGATGCCGAGGACGGCCAGGGTCATGAGCCCCGCGAATACCAGAGGTACCTGGAAGGCCGACTGGGCCGTGAGCATCAGGTGTCCGACGCCCTTGTTCGAGCCCACGGTCTCGGCCACCACGGAGCCGACGAAGGCCAGCGTGATCGCCACCTTCAGCGAACTGAAGAAGTAGGGCATCGATCGGGGCAGGCCGATCTTGCGAATGATCTCGAGGCGCCCGGCGCCCAGCGCACGCAGCACGTCGCGCAGTTCGGGCTCGGTGGTGGCCAGGCCCGTGGCCACGTTCACGACGATCGGGAAGAAGGAGATCAGGAAGGCGGTGAGCACGGCCGGCAGTGCCCCCACGCCGAACCAGAGGACCAGCACCGGCACGATCGCCACCTTGGGAACGGAGTTGAAGCCGACCATCACCGGGTAGAGCGCTTCGTAGATCGGCTTGCTCGCGCCGATGAACACGC
>JBIIHU010000387.1:0-2941 GCA_044235405.1 Burkholderiaceae bacterium
AGCCCGAGCGCGACCAGGTCTTCACGCTGCACGCCGAGCTCGAGGGCATGAAGCTCGCGCCGGCCTTCGAGCGTCTGCTTCGCGGCTGGCGCGACCAGGGGTTCTCGTTCGCCACCACCGCCGAGTGCTTCGCCGCGCTCGACCCCGCACGGCTGCCGCTGCACGAGATCGCCATCGGCTCGGTGCCCGGGCGGAGTGGCACGCTGGCGGTGCAGGGCGAGCCGGTGCGGGCATGAAGCGTGCGCTGCCCGCGGCACTGGTCGCGCTCGCGCTGCTCGCGTGGTTCGGCACGCTGGGCTTTCGCGACCTGATCCACCCCGACGAGGGGCGCTACGCCGAGCTGTCTCGGCAGATGCTGGCGAGCGGTGACTGGCTGACGCCGCGGCTGAACGGCCTGCTCTACTTCGAGAAGCCCCCGCTGCAGTACTGGGCAAGTGCCGCGGTGTTCTCGATCCTCGGGCACAGCGACTTCGCCGCGCGACTGTGGCCGGGGCTGGCGGGCGCGCTCGCCGTGCTCGCGCTGTGGGCGTGCGCGCGCCGCATCCTCGGGTCGACGATCGCGCTGTACGCGGCCTGCGTGCTCGGCAGCTGCGTCTGGTGGCTGGGCAACAGCCACTTCATCAACCTCGACACGACGCTGTCGGCCTGCCTGGCGGGCGCGCTGCTCGGCTTCTGGGTCGCGCAGCGCGACGACGCAACCCGGATCGAGGCGCGGGTCGGGATGGCGCTGGCGTGGCTCGCGATGGGCCTGGCGGTGCTCGCCAAGGGGCTGGTGGGCATCGTGCTGCCGGCCGGCGCACTGATGGCCTACATGCTGTGGCAGCGTGACCCCTCGCCGCTGAAGCGGCTCAACTGGAGCGCCGGCCCGCTGGTCTTCGCGCTGGTGGCCGCGCCCTGGTTCGTCGCGGTGTCGCTCGCCAACCCGGACTTCGCCCACTTCTTCTTCATCGAGCAGCACTTTCAGCGCTACCTGACGCACACGCACCGCCCGGGGCCCTGGTGGTACTTCGTGCCGGTGCTGCTGGTCGGGTTGCTGCCATGGACCACGCTGCTGCCGGGCGCCCTGCGGGTGGGCTCGCAGCGCGTACCGGGGCGCTTCCAGGGCAACCGCCTGCTGCTCGCCTGGTGCGTGGCGATCTTCGTGTTCTTCAGCGCGAGCGGCTCCAAGCTGCCCTCGTACATCCTGCCGATCGTCCCGGCGCTGGCGCTGCTGGTCGCGCAGCATCTCGCGCGGCTGAGCCCCGGGCGGCTGGCCGCGCACGCGGCCGCGATCGCGGTGCTGGCGATCGCGGGCGGCGCGGGCCTCGTCGGCCTGGTCGCCGGCTGGCTGGGCGCGGCGCGCGCCTTCAGCCCGCAGGAGCTGCGCTACCGCGACTGGATCCTGGCCGGACTCGCCATCATCGCGGTCTTCGCCATCGTCGCGGCGCTGCTTGCGCGGCGCGGGCGGGCCACGGCCGCCGTGGTCGCGCTTGCCTTCAGCGGTCTGGTCGGCACCCAGGTGGTGCTGCTCGGGCATCAGAGCTTCGCGGCGCAGAAGTCGGCCCGCCAGCTGGTTGCCCATCTTGCGCCGGCGCTGCCGCCAGGCGCGCCGGTGTTCTCGGTCAGCCACCACGACCAGACGCTGCCGTACTACCTGGGGCGCCCCGTGGTGCTGGTGAACTGGATCGACGAGTTCGCCACCGGCCAGCGCCTGGAGCCCGACCGCAGCCTGCGCAGCGAGGCCGATTTCGCCGGGCTGTGGCGATCGCTGCCGGCCGCCGGGGCGGTGATGAAGCCCGACGTCTGGGCGCGCTGGCGCGACGCCGGCCTGCCGATGCGGGTGGTCTACGAGGACGGCGCGCGGGTGGCGGTGGTGAAGACGGCACGCTGAGAGTCGAGCGCAGAAGGCGCAAGCTCGGAAGGCATGAACGAAGCTTGCGCCGTCGACAGGCGCGGAGCGTTCACGTCCGCCCGACCGGCCTTCGAGGGGCCCTGGCGATCGGTTGGCCAGGTCGGCCAGCCGCCCCACGTGGCCGCTTGGCGGGCTGCCACGGATCGAGCACGGGCACACCCGTCGGGGCGAAATCGGCCATGTTGCGGGTGACCACGGTCATGCGGTGGACCATCGCCGTGGCGGCGATCAGCGCATCCCGATCCGATCGCGGGTCGGGCACATGCAGGACTGCGCACTGCCGGGCCACAGCCATGTCCACCGGGAGCACGCGGCCCGAGAATGCGGGCACGACGTGTCGGTCGAGCCACTCGCGAAGCAGGGCCCCTTGCCCGGGGTCCCGGCGCAGGACGCGCAGTACGCCGGTCTCGAGCTCCAGGATGGAGATGGCCGAAACGAAGAGCGCATCGGCGGGCACGCTCGCAGCCCAGGCCGCCACATGACGATCGGCCTTGCCGGCCTTGACCTTGCGCAGCTCCGAGACGACGTTGGTGTCGAGGATGAACATCAGTCGAGATCGGCGGGTCGAGTCAGGCGCCCGAGGCGTGGCGCCTCGAACGGGATCTCCTCCACACCGGGCATGGCCAGCAACTCGGTGATGTCGGCCGCCTTCCGCGTGAGCTTCTCGTAGGCCTCGATGGTCAGCAGCACGTGCGCCGGCCGACCGCGATCGGTGATGATGACCGGGCCCTTGCGCGCCGCCCGCTTGGCGCCACTGGTGTCCTGATTGAAGTCACGGCTGGAAAAGGTGGAGATCGGCATGGATGCGATCCTGGTCCAACGGCATTGGATGTAGATACATTACTACATCGCGACGCGACCGGGAATCCCTCGGCGACCTCGCCGACGCCGTGCGTTGCTGCCGATCCCCTAGAATCGCGCCCACGATCTGCCCAGCCGGAAACCGCCGATGCGCCCGCTACTGACACCCCCCCGGACCCACCCTCTGACCCATACCCTGACCGCCACCCCCGGTGCCCGACGCCGCGCCGCCGCCGGCCTGCTCGCCGC
>JBIIHU010000388.1:0-2908 GCA_044235405.1 Burkholderiaceae bacterium
CGCGACGGCAGGCGACAGCGTGATCGGCTTCCAGGCCGGTGACCTCGACCAGATCGTCTTCGCGGGCGACTTCCTCTTCGCGTCGATGGACGGGACGACGGCCAGCGCAGTCAATGCGGTTGCTTATGCCGGCAACATCGATCTCTCGGTCGATGAGGAGACGATTCAGCTGATCGCTGACGGTGCGGCCACTGCGGCACTGGCGGATCTGACGACGCTGGCGGATCTCCAGACCGCGATCGGTACGCTCACCGAAGATGCCTTGGGTGAAGAGCGTGTGCTGGCCTTCCAGTCGGGTGATGGTTACACCGCGATGTACCTGTACACCACCCTGGCCGACAACGACACGCTCGATGCCAACGAGCTGCAGCTGATCGGCATCGTCGACCGGGCTCTTGCGGCAGGCGACATCACGGCCAACGGCGTCTGACGCTCGACATCAATCCCCGGCTCGACAGCGCTTCGGCGCTGTCATCCGGTGGTTGAGCGGATCGATAGCAGCCGAACGCAACGCCCCGGCGGGGAAACCTGCTGGGGCGTTGTTCTTTGAACTCGGCAATCGCGGCGCAGCGCCGGCTGACGACGTGCCCCGGCTGTCTCGCCTATCGCACCAGCGGCTCGACCGAAGGGCCTGGGTCTGCGGATAATTCGTCTGCTTACGCGGCGCCTCGATGCCGCGTCCGGGAGCGAACATGCCGATGCCGTACCCGATGCGGGCCCTCACGGCCTTCGCATGCCTGTGCCTCGCCTTGACGGCTTTCGCTCAGGAGGCACCCGCGACGTCCCCGACCGCCGGTTCAGGCGCGCCCCCGCCCGCGGCACCGCGCGCGGCGCCCGAGTCGGTGCAGGCCATCGGCCAGGCCGTGGAGGGCGCGGTCAAGGGGATCTTCGGCTTCCTGAAGAGCGCGGTCGACACCGTGCTCAACCCGAAGGCGACTGAACTCAAGGCGCTCGTCGACGCGGGCAAGTTCGAAGAGGCGGGCGCCTTCTGGGTTTCCCATCGAAGTGATCTCGCACGCGCCGAGAGTGCCGCGCCGCTGGCCGCAGCGATTGGCAAGGGTCTGGGCGAGAGCCTCGCTCGCGACGCTGAGCCGGTGATGGCCGCGCTGCTCAAGCTCCAGCCGACCGCCAGCGCCTGGCCCGCGATCCGCGCCGATCTTGCGGCCGCGGAGGCGCTGGTGCGCCGCACGCGCGCCCATCCCTTCCTGGCAAGCGAACCCGCCCAGATGCCGCCGTGGGTTGCCACCGCGGAGTCGCAGATCGCCGCCGTGAAGGCTCGGTTTCGGGGCTCGGTCGTGCGCGCCTTCACCGACTACGACCATCGCGCCAGTCCGCCATTCTTCGAGGCCTACCCGGTCGACATCGATCGGCAGGCGCAGGCGGCGCTCGCGGTGCGTGGCTCGCCGCTGTGGCTCGCTGCGATGATGGGCGCCTCCGAGACGCAGGCCCGCAGCCTCGCCCGCGCCTACGGCCCGCACCTGCAGGCGCCGGAGTCGCGCCAGATGGTCGCGGGCACTTACGCGAGCGTGGTGCGCCGCGAGCGCCGGTGGGACGACGAACTCACGCTGCCGCGGGTCGTGCAGATGATGCGAGCCCTCGAGGACGCCGGGCTCGATGCCTCGTTCGCCGCGCAATCGGTCTCTGTGGGCGTGATCCGCGGGCTCGATCCCGCGGGTGACGGCTTCCGGTGGCAGGCCGCCACGGGCATGCCGGCGGCCATGAAGGCGCACGAGCTGCCAATCGACGGTCTTGCCGCCTGGGCTGCCGAGGTTGCGAAAGTACGTCCCCGGCAGCTCTATCTGCTGATCGATCCCTCGCGGGTGATCGCCACCGGTGGCCTCGGGGCGATCCGAGAGCGTGCCGGGCGTCGACAGATCGGCCAGCGTACCGAGCAGAACCCGGCCTGGAACGAAGCGCGCGAACGCGTCGAGGAGGCCCGCCGGGAGCTTGCTACCGCGGAATCCGGGGATCGCTCGAATCAGGCGCAGGCGCAGCAGCTCGCCAGTCAGTCCCGAGGGTCGTCCTTCGCTGCGCTGGCCGCGGTGATGGGCTCGGCCGGCAGCTCGATGCTGGTGTCGAACGCCCGCAAGGAACTCGCGGATGCCGAACGCAACCTTGCGCAGACGCCCCGGGTGATCGCGCAGCCGGTACTGCAGCCCTATCGGAGTGCGATCGCCGAGGTTGCCCTTTCGCGGACGCGGCAGCCGGCGGTCTACCTGGTCGACGGGGCCCGTGCGACCTATGTCGCCCTGAGCTGGGAGGAGGTCGCCCGCCACAACGAACGCCTGCTCTTCGGCGTCGACCCGCGCGACCGCGACCACGATGCGGCAGCCGCGCGCAACGTGGCCGCGCACGCGAGCATCCGCCAGTTCCTCGAGGCGCCCGGACACGCCGACCCCGCCGAGATCTGGCGACGCGCGAACGCCGACCCGCCATCCGAGCCGCGGGTGGCTGCGCCGCTTGCCGGACTCGAACGGCGCGTGCGCGACGACCATGCACGCTGGGCGGCGGGTGCGGCGCGCCTGCGCGAGGGCTCTCGCGCGGCGGTTGCCCAGGCCGAAGCGCAGGTGCTCGCGATCGTGCAGTCGCAACCCTGAGGAGAGCAGCATGCATCGCTGGTTTCGATCGAGGCTGCCGCGGCTGCTCCTGCTGCTGGCGTTGTGCGCCGGCGGCGCAAGCCAGGCGTGGGCGCAGTCGCGCAACCAGGTACCCATCCCCGGCGTGCCGCTGAACCCGACCTCGCGTGCCGAGTGCGACGCGATGTCGCGCGAATGGCAGGAGCTCGCCAGCCAGTACAGCCAGATGCACCAGGACTGCCTGAACAGCGCGGCCTGCAAGGGCAACAACCGCCAGGAAAGCGGCGGCAAGTGCTCGTGCGCGGCGTGCGAGCGCTATCACCAGATGAACG
>JBIIHU010000389.1:0-2905 GCA_044235405.1 Burkholderiaceae bacterium
CAGCCCGGCCACCGACGCGGTGTTCACCACATGACCTTCGTCGCCGCCGGCGAGCATCCGGGGCACGAAGGCGCGCACGCCATGCAGCACGCCCATCAGGTTCACGCGCAGCATCCACTCCCAGTCAGCGATGGTGGACTCCCAGGCTCGCGTCCGAAGCGCTGGCGAAGCGACACCCGCGTTGTTGCAGAGCAGATGCACCGCGCCAAACGCCTCCCAGGCCCGATCGGCGAGTGCCTGGACCTGAGCCTCGTCGCCGACATCCGTACGCAGCGCCACCACCGACGCGCCCTCGGCACGCAAGCCAGCGGCGGCCCGATCGAGAGCCGCCTGCTCGACATCGGCAAGCACGAGTTTCATGCCCGCCTTCGCGAAGCGTCTGGCGAGTGCAAGACCGATGCCGCTCGCGGCCCCGGTCACGACCGCCACCCTGCCCTGCAGATGTTCCATCATTTCCCCCGGGGACGCGAAAAGCGGCATTATCCGCTGCCCACCGCCATCGCCCGCATCCCGCGGGCCTCGCACCGAAACCCATGAACACCGCCATCATCTGCATCCTGATCGCCGGCATCCTGCCGATCGTCTCGGCCGGCATCGCCAAGGCCGGCCGACGCGACTATGACAATCGCGATCCGCGCGCATGGCTCGGAAGGCTCGAGGGCTTTCGCGCCCGGGCCAACGCCGCGCAGGCGAACGCCTGGGAGGCTTTCCCGTTCTTCGCGGCTGGCGTGCTCGTGGCCCACGTGATGCAGGTGCCGGCCTCGCACATCGACACCCTTGCCGTCGCCTTCATCGTGCTGCGCGTGATCTACCTGGGCCTCTACCTGGCGAACCTTGCGCTGCTCCGCAGCGTGGCCTGGATCGCTGCCTGGGGGGTTTGCATCGCGCTGTACGTCGGCGCGCTGCGCTGACGCCAGGCAAGGCGGCGCGGTCTCAGCCCGCGACCACGGAAGCCCGCATGTCGTGGTCGGTGGTGCTGGTGATCCGGACTTGAGCGAATTCGCCGACCTTCAGCGTTGCATGAGGCTTGACGAATACGCTGCCGTCGATCTCCGGTGCGCTCGCCGCCGACCGGGCGATGGCGCCCAGCATCGTGCCATCCTCGTCGTACTCGATCTCGTCGATCAGCACCTCGAGCCGGCGACCGCGGAAGCGCTGCAGTCGCTCCCGGCTGATCGCTGCCTGAACCTCCATCAGGCGGGCACGGCGCGCCTCGCGCTCGGCCTCCGGCAGCAGGCCCGGAAGTGCGTTCGCCGTGGCACCGTCGACCGGTGAATAGGCAAAGCATCCGACCCGATCGAGGCGGGCCTCGCGCAGGAAGTCGAGCAGATACTCGAATTCGTCCTCCGTCTCGCCGGGGAAGCCCGCGATGAAGGTGCTGCGGATCGTGAGTTCCGGACACAGCCGGCGCCAGGCCGCGATGCGTTCGATGTTGCGCTCGCCGCTGGCCGGCCGCTTCATCGCGCGCAGCACCCGCGGATGCGCATGCTGGAACGGCACGTCGAGGTAGGGCAGCACCCGTCCCTCAGCCATCAGCTCGAGCACCTCGTCGACCGACGGGTAAGGATAGACATAGTGCAGCCGAACCCAGGCGCCGAGGCCGCCGAGCTCGCGCGCGAGTTCGAGCATCCGCGTACGCACCGGGCGCCCACCGACGAAATCGGTGCGATAGCGAAGGTCGACCCCATAGGCGCTCGTGTCCTGCGAGATCACGAGCAGCTCGCGCACGCCCGACTTCACCAGCGCCTCGGCCTCGCGCATCACCTCGCCGATCGGGCGACTGACCAGGTCGCCACGCATCGCCGGAATGATGCAGAAGCTGCAACGGTGATTGCAGCCTTCGGCGATCTTCAGGTACGCATAGTGGCGCGGGGTGAGCTTGACTCCGCCCGGCGGAACGAGGTCGGTGAAGGGGTCGTGCGGCCGCGGCAGATGCCGGTGCACGTGCGCCATCACCTCGTCGAGCGCATGCGGACCGGTAACCGCCAGCACCTTCGGATGAACCGAGCTCACCAGGTTGGCGCCAGCGCCATCGGTTCGCGCCCCCAGGCAGCCGGTCACGATGACCTTGCCGTTCTCGGCCAGCGCCTCGCCGATCGCATCGAGGGATTCGGCAACCGCGTCGTCGATGAACCCGCAGGTGTTCACGACGACCAGGTCCGAATCCTGGTAGCGGGCCGACAGCTCGTAGCCTTCGGCGCGCAGTTGCGTGACGATGCGCTCGGCATCGACGAGCGCCTTCGGGCATCCGAGCGAGACGAAACCGACGCTGGGCGCAGCGCTCGCGCGACCCTTTCGACGACGATGAACTTGGACGGGCTGATCGCTCATGCGGCACACGCCCGTCGCGCACGACGAGCCGGGGCTAAACCCTCGAGTCTAGCGCTCGGGGGTCTTCTTGTCGCCCGGCGCCCCCTGGAAGGGGAAGGTCTGGAACATCGAGCGTGCCTGCTGCTGCATCTGATCCTGCATCTGCACGAACAGGTTCTTGCTCTGCTCGATGTAGTTGCCCATCATCGTCTGCATCATCGGCGTCTGGACCGCCATGAACTGGGTCCACAGTTCGGGGCTGGGCAGGCCTTTCGAGTCGTAGAAGGCCTTCGACTGGTCCTGCATCCGGTCCTGGATCTCGACGAAGGCGCTCATCGTCTTCTCGAGATACGAACCCATCATGCCCTGCATCGCGTGCCCGTAGAAACGGATGATCTGCGACAGCATCACCGACGAGAACAGGGGCGCGCCACCCGCCTCCTCCTCGAGGATGATCTGCAGCAGGATGCTGCGGGTGAGGTCCTCGCTCGACTTGGCGTCGAGCACCTTGAAGTCCTCGCTGTCGAGCACGAGCTGCTTGACATCGGCCAGCGTGATGTAGGTGCTGGTCTGGGTGTCGTAGAGACGCCGGTTC
>JBIIHU010000142.1:0-9629 GCA_044235405.1 Burkholderiaceae bacterium
CCGCGCAGCTTCGCGTCGGCATCGGCGCGCGGCCGGCTGCGCGCGACCAGGGTCGCGTGGTCAAGAACCTGGCGCGGCTCGCGCGCCATCGGATCGGACTCAGCCATGAACGCGCGCCTCACGCGAGAGATGCCCCACGAGCAGGCGCGCGAGCAGGCGCGCCCGCGACGCATCCGCGCCATCGGCGAGGCAGGCCTGCCGGAGTTCGCTCCCCCGATCGGCGAGCGCGGCCGGGCTGCGGCCGTCCAGCCATCGCTCGACATGGGCAAGACGCCGGGCCGGCCAGCCGGCGGCGGTGGCGGCCACGCGCGGCGCGCTGAAGACGCCGGCGTCCCAGCCGACCTCCAGGGCGAGCGTGAGGCGCGATGGCGAGAAGGCCGCCCGCCAGCCGAGCTTCTCGGCGATCGACCAGCCGGTCCTCGGGGCGTTCCGCAACGGCCAGGCGACGTCGATGACGAGGGGCACATCGCAGCCCGCGGCCCGGGCCTCGTCGAGGACGCGCTCGAGCGGCGCCTGCGTGCCGTCGGCCGTCCGCACCCAGGCGCCCGCCGCCAGCAGCGCCGGCAGGGCATCGCCCCAGCGCCATCCGATGTTGCCCCCGAGCGTGGCGAGGTGACGTACTCCGGGCGCCGCAATCGCCTCGATGGCCTCGGCCAGCCGGGGCGCGACCGACCGCACGCGCGCATCGCGGCGCAGGGTCTCGAGCGTGACCCCGGCCCCGAGGCGCAGCACGGGCGTGCCATCGGGCAGGACGTCGACGTTGATGTCAGCCGACAGCACGCCGGCGAGCAGGTCGATCAGATGCGACACCTCGGGCCGTGCTTCCTCGGCCACGCCCCAGGTCAGAGGCAGCGCCGTGCCGCCTGCGATGAAGGCGGCGCGGGGCCCGAGCTGCCGCGAGGCGGACAGGGCTTCGGCCGCCGAGCCAGGCTGGCACAGCGCGGGCGCGGCAGCCGGGGGTTGGGAATGCCAGTCGATGGGCAAGGTCGGCGTGGTCATGAGCGTGTGTCTGACCCGCATAGTGTAGGCGCGGTTGTGCTTCTCGCCGGCGTGCTCGTCAGCGCCGGTGTTCGCGGCAGGATGCGCGTCCTCGGCGCGATCCCGATGGAGAAAAAAGGGTCACCTGCGTCACGGGCTGATCGGCCGCCGCTTCCCGCTTGGGCGGCCGAGCGATCGGCACGTCGATGATCACTCAGTGCCTGCGGCTGACGGCGAGCCATCCTGTGAGCAGCCGGTTCGGCCAAAAAAAAGCCGGGCGCAAGGCCCGGCTTCTAGTTTGGTGGAGCGGAGGAGGATCGAACTCCCGACCTTCGCATTGCGAACGCGACGCTCTCCCAGCTGAGCTACCGCCCCGAAGCCCTGAAGTATAGCACGGTCGTGCGCGCTGTCATGCCGACCGCAAGGCCGCGCGCATCGGGGACAGCGCCTCGGCTGATACCCCGTGGCGGGCGAGCGCCTCGGGCACCGGGCGGCCGAGCGCGATGCTTGCCGCCAGCGCGGAGGCCGCGGCACAGGTCTGGATGCCGTAGCCGCCCTGCGCAGCGAGCCACACGAAACCCGGCGCATCGGGGCGCTCGCCGATCACCAGTTCACCATCGGCGACGAAGGAGCGCAGCCCGGCCCATACTCTGGTGGGCCGACGGATGGCGAGCGTGGTCGCGCGCTCGATGCGGTCGATCGCGATCGCGACGTCGAGTTCCTCGGCCTGGACGTCGTGCGGCTCGACCGGATCGGCGTTGGCGGGCGAGCCAAGCAACTGGCCTGCGTCGGGCTTCAGGTACCAGCTCTCGCCCGCGTCGAGCACCAGCGGCCAGCGCCGGGCATCCATGCCCGAGGGCACCGGAAACACGAAGGCGGTCCGCCGCTTCGGTTGCAGGCCGATGGGACTCAGTCCGGCGAGGGCGCCCAGCGCATCGGCCCAGGCTCCTGCCGCGTCGATCACCCGCCGCGCGTGCCACTGGCGCCCGTCGGCGACCCGTATGCGCCAGAGGCCGCTGCGCTCGCGCGCAAGCTCGACCACCTCCGCACGGCAGATAAGCTCGCCGCCGGCACGGCGCAGGCCGCGCAGGAAACCCTGGTGCAGCGCGCTCACGTCGATATCGCTGGCGCCGGGTTCGTGCAGCGCCTCGCCGGTGGCCTCGGGCCGCAGCACCGGCACGGTCGCGAGCGCTCGCTCGCGCGACCAATGCTCGACCGCGGCATCCGGGCCGAGCTCGGCCCGCAAGGCCTCGAGCGGCGCGGGGTCCCGGGGATCGCCGATCACCAGGGTGCCCCGGGGCGACAGGATCGGGCCTTCGGTGAAACCCGGTGGCGGCTGCAGGAGGAAATCGCGGCTCGCGCGCGACAGCGCGCGCACCTGCGAAGGTCCGTAGGTCTCGGAGAACAGCGCCGCCGAGCGGCCGGTGCTGTGGAATCCCGGCTCGGCCTCGCGTTCGAGCACCAGCGTGCGCCCATGCGCCGCCAGTTGCCAGGCCACCGATGCGCCGGCAATGCCCGCTCCGACGACCAGAAAATCGACCGTGTTCGTCACGCCGGCAACCCCTGCCCCACCCGCTCCCCCGGCGAGCCGGGCGGCATGGTGGAGGCACCAAAAAAAGGCGCCCATTGCTGGGCGCCTTGAAAACGGGCAGTCGAGCTGCCTCTCCTCCTCCTCCTCGAACCTCTCGCTGTCGGCCAGGCCAACAACGAACCGGCGTGATGCTAACCATTCCCGAAGGTGTCGTCCATGAAATTTCGTTCCACAAAATTACATCTCTGCGGCATGACACGCTCGAGCCCACGCCCCGTCAGCGCGAGCGGTCCACCCAGGCCAGCATCCCCAGCGCGAGGAGCAGGGCCACGCCGCCGGGGATCATCGCCGCCAGCCACGGCGACCAGGTATTGAGCAGCCCGAGATGGGAGAACAGCCCGTTCATGAAGTGGAAAGCCACCCCGAGCATGATGCCCACGAATACCTTGTAGCCGATGCCACCGGCCCGGGCCTGCAGGTAGGCGAAGGGGAGCGCAAGCATCATCATGACCACGATGACGAAGGGGTAGACGACCTTCTTCCAGAGCGCGATCTCGTAGCGGTCGCTGCGCTGCTGGTTGGCGCGCAGGTGCCGAACGTACTGGAACAGGGCGACCACCGACATCCGGTCGGGGACGATCGCGAGCACCCCGAGCAGCGCCGGCGTGAGCTCGGAGGTCCAGTCGAGGGTCGCGAGCGACTCGCGCTGCGCCCGCAGCGCGGCAACCTCGCCGGCCACCGCGACCTCGTCGAAACGCGTGAGGATGACCTCGTGCAATTGCCAGCCGGCTGGCGGCGTGAACACCGCCCGCTGCGCCTGCAGCACCGACACCAGCCGGAACGCGGCATCGAACTCGTAGACCTGCAGCCCGCCCAGCGAGGTGTCGGCGTTCAGTTGCGCGATGTTGACGAAGCGCTGGCGCAGCACCGCGTCGTCCTGGCCGCGCCGGGTATCCTTGACCCAGAGCCCCGAGCGCAGTTCGGCCCCGGTGAGGTTGCCCGGCGCCTGCGCCGTGAAGCGCACCCGCTGGGCCAGCCGCTCGGCCTGGGGTGCCACCACCTCGCCCACGAACACCGTGAACACGCCGAAGACGAGGCCCGAGGTGGCCACGAGGCTCAGCGCATGGCGGCGCCCGAACCCCGCGGCGCGCATCGCCGTGAACTCGGAGCTGGCCGCGAACTGCGCCAGCGCGTACACGGTGCCGATCAGCGCAGCCACTGGCATCAGCTCGTAGACGCGGCTGGGCAGCCCCAGCAGCACGAAGCCAAGCGCGTGCTGCAGGCGGTAGCTCCCCTGCCCGACATCATCGAGTTCGTTGATCAGGTCGAAGAACGCGAAAAGCGCGAGAAAGCCCGCGAGCACGAACAGCACCGCGGCACCGATCGCGCGCCCGAGATAGCGACGCAGCAGCTTCATCGAGGCGCCGGTTTCGGGCGCGAGAGGCGACGCCAGGCGGGCAGCCAGCGACCCAGCGAAACCCGGCGCCAGAGGAGCAACCCGGCGATCGCGAGCGCCGCTGCGTGGATGACCCAGACCCCCAGCGCAAAGCGCAGGCGCCCTTGCGCGACCCAGGCCTGGCTGAGCGACAGCAGGTTGCTGTAGACGACGTAGACGAGCAGCGCGACGAGCAGATTGATCGAGCGCCCGACGCGAGGGTTGAAGGACGACAGCGGGATCGCCAGCAGCGCGAGCGCCACCGCCATGCAAGGCAGCCCGATGCGCCACAGCAGCTCGCCGAGGTGCCGCGCCGACGGTTCGCGCAGCAGGTCGGCGGTCGGCATCGCCTTGACCGGGCTGTCGGGGGCCAGGGCCGGCGCCGACTCGATGCGCAGGCCGTAGCGCTCGAACTCCATCACGCGGAACTCGGTTGCGCCGGGGTCCCCGTCGTAGCGACGCCCACGCTCGAGCACCAGGAAGCGCTCGCCATCGGGCTCGCCGACGATCTGCCCGCCGGCCGAGACAACGACGATCATCCGCTCGCCCGAACGCTGCGTCACGAAGACGTTGCGCACGCTTCGCTCGTCCTCGGCGAGCGACTCGACGAAGAACACCCTGTCCCCGGAGGCGGACTCGCGAAACTGCCCCGCCGACACCCGGGAGACATCCTGGCGCTGCTCGAAGCGTCGCTGGTGCTCGGCGCTCTGCCGGTTGGCCCAGGGTGCGAGCGAAAAGCTCAGCAGCGCGACCAGCACGACGAAGGGCAGCGCGAAACGCAGCACCGGGCCGATGAAGTCGGCGAGGCTGCGGCCGCTCGCGAACCAGATCACCATCTCGGCATCGCGATAGGCACGCGTCAGGGCCATCAGCACCGCGACGTACAGCGTGAGCACCAGCAGCACCGGCAGCGCGTTGATCGTGAAGAAGGCGAGCAGGGGCAGGATGCTGGCGGTATCGACGCGACCACCTGCCGCCCGCCCCAGGGTGCGAATCAGCGTCGTGGTGACCAGGATGGTGAAAAGGGTCGCGAATGCCACGCCGGCGAGGTTGGCGAGGTCGCGGCGCAGGGTTTTCTCGAAGAGCATCGCGGGGGACGGGGTGCGGGCCGATATAATCCGCCGTCTTCCATCAGGGGCGGTCGGGCCATGCAATTCAGTATAAAGACTTCGTCGGTCGAATCGCTGCGCGCCGCCTGCGTGCTGGTGCCCGTGGCAGGCGGCAGCCGGCTCGGGGCGAGCGGCAAGCTCGTCGATGAATCGATGGACGGTGCCCTGTCGGGCGCGCTCGCCCGCGGCGACCTGCAGGCCAAGGCCGGCAGCACGCTGCTCGTCTACGGCGAAGCCCGCAAGCTTGCCCGGGTGGTGCTGGTGGCCATCGGGGACGAAGCCGAGATCCCCGAGCGCGCCTTCGCGGACGCGGTGCGCGCAGGGCTGCGGCAGGCCGCCGCGATGTCGTGCGACGAGGTGGTGTCGCTGCTGCACGAGGCCAGCGTCAAGGGCCGCGACCTCGGCTGGAAGCTGCGCCAGCAGGTGACCGTGGGTCGCGACCTCGCCTATCGTTTCGAGCGGCTGAAGTCGCGCAAGGAGTCGCAGCCGGTGCGCCCGGCCAGGGTCTCGCTGCTCGTCGCGCGCGCGGAGTCCGCAGTCGCGCAGTCGGCAGTGGCGCAGGCCACCGCGCTGGCCAACGGCACCGACCTCGCCCGTGAACTCGGCAACCTGCCGGGCAACGTGTGCACGCCCACCTACCTCGCCGAGGCCGCCCGCGGACTCGCCGCCGAATTCAAGCTGAAGGTGCAGGTCCTCGACCGCAAGCAGATGGAGGCCCTGCGCATGGGCTCGCTGCTGTCGGTGGCCCGGGGCTCCGACGAGCCGCCGAAGTTCGTCGTGCTCCAGTACCGCGGGGGCGGCGCCCGGCAGGCGCCCGTGGCCCTGGTCGGCAAGGGCATCACCTTCGACACCGGCGGCATTTCGCTGAAGCCCGCCGCCGAGATGGACGAGATGAAGTTCGACATGTGCGGTGCCGCTTCGGTGCTCGGCACCCTGCGTGCGGTGGCCGAGATGAAGCTGCCGATCAATGTCGTCGGGGTGATCGCCGCCAGCGAGAACATGCCCGGCGGCAAGGCGACCAAGCCCGGCGATATCGTCACCAGCATGTCGGGCCAGACCATCGAGATCCTCAACACCGATGCCGAAGGCCGGCTCGTGCTGGCCGACGCCCTCACTTATGTCGAGCGCTTCAAGCCGCAGGCGGTCATCGATATCGCCACGCTGACCGGCGCCTGCGTGATCGCGCTGGGCAATCACCACAGCGGACTGTTCAGCACCCGGGATGCGCTCGCCGACGCGCTGCTGGCCGCCGGGCGCGAGTCGGGTGATCCCTGCTGGCGCATGCCGCTCGACGAGGAGTACGGGGAGGCGCTGAAGTCCAACTTCGCCGACATGGCCAACGTGGGCGGACGCGCGGGCGGCTCCATCACCGCGGCCTGCTTCCTGTCGCGCTTTGCCCGCGGCTTCGACTGGGCGCATCTCGACATCGCGGGTACCGCCTGGAAGTCGGGCGCCCAGAAAGGTGCCTCGGGCCGACCGGTTCCGTTGCTCACCCAGTTCCTGATCGACCGGGCCGCGGCGGGCAACTGAACCGAGAAGGCGTGACCGCGGCCCGTACGCCCGCTCGTCACGCCATGCACACCTTCTGAGGCCACGCACCGCCACCGTGCGGCGCGGGAGAATCGGCCGATGACCCGGATCGACTTCCACTTCAACGCGCCCGACAAGCTCGCCTACGGCTGCCGACTGCTTCGCAAGGTGCACCGCGCCGGGCAGCGGGCGGTGGTCTTCGGCCCGGTCAGGCTGATCGCCGATCTCGACCAGGCGCTCTGGACCTTCTCGCCGCTCGACTTCCTGCCGCATGTCGCCGCGGGCGATCCGCTTGCATCCGAGACCCCCATCCTGCTGTGCACCGAGCCGGCCGAAACCCCGCACCACGAGGTGCTGGTGAACCTCGGCACCGAAACACCGGCCTTCTTCGGGCGCTTCGAGCGGCTGATCGAGGTCGTTGCCCGCGACGACACCGACAGGGCGGCGGCACGGCAGCGCTGGCGCTTCTACAAGGAGCGCGGCTACCCGATGGTCAGCTTCGACCTCACCGGCGCGCAGGGCACCGAATGAACCGGCCTCCACCCGACGAGCCGATGGCGACCGATCCCTTCGACCACGACGAGAGCATCCCGCTGCTCACCGAGGTGGTCGCGCCCGGCGTCCTGCCGGGCGGCGCGCCGGCAAGCGCAGCCGCCGCGCCCGGCGCCACTCGCGATCCGGAGCCCTCGCCGGCCGCGGCGGAGCCCACGCCGGCCGCGGCACCGTTCTCGCCGACCGCGGGAGCTCCATCCCCGGCGCTCGAACCCGCTGCCGCGCCCGTCACCGCGCAGGCAAGCGCCTCACGCCCGGATGCGCGCGCGCTCGCCGAACTCGCGGCACGCATCGAGCACGGCGTCACCAGCCGGATGCTCGAGCAGGCAGGGCCGCTGCTCGAGGCTTCGCTGCAGTCGATGGTGGCACCGCTGATCGAGCAGGCGGCGGTCCAGATCGCGCAGGACCTCCACGACGCCTTCTCCCACCTCGTTCGCGATCTGGTCGCGCGCGCGGTCGCCGAGGAACTCGCGCTGCTGCATGCCCGCGACGCCGACGCCCTCGACGCCGGGCATGCCGCTTCCCCTTCCCTCCAGCAGCCCGAGCGCGATGCGCAAGCGGGCCTCGCCGGACCCCTTTGAGCATCCCGCCATGAATGCACCCGCCGACCCCCGCGGGCTCGCCAAGAGCTTCGAGCCGGGCGACATCGAAACCCGCTGGTACCAGACCTGGGAATCCCGCGGCCTGTTCGCCGCCGGCAACCGGCCGCAGGCCGGCGCCTTCGCGATCCAGCTGCCCCCGCCCAACGTGACCGGCACGCTGCACATGGGCCACGCCTTCAACCAGACCCTGATGGACGCGCTGACCCGCCACCGCCGCATGGCAGGCGACAACACGCTCTGGCTGCCGGGCACCGATCACGCCGGGATCGCCACCCAGATCGTCGTCGAGCGTCAGCTCGAAGCCCAGGGCCTCAGCCGCCACGACCTCGGCCGCGAGGCTTTCGTCGATCGGGTCTGGGCCTGGAAGCGCGAGTCGGGTTCCACGATCACCCGGCAGATGCGCCGCATGGGCGCCTCCACCGACTGGTCGCTCGAGTACTTCACGATGGACCCCACGCTGTCGGAGGTCGTCAAGGAGGTCTTCGTCGGCCTGTACGAGCAGGGGCTCATCTATCGCGGCAAGCGGCTGGTCAACTGGGACCCCACGCTGCTCACCGCGGTCTCCGACCTCGAGGTCGTGGCCGAGGAAGAAGACGGCCACCTCTGGGAAATCCGCTATCCGCTCGCCGACGGCAGTGGCCATCTCACGGTGGCCACCACCCGACCCGAGACGATGCTCGGCGACGTTGCGGTGATGGTGCATCCCGACGATGAGCGCTATGCGCATCTGGTCGGGCGCACGGTGCGGCTTCCGCTGAGCGGCGACACCGACGACATCGCCACCGGCTGGCGCGAGATTCCGGTGATCGCCGACGCCTACGTCGAGCGCGAGTTCGGCACCGGCGTGGTCAAGGTGACCCCGGCCCACGATTTCAACGACTACGCGGTCGGTCAGCGCCACGGCCTGCCGATGATCAGCGTGTTCACGCCGCAGGCGCGGATGAACGAGGCCGCACCGACCCGCTACCGCGGCCTCGATCGGGACGAGGCGCGCCGACGCATCGTCGCCGACCTCGACAGCCTTGGCCTGCTGGCCGCCACGCGCCCGCACAAGCTGATGATGCGGCGCGGCGACCGCACCCAGGCGGTGATCGAGCCGATGCTCACCGACCAGTGGTTCGTCGCGATGAGCAAGCCCTCGCCGGCCGACTCGCGGCTCGGCGGCCGCAGCATCGCGCAGCGCTCGCTCGACGTGGTCGCCGATGGCTCGGTGAGCTTCGTGCCGGCCAACTGGCGCGCCACCTACGATCACTGGCTCGAGAACATCCAGGACTGGTGCATCTCGCGCCAGCTCTGGTGGGGCCACCAGATACCCGCCTGGTACAAGGCCGACGCGACCGGAGCGCCGCTTCACGACGGCACGGTCTTCGTCGCGCGCTCGGAACCGGCGGCGCGCGCCCAGGCCGACGCGGCTGGCTGGACGGGGCCGATCGTGCGCGATCCCGACGTCCTCGACACCTGGTTCTCGTCGGCGCTGGTGCCTTTCTCGACGCTGGTCGATCCGTCGGAACCCTTCCGCGGCGGTCATCCGAACCTGCGCCCGGAGCTCGACCGATTCCTGCCCTCGTCGGTGCTGGTCACCGGCTTCGACATCATCTTCTTCTGGGTCGCGCGGATGGTCATGATGACCGTCGCCTTCACCGACCGCGTGCCCTTCCGGCATGTGTACGTGCACGCGCTGGTGCGCGACGCCGAAGGCCAGAAGATGTCCAAGAGCAAGGGCAACACGCTCGACCCGATCGACCTGATCGACGGGGTCGACCTCGAGACCCTGGTGGCCAAGCGCACCACCGGCCTGATGAACCCGAAGCAGGCCGATGCGATCGCGCGCCGCACGCGTCGCGAGTATCCGGATGGCATCCCGGCCTTCGGCGCCGACGCGCTGCGCTTCA
>JBIIHU010000143.1:0-9619 GCA_044235405.1 Burkholderiaceae bacterium
GTCGTCGGCGCCGGCGAGCAGCGGTCGGCCGCCCGCATCGGACCAGGGGACCAGAGGCCCGCCCGCCGCACCGACAGCCGTGCTGCGCACCGCGGCATCGGTGGCACCGAAAACCCGCTCGCGCAGCTCGGTGCTCAGCCGGGCATGACCGGCGGGAGCGTCGCACACCGCGGGGCGGACCGTGCACTCGAACGCGGCGAGCCGCGCCGCCTGCACGACCGACTGACGCAGCGCCAGCACCTTGCCCAGCCACAGCAGCGCCAGCAGCAGCGGGACCAGCGCCAGCAGCCCGACGATGGCCTCGAGCATGGCCTGACCTCGCTGGCGACGCTCAGCGCACATGGCTGCGGGCCTGCGCACGTTCGGCCTCGGTGGGCTCGGCCAGCCGCGCCTGCCAGTAGGGGCTGTAGAGGCTCGCGTACTCGACCTCGGCGCGCAGCCCTGGTGGCGCACGAAAGTAGACCTCGGCCACGGCGAGCGACCAGAGCCTGCCCGCGGCGAATCGATCGGTCAGCGCGAGGCGGCCGCGCATTGCGCCCGCCGCGCCGCGCACGAGCGAGCCTTCGTCGCGGGCGAGCACGGCGATGCGCGCGAGCGGGAAGCGGGCATCGGCGATGCGCTCGGGATCGAGATCGCGCACCGCCGCGATGCCGCGCCAGGCCTGTGCACCGGGCAGGGTCCGGGCGCCGAGGTCGGCCTCGGCGAGCGCCGCGGCCACCGGATTGAAGCGCACGCCGCCCGGATCGGCGTGCAGCCAGCCCTGCGCGTCGGCCGCCGCCTCGGCGGCCCCCCAGCCCAGCGGCATCGCCTCGATGCGCTGGCATCCCAGGAACGCGCCGAACAGGCCACGCATCGGCACCCAGGTGTGCAGCGAGTGGGTATCGGCGCTTTCCCAGCGATCGAGTCCGGGGTCGAGCACGGTGCCCCCGCGCTTGTGGAGCTCGCTGAACCAGCTCTGCGGACCGGCCAGCGGATGACCGAGGCAGGCGCTGGGCAGGCCGTAGAGCGTGAGGTCGAGCGTGCGCGGGCCGCGCACGAAGTCGTCGAGCGAGTGCAGCACCACGCCGGCCAGGCGGTCGCGCTCGCCGCCGTCGAAGCGTCGCGAGGCGATCGCGGCATCGGCCACCGGCAGCGCGAAGGCGAACAGCCGGGTGTCGGTGCTTCGCGCGACCTCGTTGGCGACGGCGCCCGCCGCGAAGGTGCCGACCGCGCGCTGCAGGAGCTCCTGGCCGGCCACGAGCTGCGCGATGCCTGCGGCCCGGACCGCGATCGACTCGCCGGCAGCCTGCTCGGCGAGATCGCGGCCCGCCGCGGCGACCTCGGCGGCCACGCCGAGCGCGGCCGACACCGCGGGCCAGCTGAGCGACATCGTGCCGGCGAAGGTGGCGAAGTAGCGTGCCCAGGATGCGAGGGTCAGCGACTGCGCGATGGCGACCTCCTGGGCGACGATCGCGCGGTTCGCGTAGGCCTGGAAGTTCAGCACGCGCGCCTGCCAGAGTGCCGCGCTCCAGGCTGCGGCATCGGCGGCCGTGTCGAGGCGCTCGCGGGCGGCGAAGGCCTGGCCCGCGGCGAAAAGCAGGTGCAGGCCGAGCGCGCCCGCGAGCAGCAGGCACAGGCACAGCCAGAGCACCGCGCCGCGGCATCGGCGACCGATCGTGCGCTGGGCCATCGCCGTGCTCCGGCGCGACCGCGCGTCTCAGCGATTGCCGCCGTTGTAGTTGTCGAGGCCGCGTCGCTGGTTGGCGCGGGTGTCGGCGGTGATCGCGTTGTTCTGGGCGGCGCCGATGGCGTTGCCGGCATCCTGGCCGGAAACCTCGAGTGCGAGCCCGGCGGTCTGGTTGCGCAGGGTCTGGCCGAACAGCGTGTAGATGCCGATCGCAGCCACCGCCACCAGCGCGACGATGATCACGTATTCGGTCATGCCCTGGCCGGTGCAGCGCTGCCGGGGCGAAGGCGGGAGAGAAGGACGACGAGAGGTCATGGTGGGCTCCTTGTCACGCATGTCGCGTGGGAGCCATTGGACGCCGCGGCACGGCGTCCCGCCATTGCGCAAAAGGTCTACATCGCGCGAAGGATCTAGACCGGTGGACGCGACCTCTACTCGGGCCGGATGCCCGCGGCGTCGGCCGCCTTCTTCAGGCGGCTGTACTCGCGCATCTGGAAGTCGCCGAGCTCCTTCATCGCGAGCGCGAGCGGCTGGCCCGGGTTCTTCGCCGAGAAGGCCCTGCCCTCCTCGGAGGCCATCACCTTGCCGATCGCGCCGGCGAGCTTCGCCGTGATGTCATCCGGGGTTTCGGCCCGCACGTAGAGCGACGCCCAGACGTAGGTCTCGAAGTCGGGAAAGCCGCTCTCCTTCATCGTCGGCACGTCGGGGAACATCGGGTCGCGACGGTCGCCGGTGATCGCGAGCGCGCGCAGCCGGCCCTCGCGGATCAGCGGGGCCACGCCGGAGAAGTCGTTGGCGGCGACATCGAGCTGACCACCGATCACATCGGTCACCATCTGCGCGCCACCCTTGTAAGTGACCGGCGTGACCGGCACGCCGCCGGCCGTCCCGAGCCAGGCGCCGATCAGTTCGTAGCCCTTCGAGTAGTTGCCCACCGACATCGGCCGCCCGGCCTTCTTCATCGCGGCGATCAGGTCGCCGACGCTGCGATGCGGCGAGTCGCCGCGCACGACGAAGGCCGCTGGCCCGACCGATAGCCCGTGCACCGGGCGGAAGTCCCTGAAGGGATCGTAGGGCAGGTTCTTCAGCACGATCGGATTGACCGCCATCGGCGAGACGCTCGCCAGCAGGATCGTGTGGCCGTCGGCCGGCACGCCCTTGACGGCGTTGATCGCGACCACGCCGCTGCCGCCGGGCCGGTTCTCGACCGTGACCGACCAGCCGTACATCTTCGTGAGCATTTCCGCATAGAAGCGGGAGTAGGAGTCGGATCCGCTGCCGGCGTTGAAGGGCACGATGATGCGGATGGGCTTCGACGGGAAGGCGCTCGCGCCCTGCGCGGCCACGAGCGGGGCGGCCAGCAGCAGCGCCAGCGTCAGCAGCAGTCTTTTCAAGGTGTTCTCCGGAAACAGGGGGAATGCACGGGACGCATCGGCGGGCACGCGGATGTTTCAGCCGTGAAACCTGCGAACCGGATCGGGTGGCGCCTCGGCGGGCTCGCCGGAAACGGAACCCGCCGACGCCCTGCGAAGCCGACGCTAGCATGCACGCGGTTGCCCAACAAGGCGCCTGCGCCGAGAATCGACGCGCCGGGGCCCGCTGCCGAAATCCCGGCAATATTTCATAGAACAAAACACCGTCCCGACACGAACCCAACGACCGAGACAGCCCATGCAGGTCCTGAACATCGTCCCGGGCGACCTCCCCCCCGAGGTCGAAGCCCTGCGCGCCGAGGTGCGCGCCTTCATCGCCGAACACCTCGCGGACTACCCGGTCGCCAAGCGGGTTCGCAACTGGCAGGGATTCGACCCCGAGTTCAGCCGCAAGCTCGGCGAGCGCGGCTGGATCGGCATGACCTGGCCGAAAGCCTTCGGCGGCCATGAGCGCAGTTCGCTGGAGCGCTACGTGGTGCTCGAGGAACTGCTTGCGGCCGGCGCCCCGGTGGCCGCGCATTGGACCGCCGACCGTCAGAGCGGCCCGCTGCTGATGCGGCTGTCGCCGGACGTGCTCGCACCACGCATCGTGCCGCGGATCGCGCGCGGCGAGGCCTTCTTCTGCATCGGCATGAGCGAGCCCGACTCGGGCTCCGACCTGGCCTCGATCCGCTCGAAGGCGACGCTCGCCTCCAACGGCTGGGTGATCAATGGCCGCAAGGTCTGGACCTCGGGCGCGCACCGCTGCCACTACATGATCGCGCTGCTGCGCACCAGCGAGCGCGGCGAGAACCGGCATGCCGGGATGTCGCAGTTCCTGATCGACATGAGCACACCCGGCATCACCGTGCGCCCGATCGTCAACCAGCTCGGCGAGCACGACTTCAACGAGGTCACCTTCGACGACGTGCTGGTGCCGCACGAGAACCTGCTCGGCGCCGAGGGCGAGGGCTGGCGCAACGTCGGCACCGAGCTCGCGTTCGAGCGCTCCGGGCCCGAGCGCTACCTGAGCAGCTCGCAGCTGCTGCTCGAGATGCTCGACGCCGCCGACCCCGCGAACCCGCGCCACGCGGTCGAGCTCGGGCGGGTCGCGGCCCGGTACGCGACGCTGCGCCAGATGTCGATGGGCGTGGCCGGCATGCTGTCGCGCGGCGAGAATCCGGCGCTCGCCGCAGCCGCGGTCAAGGACCAGGGCGCGCTCGTCGAGCAGGCGATGCCCGACATCGCGCACGACCTGTTCGGCGGCCTCGCGGTGCCCGGCTCCACGCTCGAGCAGGCGATGCGCTACACGACGCTCGCGGTGCCCTCCTTCTCGCTGCGCGGCGGCACCCGCGAAATCCTGCGCGGCATCATCGCCAAGGGCATGGATCTCCGATGACCGATTCGCTGATCGAGCAGAGCGCGGCGCGGCTGTTCGCCGACAATGTCGACAAGACCGTGCGCGACGCCGCCGAGCGCGGCGAATTCCCCCGTGCGCTGTGGCAGCTGGCGGTCGACAACGGCTTCACGCAGGTTCTCGCGTCCGAGGCGGCCGGTGGCCTGGGCCTGGGCTGGGATGCGGCCTGGCCGCTGCTGCGCGGGCTGGGCTACTGGCAGGTGCCGCTGCCGCTGGCCGAGACCCTGGTCGCGGGGCTGCTGCTGTCGCGCGCCGGGCTGCCGGTGCCCGAGGGGCCGATCGCGCTGATCGAGCAGGGCCACGACGCCGAGCTGCGCGTCGATGGACCGGCCGGCGCGCCGCGCCTGGCCGGGCGCGCGAACCGCGTGCCGTGGGCGCGTCACTGCACGCACGCCGCGGTGTCGCTGGCCGACGGCCGCATCGCGCTGGTCGCGCTCGACACCGGCGCGGCGGTGCGCATCGAGCAGGGCGTGAACCACGCGCGGCTCCCGGCCGATCACCTGAGCTTCGTCGATGCGCCGGCACAGGCGGCAGGCTGCGCGATCGGCGGGCTCGCGCAGCCGGCCCTCGCGCTGGGCGCGCTCGCGCGCTCGATCATGATGGTCGGTGCGCTCGAATGGATCCTCGAGCAGTCGGTGCAATACGCGAACGACCGCGTGCAGTTCGGCAAGCCGATCGGCCGCAACCAGGCGATCCAGCAGCCGCTCGCGCTGCTGGCCGGCGATGTCGCGAGCGCGCGCGTGGCCGCGCTGGTGGCCGCCGGCGACGCGCCCGGCGCGACCGGCTCGCCCGACCCCGCGCGCACCGCGTTCAGCGTGGCCGCGGCCAAGGTTCGCGTCGGCGAGGCCGCCACGCAGGGCACGTCGATCGCCCACCAGGTGCACGGCGCGATAGGTTTCACGCACGAGCACGCGCTGCATTTCGCCACCCGCCGGCTGTGGGCCTGGCGCGAGGAGTTCGGCAGCGACGCCTGGTGGGCCGAGCGGCTGGGCCGTGCGGCGATCGCCGCCGGCTCGGCCGGCTTCTGGCCCGCGCTGACCGCGCGGCGCTTCGCCTGATCCGCGGCATCCGCGAATCGTTGCGCCCGCAACTTTCATCGTCGAACCGGAATCCCGACTCCGTCACCCAGGCCGCCGCAGCGGCGACTCCCACGCACCCGAGGTCCCCATGAACATCGCCAACGTACCCGCCGACATCGGCGTCGAACTCGACGGTCACGTCGCCATCGTCGAGATTCGCCGGCCGCCGCACAACTTCTTCGACCTGCGCCTGATCGAGGGAATCGCCAACGCGTACGAGGCGCTCGACAACGACCCGGCGTGCCGCGCGATCCTGCTGTGCGCGCAGGGCAGCGCGTTCTGCGCCGGCGCCGACTTCTCGAAGCGCGACGACGACGCCGCCACGCGCCGCCCGGGCGTGTTGAACCCGCTGTACACCGAGGCGATCCGGATGTTCGCCTGCAAGAAGCCGGTGGTCGCCGCGGTGCAGGGCGCGGCGGTCGGCGGGGGCCTGGGCCTGGCAATCTCGGCCGACTTCCGGGTCGCCTGCCCGGAGGCGAAGTTCAGCGCCAACTTCAACCGCCTGGGCTTTCATCCGGGCTTCGGGCTGACCGCCACGCTGCCGCGGCTGATCGGCCACCAGAAGACCGCGATGATGTTCTACACCGGCCGGCGGATCCCGGGCGACGAAGCCTTCGCGATGGGCCTGGCCGACGTGCTGGTGCCGCGCGAGGAACTGCGCGAGGCCGCGCTGAAGCTCGCGCGCGAGATCGCGATCTCGGCGCCGCTCGCGGTGGTCTCCACCCGGGCCACGCTGCGCCAGGGGCTGGTCGAGGCGGTGACGGCGGCGGTCAATCGCGAGAGCCAGGAGCAGGACTGGCAGCGGCGCACCGCCGACTTCGCCGAGGGTGTCAGGGCGATGGCCGAGCGCCGCGAACCGGCCTTCAAGGGCGAGTGAGGCCTGCGCCTGCGGGCGCAGGCCGACACCGGCGCGGCGCTCAACAGGCCGCGCCTACGCGGGATCGTCGTCGAGCAGCGCGACCAGTTCCTGCACCGAGGGCATCGCGGTCGCGTCGATGTCCTCGAGAATGCCCTGCGCGAGCGAGCGCTTGTCGTGGTGCAGCGCCACGATGCGCTCCTCGATGCTGCCACGCGTGACCAGCCGGTAGACCGTCACCGGCCGATGCTGGCCGATCCGGTGGGCGCGTCCGGTGGCCTGGTCCTCGGCCGCCGGATTCCACCAGGGATCGACGATCACGACGTAATCGGCCGCGGTCAGGTTCAGGCCGAATCCGCCGGCCTTCAGGCTGATGAAGAAGAGATCACCCTCGCCCGCCTGGAAGGCGGCGATGCGGCGCGCGCGCTCGGCCGCGGGCGTGCCGCCGTCGAGGTACTGGCTCGCGATGCCCGCAGCCTCGATCGGCGCGCGCAGCAGCGCGAGGAAATCGGTGAACTGGCTGAACACCAGCGCCTTGTGCCGGTTCGCGACGAGCTCCTGCGCCAGCTCGACGAAGGCGTTCACCTTGGCCCCCGCGATGCCCAGATGCGGATCGACCAGTCGCGGGTCGCAGGCGGCGCGCCGCAGCCGCGTGAGCTGCGCCAGCACGTTGATACGGTCGCGGGCGCCCGCACCGAGCGCGGTGGCCAGCGCCTCCCGGCGCAGCAGCTCGTAGTGGGCGGCTTCGTCCGGCTCCGGGTTGACATGCAGGATGGTCTCGGTGCGCGCCGGCAGGTCGTCGAGAACCTCGGACTTCAGTCGTCGCAGCACGAAGGGCGCGATCAGGCGGCGCAGCGTGCGCTGCGCGCGCAGGTCGCGGTCGCGCTCGATCGGCGTGACGAAGCGCTCGGCGAAGCGCTGCGCGCTGCCCAGCAGCCCCGGGTTCGTGAAGTTCATGATCGCCCACAGCTCGCCGAGCCGGTTCTCGATCGGTGTGCCGGACAGCGCCAGGCGGAATCCGGCATCGAGCTCGCGGATCGCCTGGCTGCGCTTGGCGCTCGCGTTCTTGATCGCCTGCGCCTCGTCGGCCACCAGCGTGGCCCAGCGCAGCGCCGCGAAGGCCTCGACCGACTGCTGCAGCAGCGTGTAAGAAACCACCACGAGATCGCCCGCGGTGGCCTCGCGCAGCACGAGTTCGCGCAACTCGGCCGCACCGTAGAGCCGGGCCCGCAGGCCGGGCGCGAAGCGCGCCGCCTCGTCGATCCAGTTCGCGCAGACCGAGGTCGGCGCCACCACCAGCGCCGGGCCCAGTGGCGCGCGCGCCAGCAGCAGCGCCAGCGCCTGGACGGTCTTGCCCAGGCCCATGTCGTCGGCCAGGCAGGCGCCGAAACCGGCCTGCGCACGCTGCGCGATCCACTCGTAGCCCTGCAGCTGATAGGGCCGCAGCGTCGCCTGCAGTGCCGCGGGCAGCGGCGCCGGCGCGGCAGCCGCGGCGCGTAGAGAGGTCAGCCGGTCGCGCAATGCCGCGTCGTCGCGGCGGGCATCGGCCAGCGCGTCGTCCAGCCACTCGGCCGCCTGCTCCGGGGCGCGCAACGTGGCGCCTCGGCCGGCCTCGACCACGGCGGCAAGGTCGTCGATCTGCTGGCGCAGACGCTCGGTCAGCGCGAGCCAGCGATCCTCGCCCAGCGGCACGAAACGCGAACGCCGGCCGCCGGCCCACTCGACCAGCTTCGCGAGCTCGAGCACACGCTCCTCGTCGACACGCAGCTCGCCATCGATCGCGAACCACCGACCGTCGCGGCGCACCGAGACCCGAACCCCTTCGGCACCCGCGCTGAGAACCTGCATGCGCCGGCCCTCGGGCCAGTCGAGACCTTCGATGCCGGTCTGGCCGGGCAACTGCTCGATGATCGCGAGCGCCTGCTCGGGGTCATCGATGGTCCACTCGGGAACCCGGGCCGCGTCCTGCGGCGGCTCCAGCGCCGGGAAGCGCTCGAGCAGGGCGCGCAGCAGCTCGCGTTCGCGCGCGAGGTCGCGCCGAACCGCGCACATCTCGCCGTCGATCGGGGCGACCACGTCGGCGCGACCACTGCCGGGTGCCAGGCGCGGTCCGCGCGCCCCCAGGGGCGCGCTCACGACGCGCAAACGCACGCCGGCGCCCGCCGGCGCGAGCTCGGCGCGCAGGCCACCGGTCGCGATCACGCTCCGGGTGCCCGGCGCCTGCTCGGCGCGCAACCGGAAGTGCGCGGACAGCGCCGGCATCGCCGCCTGCAGCGCCGGGCCCGCGTCCTGGGGCACCCGCAGCCCGCCCGCAGCAAGCGCCGCCACCCGCCGGTGGGCGGCATTGACGCGGATCAGCCGGGCCTGCCCCGCGTGCTCGCCCGGCAGCACGAAGACCGCCCCTTCCAGCGGCTGGCCCCCCCCGCGCACCGCGCCATGCGCATCGAATTCGAAGCCCGGCGCCTGCCTGCCAAGAGCCACCAGGTCGGGTTCGAAGCGCAGCACCCAGTGCCCGTCGACACTCTCGAAGCGAACCTCCGGCTGCTCCTCGACGAGCTGGACGAAGCGATCGGGGTCGTCGGCGATGACCACCCGCGGATGACCGAGCAGCGCGCCGGCCGCGGCGGGCACGTCGATCGCCAGCGCCGCGACATGGCCTCGCGATGCGCGGACCGCGCGCGCGACGCGCGCATCCTCGGCCGGCAGTTCGGCATTGCGGACCAGCCGCGACAGCGGTACCGGCCGCGCCTTGTTCCAGTCGCGCGCCCCGCGCTTCTGCTCGAGCACCTCGATCGCGATCAGCCGCCCGTCGCGATCGCAGCGCAGCGCCCACAGCAGCCGCGACGGCGCCTGCGTGCCGCCATCGCGACCTTCGTCGGCGCCAAGGGCGGCGATCGCGGCGAGCGCATCGCGCCAGGCTTCGCTGGCTCCGGCCACGAAAAAGGGCGGCTCCGGCGGCAGCCCGGCGAGAACCCGCTCGGCATTGCGCACCTGCGCGGCCAGCCAGCCGAGGCCGGTGTGCTCGAGCGCGCGAGCGAGCGCAGCACGGGCGGCGGCGCGCGCGACCGCCGGATCGCGCCCTGCCGGCGTGCCCGGTGCCGCCGACGGGAGCGGCGGCTCGGTGCCGATCAGCCAGGCCCGCAGCAGCAGCCGCTGCACCCACGCGAGCTGCGGACGCGTACCGAACCA
>JBIIHU010000390.1:0-2890 GCA_044235405.1 Burkholderiaceae bacterium
GACGAGCGGGCGTGTCGGATTGGTTCACAGCCTCTCAACCCGGCTTGCGACAGGCCATAAGGTAGTTGACGCTCGTGTCACCGCTCATCCAGTAGCGCCGCGTCAGGGGGTTGTATTCCAACCCACGACTGGCCTGCGTGGCCAGACCGGCGTTGCGGGCCCAACGGGCCAATTCGCTGGGCCGGATGAACTTGGCGTACTCATGGGTGCCGCGCGGTAGCAGCCGCAGCACGTACTCCGCGCCCACGATGGCAAACAGGAAAGACTTCGGGTTGCGGTTGAGTGTGCTGAAGAACACCCATCCGCCCGGCCGAGCCAGCTGCGCGCAGGCGCGCACCACCGCGGAAGGGTCGGGCACGTGCTCGAGCATCTCCATGCAGGTGACAACGTCGTAGACACCAGGCTGTTCGGCCGCCAGCGCCTCGGTGGCGATCTCGCGGTACTCGAGGTTCTCGACCCCAGACTCCAGCGCATGAAGGCGCGCGACGCCCAAGGGGCGCGCCGCGAGGTCGATGCCGGTGACCTGTGCAGCGCGTCGTGCCATGGCCTCGGCGAGCAGGCCGCCGCCACACCCCACGTCAAGCACGTGTTTACCTTCGAGGAGCGCCAGATCTTCGATCCACTCCAGGCGGAGCGGATTGATCTGGTGCAGCGGCCGGAACTCGCTCTCAGGGTCCCACCATCGGTGGGCAAGTTCGCTGAATTTGGCCAGTTCCTGGGCGTCGACGTTGTTCATACCGGGCATGGTAGCGGCGTCTGCGGGTCACGCCACGCAAAAAAAAGCCCCGCCAAGGCGGGGCTTCGTTCGCAGAGAACCGGCACCGAAGCCGGTCGCTCCGTCATCACGGTTTACGAGTGCGGGTCCCAACGACCTCAACTTCGACGCGACGATTCTTCGCGCGGCCCTCGTTAGTCTTGTTGTCCGCGACCGGGTTCGCCGAGCCCTTGCCCTCGGTGTACACGCGATTGGCTTCGACACCCTTGCTGACCAAAAACTTTTTGACGTTCTCGGCGCGCTGGGTGGACAGCCGCTGGTTCAAAGCAGCACTGCCCGTGGTGTCGGTGTGTCCCACCGCGATAATCACTTCGAGGTTCACGCCCTTGGTCTTGTCGACTAAGTCGGACAGCTTGGCCTGCGACTCGGCGTTCAAAACCGCCGAACCCGTCGCGAAGAAGGAATCAGCAGCAAACGTAACCTTCTCGCTGACCGGCGCGGGCGGCGGGGGAGGGGGCGGGGGCGGGGGCGGCGGCGGTGCGACGACGGGGGCCCGCGGGGGCGCAACAACCACGGGAGGCGGAGGCGGAGGCGGAGGCGCAGCACGCGGCGGCGCGGGCGGCGGCGGCTTCAGGGCGCCGTCGCAAGCTGGGTCGGCGGTGGCCGGCGTCCAGCCAGCATCGCGCCAGCAGAGTTCGTTGGATCCGTTCTTCCAAGCCGTTCCGTCGCTCGCACGCCAGTTGTCAACCGTCTTTGGCTGGGCGTAGGCCGATATCGGCGCGGCAAGCGCGGCTGATGCGAAAAGCAGCGCCACCGTGTTCAATTTCTTCATTGATTCTCCTCTCGAGGAATGCCGCAGATGAGCCTGCGAAACGTCCAAAACGACAAGCGATGAACCTGGACCGTGCAAGCCTGCAACCACCCACTGCCGCAGGCACTTACAACTGGCCGATGATTGTGCCATACGGGCTTGGCCGGTCCTGATTTTGGGCCTGCCAGCCCAGGCACCCGCTCGCCCTGTTGCGCAGCCGCTACAGGGTTCGCACCCGTAGAATCCGACGTTCCGAATCCCCGGTTTCCCTGCTTTGCCCCTGCACGCCGGCTTGCCCGGGTGCAAGGGGCGCCCGCGCCTCCGCATGAGCTCCCCGTTCGCCAAGGAAACGCTGCCCACCAGCCTCGAAGAGGAGATGCGCCGGTCGTACCTCGATTACGCGATGAGCGTCATCGTCGGCCGCGCGCTGCCCGACGCACGCGACGGTCTGAAGCCCGTGCACCGGCGCGTGTTGTACGCCATGCACGAGTTGTCCAACCACTGGAACCGCCCGTACAAGAAAAGCGCGCGCATCGTTGGCGACGTCATCGGCAAGTACCACCCGCACGGCGACACGGCGGTCTACGACACCATCGTGCGCATGGCTCAGGACTTCTCCCTGCGCCACATGCTCGTCGACGGTCAGGGCAATTTCGGCTCGGTCGACGGCGACAACGCCGCGGCCATGCGCTACACCGAGATTCGTCTGGCGAAGATCGCGCACGAGATGCTGGCGGACATCGACAAGGAAACCGTCGACTTCGCCCCCAACTACGACGGCTCCGAGCAGGAGCCGACTGTGCTGCCGACGCGGCTGCCGAACCTGCTGGTCAACGGCAGCGCGGGCATTGCCGTGGGCATGGCCACAAACATCCCGCCGCACAACCTGTGCGAGGTGGTGGACGCCTGCCTGCATCTGCTGAAGAACCCGGACGCCTCGGTCGACGAACTGATGGAGCTGATCCCGGCGCCCGACTTTCCCACCGCCGGCATCATCTACGGCCTCAATGGCGTGCGCGAGGGCTACCGCACCGGGCGTGGCAAGGTGGTGATGCGCGCCAAGTGCCACTTCGAGGACATCGACCGCGGCCAGCGCCAAGCCATCGTCGTCGACGAGATCCCTTATCAGGTCAACAAGAAGAGCCTGCTCGAGCGGATCGCCGAGCTGGTGCACGAGAAGAAGCTCGATGGCATCAGCCACATCCAGGACGAGTCCGACAAGTCGGGCATGCGCGTCGTCATCGAGCTCAAGCGTGGCGAAGTTCCCGAGGTGGTGCTGAACAACCTGTACAAGCAGACACAGCTGCAGGACACCTTCGGGATCAACATGGTGGCCCTGATCGACGGCCAGCCGAAGCTTTGCA
>JBIIHU010000144.1:0-9566 GCA_044235405.1 Burkholderiaceae bacterium
GGTCAACAATGTCCTGTGCTTTCCGTTCATCTTCCGCGGCGCGCTCGACGTCGGCGCGACCACGATCACCCGGGAGATGGAGATCGCCGCGGTCCATGCGGTTGCCGATCTCGCCCGCGCCGAACTCTCCGACGTGGTGGCCGCCGCCTACGGCTCGGCGCCGATGCAGTTCGGACCCGAGTACCTGATTCCCAAGCCCTTCGATCCGCGCCTGATCGCACGCATCGCGCCGGCGGTGGCGCGCGCGGCGATCGACAGCGGCGTGGCCACCCGGCCGATCGCCGATTTCGATGCCTACCGGGCGCAGCTCGAGCAGTTCGTCTACCACTCCGGCAACTTCATGAAGCCGATCTTCGCGAGCGCGAAGCTGCTGCCGCGCAATCGCGTGGTCTACGCCGAGGGCGAGGACGAGCGTGTGCTGCGCGCGGTGCAGGTGGTGCTCGACGAGCGCCTGGCGCGCCCGATCCTGGTTGGGCGGCCCGCGGTGATCGCCCGGCGCATCGAGCGCTACGGCCTGCGGATGAAGCCCGGCGTCGATGTCGAGGTGATCAACCCCGAGCTCGACGAGCGCTACCGCGAGTTCTGGACCGAGTACTGGGAGCTCACCGACCGCAAGGGCGTGACCGCGCAGTACGCGAAGATCGAGATGCGCCGCCGGCTCACGCTGATCGGCGCGATGCTGGTGCGCAAGGGCCTCGCCGACGGCCTGATCTGCGGCACCTTCGGCACGCACGCGCTGCACCTGCACTACATCGACCAGGTGATCGGCCGCCGACCCGGCGCCACGGTGTACGCCGCGATGAACACGCTGATGCTGCCCAACCGGCAGGTCACGCTCGTCGACACCCATGTCAACGTGGCGCCGACGGCCGAGCAGCTGTGCGAGATCACGATGATGGCTGCCGACGAGCTGCAGCGCTTCGGCATCCTGCCCAAGGTGGCGCTGCTGTCGCACTCGAACTTCGGCACCTCGGGCAGCCCGACGGCGGTCATGATGCGCGAGACGCTGGCGCTGCTTCGCGAGCGCGCGCCGCATCTCGAGGTCGACGGCGAGATGCACGGCGATGCCGCGCTCGACCCGGCCTATCGCAAGGCGCTGATGCCGCGCTCCACGCTGAGCGGCGAGGCCAACCTGCTCGTGATGCCGAACATCGAGGCGGCCAACATCGGCTACAACCTGCTGAAGACCGCCGCCGGCAACAACATCGCGATCGGCCCGGTGCTGCTCGGCGCGGCGCGCCCGGTGCACATCCTCACGCCGTCGGCGACCGTGCGGCGCATCGTCAACATGACGGCCTGGACCGTCATCGACGCGAACGCCGAGCGATGAGCGGCGCCCTCGCCAGCCGGAGCCGCGTGCACGAGTCGGCCGCGCGCGGCTGGATCGGGCTGGCCCTGGCGTGGGCATGGGCGCTGCTGCTCGGCATCGCGCTGCTGCCGGGCGCGGCCATCGCCCGCGACCCCGCGGCGCTGCCGGCTGCCGACATCGCGGTCGACCGACTGCCGCCCGAGGCGCGCGTGACGCTCGCGCTGATCCGCACCGGCGGCCCTTTCCCTTACGACAAGGACGGCACGGTCTTCGGCAACCGCGAGGGCCTGCTGCCGCGCCAGCCGCGTGGCTACTACCGCGAGTACACCGTGAAGACCCCCGGGTCGCGCGACCGCGGCGCGCGACGCATCGTCGCCGGCGGCGACGCGCAACGGCCAGCCGATCTCTGGTACACCGACGATCACTACCGCAGCTTTCGCCGGATCCGCGAATGAGTCTGCGCCTCCGGAGATTTCATCGATGAGCCCGACGCCTCCGCCCAAGCCGCCCGTCGCGCCCGCGGACCCTCCTCAGGGCGCGGCCTTCGGCGACCAGGCGGCCGGCCCGCGCCGTGTCGACGCGACCGCCCTCGAGGCCTTCGTGCGGGGCGCGCGCGCATCCGGCTGCAGGGTGCTTCAGGCCGATCTCGCGGGTGCGCGCGACAAGGCGGGGGTGCTCGCCGCAATCGCCGGCGGGCTCGCCTTGCCCGACTGGTTCGGCGGCAACCTCGATGCGCTCTACGATTGCCTGACCGACCTGCAGCCCGATGCCGGCGGCCTGGCGATCGCGATCTCGGCGATGCCCGCGCTGCCCGCTCGCGACGCGCAGGGCCTGATGGCGGTGTTTGCCGACGCGATCGAGGCCTTCGGCGAGCGTGGCATCCGGCTTCAGGTGGCCTACACCGACGCGCCCTGAGGCGGCGTCCCGGGATCACCGCGTTCGGCAGGCTCGCCGGGGGCGGCAGCGTCGGCGGGATCGCCGAGATCGCCGAGTCGGGCCTGCAGCACGGCGAGCGCCGCCAGCCCGGCAGTCTCGGTGCGCAGCACGCGCGGGCCGAGATGCGCGGCAACCAGCCCGGTGTTGCAGGCTGCGGCCAGCTCGGCGTCGCCAAGACCCGATTCCGGCCCCACCAGCAGCACCGCGTCACGAGTCGCGGAGCCGAGCCGCGCCGCGGCCGAGGCCAGCGCGACCGGCGCGGCGGGCGCGAGCACCCAGCCCGGCGTCCTGGCGTCGCGTGTCGCGAGCCAGTCGGCCAGCGTCGTGGGCGCGGCGATCTCGGGCAGGCGGTCGCGGCCGCACTGCATCGCCGCGGCGGCGACGATGCGGCGCCAGTGGGCGAGTCGACGGGCTGCCCGGTCGTCGTCGAGGCGCACCACCGAGCGCGCCGACGCCACCGGCACGATCGCCGCGACCCCGAGTTCGACCGCCTTCTCGATGGTGAAGTCCATGCGGTCGGCCGCGCTCAGGCACTGCACGAGCACGAGACGAATCGGGCTCTCGGCCCCCGGGGGCAAGGGCGCCTCGAGCACCACGACGGCGTCGTGGCGGCTCGCGATGCGCAGTCGGGCCGACCAGCGCCCTCCGATGCCGTCGAAGAGTTCCAGCGCGTCGTCGGCGCGCAGGCGCAGCACGCGCAGCAGGTAGTGCGTCTGGTCGGGATCGAGCGCGATGTGCTGGCCCGGCGCCTGCAGGCCCGGCACGAGCAGTCGGGGTGTCATCGGCTGGCGACCGTACCGCCGAGGCGGCCGCGCGCACGGCCTCGTGAGGCGCGGCTCCGCCCGGCGCTCATGCCAGCAGTTGCCGGTAGAAGTTCGGCAGCGTGAACAGTGCGTGGTGCAGCGGCGCGTTGTAAAGCTGCAGGTCGCCGATGCCCCGCGCCGCGAGCCGTCTCTCGATCTCGTCGGTGTCGATCGTGCAGGGGTCGAGGCTGTCGGAGACGACGGCGAGGCCCCAGTAGGCGCCGTAGAGCGGCACGAACAGGCCCAGTGGACGAACGATCGGGAATACCGCGGCGAGGTCGGTGAGCAGGCGACGGACGCGCTCGGGCTGGTACACCGGCGAGCCGAGGTGCAGCGAGATCGCGCCGCCCGGGGCGAGCGCTGCCCGGGCCCGGGCGAAGAACTCGCGGGTGTAGAGACGGGCGGCGGGGGTATCGGGGTCGGTGAGGTCGAGCACGACGAGATCGAAGCGCTCGGCGGTCGTGGCGATGAACTCGAAGCCGTCGCCGATGCGCAGCTCGAGCCGCGGGTCGTCGAAGGCGCCGCGGTGCACGCTGCCCAGGTGCTCGCGGGCGATCCGCGGCACCTCGGCGTCGAGTTCGGCCATCACGACCCGCTCGATGCCCGGGTGCTTCAGCAGTTCCTCGCTGCTGCCGCCGTCGCCGCCCCCGATGACCAGCGCCCGCCGCGGGTCGGGGTGGGCGAGGGCGGCGCAATGCACGATCGGCTCGTGATAGAAGAACTCGTCGCGCTCGGAAGTCATGAAGGCGCCGTCGAGGCGAAACAGCCGTCCGAACTGGCCGGTTTCCCAGACCTCGATGTCCTGGTGCGCCGAGCGCAGCTTCTCGAGTCGCCGATGGGCCCGGAAGCCGTAGACACTGTCCGGGTTCAGCGACTCGAGCAGCAGTTCCTGACGATCCTGGCCCGGGACAGCCTCGGGTTCGGGCCCGCGCAGCAGCCGCTGGGCATAGCGCTGCCGCGGCGTGAAGGCCGCCACCAGCTCCTCGAGCAGTCGCTCGGCCTTGGCCGAGTTGTCGGTCGAGAAGTTGCAGACATAGACGTCGAGGGTGACGCCGGCGCGCTCCGGCCAGGTGTGCAGCGCGAGATGCGACTCGGCCAGCAGCACGGCGCCGGTGACCCCGCCAGGCTGACCCTGCCAGGGCGGAAAGGTGAAGAACTTCTCGTCGACCCGCGTGAGACCCGCCCGCGCCACGGCCATCCCGCACAGGCTGGCGAGCTGGCCGGCGTCGACCAGCAGCGCGCTGCCGGCCGGATGGCCCTCGCAGCCGCAGCCGTACAGATCCGCGGTGAGGTGAAGTCCTTGCATGCTGGTGACCCCGTCGTGGCACGCGTTGCGCCGCCGCGACACGCGAAGTGCAAAGCCTTCGAGTATAGCCAAGGAACCGATCCGGGCCAGCCTTGCCCGAACGCGCTCCGGGGGGTTGCTAGAATCCGGGTTTTCACCCGGTGCGCCCTGCGATGAACGATGCCTCGAGCGGTGCTCAGCACCCCGTCCTGCCCGCCCAGACGCTCGGCCGGATGGCCGACAGCCTGCGTCTGCTCGCCATCGATGCCGTCCAGCAGGCCAACTCGGGGCACCCCGGGATGCCGATGGGCATGGCCGAGATCGCGGTGGCGCTGTGGGCGCGGCAGCTGCGCCACGACCCCGCCGAACCCGCCTGGCCCGACCGCGACCGCTTCGTGCTCTCCAATGGCCACGGCTCGATGCTGCTCTACGCGCTGCTGCACCTGAGCGGTTACGCGTTGCCCATCGAGGAGCTCAAGGCCTTCCGGCAGCTCCACTCGCGCACGCCCGGGCATCCGGAGGTCGGCATCACGCCCGGCGTCGAGACCACCACCGGACCGCTCGGGCAGGGGCTCGCCAACGCGGTCGGCATGGCGCTCGCCGAGCGCCTGCTCGCGCAGCGCTTCAACCGCGACGGCCACCGCATCGTCGACCACTTCACGTGGGCCTTCGTCGGTGACGGCTGCCTGATGGAAGGCATCTCGCACGAGGTCTGCTCGCTCGCCGGCACGCTCGGCCTGTCGCGCCTGGTCGTGCTCTACGACGACAACGGCATCTCGATCGACGGCGAGGTGCGGCACTGGTTCGCCGACGACACCCTGAAGCGCTTCGCCGCCTATGGCTGGCATGTCATCGCCGACATCGACGGTCACGACTGCTGGGCGGTCGAGCGCGCGATCGCGCAGGCCCGGCAGTGGGGCGAGCATGGTCGCGACGGGCGCTTCGCCCCCACGCTGATCCAGTGCCGCACCGTGATCGGCAAGGGCTCGCCCAATCGATCGGGCCAGGCCAAGGCGCACGGCGAGCCGCTCGGGGCGGCCGAGATCGCGCTGGTGCGCGCCGAGATGGCCGCGCGCGGCTTCACGATGGAGCCCTGGCAGGTCCCCGCGGACGTCCTCGCGGCCTGGGATGCGCGCCCGCGCGGCGCGGCGGCCCGTCGGGGCTGGCGCGATGCCTTCGAGGCCTACCGTGCAGCGTTCCCCGAGCTCGCCGCCGAGTTCGAGCGCCGCAGTGCCGGCGAACTGCCTCCCGACTGGGAAGACGCCGTCGCGACGCTGCTCGACGAGTCCCGCGAGCGCGCCGAATCGGTCGCCACCCGCAAGGCCTCGCAGCTCGCGCTGAACCGCTTCGGCCCGGCGCTCCCGGAGCTGATCGGCGGCTCGGCCGATCTCACCGGCAGCAACCTTACCGACTTCGCCGGCTGCGGGGCGCTTCGTGCGGGCCCGGACGGCGCGCTGCAGGCCGGGCGGCACGTGAACTTCGGCGTGCGCGAATTCGGCATGGCAGGCATCCTCAACGGGCTTGCGCTGCACGGCGGCTTCATCCCCTACGGCGGCACCTTCCTCACCTTCAGCGACTACAGCCGCAACGCGATCCGCATGGCCGCGCTGATGAGGCAGCGGGTCGTCCATGTGTTCACCCACGACTCCATCGGGCTGGGCGAGGACGGCCCGACGCACCAGCCGGTCGAGCATGCGTCGAGCCTGCGCCTGATCCCGGGGCTCGATGTCTGGCGGCCTGCCGATACCGTCGAGTCGGCGATCGCGTGGGCCGTCGCGCTCGAGCGCCGCGATGGACCGTCGGCGCTGCTGTTCTCGCGGCAGGCGCTGCCCTTCGTCACGCGCAGCGAAGGGCAGGTGGCCGCGGTGCGTCGAGGTGCCTATGTGCTGCGCGATGCCGCCGAGGCGCGCGCAGCGATCATCGCCACCGGTTCCGAGCTGGCGCTCGCGCTGGCCGCGCGCGACCTGCTGGCCGCCGAGGGCGTGGCGGTGCGCATCGTGTCGATGCCGAGCACCACGGTCTTCGATCGCCAGGATGTCGACTACAAGCGCCACGTGCTGCCCGAGCGCCTGCCGCGGATCGCGGTCGAGGCCGGCGTCACCGACTTCTGGTGGAAATACCGATGCGATGCGGTCGTCGGCCTCGACCGCTTCGGCGAATCGGCGCCCGCCGGCGCGCTTTACGCGCACTTCGGCTTCACGCCGCGCAACGTCGCCGACACCGTGCTCGCGGTGCTCGCTGGCGGCCCCGGTCGTTGAGCCCGCAACCGATTTCAACCTCGAACCCAGGAAGCCCCATGAGCATCCGTGTCGCGATCAACGGTTACGGCCGCATCGGCCGCAACATCCTGCGTGCCCACTACGAAGGCGGCAAGAAGCACCCGATCGAGATCGTCGCGATCAACGACCTCGGCAACGCGCAGACCAACGCTCACCTGACGCAGTACGACACCGCGCACGGGCGCTTCCCCGGCAGCGTGCATGTCGATGGCGACAGCATCGTCGTCAACGGCGATCGCATCCGCGTGCTCGCGCAGCGCAACCCGGCCGAACTGCCGTGGGGCGAGCTCGGCGTCGACGTCGTGCTCGAGTGCACCGGGCTGTTCACATCGAAGGAGAAGGCCGGGTCCCACCTGAAGGGCGGCGCCCGCAAGGTGATCATCTCGGCGCCCGGCGGCAAGGATGTCGATGCGACCGTCGTCTACGGCGTCAACCACGGCGTGCTGAAGGCCGCCGACACCGTGATCTCGAACGCGTCGTGCACGACCAACTGCCTGGCGCCGCTGGTCAAGCCGCTGCACGAGCGCATCGGCATGCTCAACGGGCTGATGACCACCGTGCACGCCTACACGAACGACCAGGTGCTCACCGACGTCTATCACGAGGACCTGCGGCGCGCGCGCTCGGCCACGATGTCGATGATCCCCACGAAGACCGGCGCCGCCGCCGCGGTCGGGCTGGTGCTGCCCGAGCTCGACGGGCGCCTCGACGGCTACGCGATCCGCGTGCCCACGATCAACGTCTCGATCGTCGACCTGTCCTTCGTCGCGGCGCGCGACACCACCGCCGACGAGGTCAACGCGATCATGAAGGAGGCGGCGGCCTCCGGCCCGCTCGCCGGCGTGCTCGCCTACAACACCGCGCCGCTGGTGTCGGTCGACTTCAACCACAACCCGGCCTCGTCGAACTTCGACGCCACGCTGACGAAGGTGTCGGGGCGGCTGGTCAAGGTCAGCAGCTGGTACGACAACGAATGGGGCTTCTCGAACCGGATGCTCGACACGACGGTCGCGCTGATGGCGGCGAAGTGATCCGATGAGGTTCCGCCGTCTCACCGAGCTGCCGCTTCGCGGACGGCGCGTCTTCATCCGCGCCGACCTCAACGTGCCGCAGGACGAGCACCTCGCGATCACCGACGACACCCGCATCCGCGCCTCGCTGCCCGCGATCCGCCATGCGCTCGATGCCGGGGCGGCCGTGATGGTCACCTCGCATCTCGGGCGACCGGTCGAGGGCGAGGTTCGGCCCGAGGACTCGCTGGCGCCGATCGCCGAGCGGCTGGGCGAGCTGCTCGGCAGGCCGGTTCGCCTGGTGGGCGGCTGGGTTGACGGCGGCTTCACGGTGGCGCCCGGCGAGGTCGTGCTGCTCGAGAACTGCCGGTGCAACCGGGGCGAGAAGAAGAACGACGAAGACCTCGCGCGCCGCATGGCGGCGCTCTGCGATGTCTACGCCAACGACGCCTTCGGTACCGCACACCGCGCCGAGGCGACCACACACGGCATCGCGGCCTTCGCGCCAGTGGCCTGCGCCGGACCGCTGATGGCCGCCGAGCTCGATGCGCTCGGCCGTGCGTTGCTGCGGCCGAAGCGGCCGATGCTCGCCATCGTCGCCGGCTCCAAGGTCTCCACGAAGCTGACGATCCTTCGCAGCCTCGCCGAGCGCGTCGACCAGCTGATCGTCGGCGGCGGAATCGCCAACACCTTCCTGCTCGCCGCGGGTCACCCGATCGGCCGCTCGCTCGCCGAGCCCGATCTCGTCGACGACGCGCGCGCGATCATCGCGCTGATGGCCGAGCGCGGCGCCAGCGTGCCGCTGCCCACCGATGTCGTCGTGGCCACCGAGTTCTCGGCGACGGCGACCGCTCGCACCGTGCCGGTGGCGCAGGTCGGGACCGGTGACATGATTCTCGACGTCGGGCCCGATACCGCGGCAGCCTTCGCGTCGCTGGTCGGCGCGGCCGGCACCATCGTCTGGAACGGTCCGATCGGCGTCTTCGAGTTCGATGCCTTCGCCGGCGGCACCCGCGCGCTCGCGCAGGCGATCGCCGCGTCACCCGCCTTCTCGATCGCCGGTGGCGGCGATACGCTGGCCGCGATCGCGAAGTACGGCATCGCCGAGCGCGTCGGCTACATTTCCACCGGCGGTGGTGCCTTCCTCGAGTTCCTCGAAGGGCGTACCCTGCCGGCAGTGGCCGCGCTCGAAGCCCGCGCCTGAGCGCGGGGGCGCGGCTCCCCTGGAGGAACAGCCCATGATCCGCGCCACGAAGATCGTCGCCACGCTCGGGCCGGCTTCGGCCAGCCCCGAGACCCTCGAGCGCATGATCGAGGCCGGGGTCAACGTCGTGCGCGTGAACTTCTCGCATGGCACCGCGGCCGAGCACACGGCGACGGTGCGGCTGGTCCGCGAGATCGCGCAGCGGCTCGGCCGCGACATCGGCGTGCTCGCCGACCTGCAGGGCCCGAAGATCCGCATCGGCAAGTTCGCGCAGGGTCGCGTGGAGCTCGCGGTCGGCGATCGCTTCACCTTCGACACCACCTGCGAGCTCGGTGACCAGCAGCGTGTGGGCCTCGACTACAAGGAACTCGTCGACGACGTCCGCGCCGGCGACACGCTGCTGCTCAGCGACGGGCGCATCGTGATGCGTGTCGATCGGGTCGGCGGCACCGAGATCGCGTGCACGGTCACGCAAGGCGGCGTGCTGTCCAACCGCAAGGGCATCAACCGGCAGGGCGGCGGGCTCACGGCACCGGCGCTCACCGCGAAGGACATGGACGACCTGAAGACCGCGGTCGGCTTCGAGGCCGACTTCATCGCGGTGTCGTTCCCGAAGCACGCGCCCGACATGTACATGGCGCGCGAGTTGATGCGCGCCGCCGGCGGCCATGCGCTGATGATCGCCAAGATCGAGCGCTTCGAGGCGATCGGCAACCTCGAGGAGATCCTGAAGGCCTCCG
>JBIIHU010000145.1:0-9565 GCA_044235405.1 Burkholderiaceae bacterium
GATCGCCATCGTCAGCACGAAGCCCTGCACCGGCGCGTAGTCGCTGGCGATCAGCGATTCGACCGCGAACGAGCCGATGCCCGGCCAGGCGAAGACCTTCTCGACGAGCACGTTGGCGCCGAGCATGAACGAGAACACCATGCCGATAGTGGTGAGCACCGGCAGGAAGGCGTTGCGGAAAGCGTAGCCGTAGAGCACGCGGGCGCGCGACAGGCCCATCGCGCGGGCGGTGCGCACGAAGTCGGCCGACAGCACGCCGAGCATCGAGGCGCGTGTCATGCGCGCGACCGGCGCCATCACGAAGAGCGCCAGCGTGATCGCCGGCAGCAGCATCTGCCGCAGGCTCGACCAGAAGGCCTCGCCGTTGCCGGCGACCAGGCTGTCGATCAGGTAGAAGCCGGTCACATGTGGCGGCGCGCTGACGTAGGGGTCGATGCGCCCCAGCGGCGAGGGCGCCCAGCCGAGCAGGAAGTAGAAGACGAAGGACAGCAGCAGGCCAGTGAAGAAGACCGGCAGCGAGACGCCGGCGGTCACCACCAGGCGGCACAGCTGATCGACCCAGGAACCGGGCCGGGTTGCCGCGAGCACGCCCAGCGGGATCGACACCGCCAGCGACAGCACCAGCGCGAACAGCGTGAGCTCGACCGAGGCCGGCAGCCGCGTCGCGATCTCGTGCGCGACCGGCTGGCCGGTGTTCAGCGACTGGCCCCAGTCGCCGGCGGCGAGGTCGCGCACGTAGCGGAAGAACTGCGTGGCGACCGGCTGGTCGAGCCCCAGCTTGGCGCGGATCTGCTCGACCGCCTCGACGCTGGCGGCGTTGCCGGCGAAGTAGGCGGCCGGGTCACCCGGCAGCACCCGGGTGAGGGCGAAGGTCACGAGCACGATGCCCGCGAGGGTCGGAAGCGACAGCAGCAGTCGCTTCAAGATCACGACGAACATCGACTCGGCCTTTCGCTCGGGCGGGTGGCGTGGATGGTGTCGACAGCGCTCAGTTCTTGACGATCTGGCGGTAGTCGGGCTGCAGGTGGAACCAGTAGGTGAAGCCGCTGATGTTCTTCTGCATCGCCACATCCTGGGTCGGCTGGAACAGCGGGATGCGCGGCACGTCGACGTTGGCCTTGCGGATCATCGACTTGACCTGGTCGTCGTAGATCGCCTTGCTCTCGGGGAAGCGCGCGTTGGTGATGAAGCGATCCATCGCGTCGTCCTGGTAGGACATCGTGTTGAACACCGCGTTCTGGCCGTGGTAGCACCAGTAGAAGAAGTACTCGGGGTAGTTCAGCCAGCCGCCGAAGCGGTTGATCATCATCGGCATGTCCTTCTTCAGCATCGCGGCGCGCCAGTTGGCGCCGGGCACCTTGTTGATCTGCAGCTTGACCCCGATCTGCGACAGCGCCTCCTGGACCAGGATGGCCATCGGCTCGGAGATGGTGGCGCCGCCGAGGTCGAAGGACAGCGTGCTCTCGAAGCCGTTCGGGTAGCCCGCCTCGGCCATCAGCGCCTTGGCCTTGGCGATGTCGGTGCCGTAGCCGTGGGCCTGCGGCCAGGCCGTGGTCTTCGGCTCGTTGCTGCCGCCGTAGAGCTTGACGCCGCGCCCGTAGAGGGCGGTGTCCCACATCTTGTCGTAGGGAAGCGCCCAGGCAACCGCCTGGCGTACCTTCGGGTTGTTGAACGGCGGCTTCGTGACGTTCATGCCGAGGTAGAAGATCGCGTTCTCGATCGGTACCGAGGCGACCTTGACCTTGGCGCTGTCGGCGGCGAGCTCGCCGAAGTCCTTGGGCGGCATGTCGTAGGTCATGTCGATGTCGCCGCGCAGCAGCAGCGCGCGGCGGTTGCCGGCCGAAGGCACGTCGCGCTGGATGATCCTGCGGACCTTGGGCATCGGTCCGTTCTTCCAGTCGTCGTTGCGCACGTAGATGATTTCCTGACCGGGCTTGTAGCTCTCGACCTTGTAGGCGCCGCCGCCAGCGGTGTTGGTCTTCAGCCAGTTGGCCGCCCAGGGGTCGGCGGGCGTCGCGTGCTTCTTGGCCAGCGTCGCGTTGTAGATCGACGCGACCGGCACCGCCATGTTCGGCATCGTCATCTTGTCCGGGCGCAGGAACTTCACGCGGAAGGTGCTGTCGTTGACCACCTCGAACTGCTCGGGTTTCTCCAGCGAGCCTGCGCGCATCTGGAACTGCGGAAAGCCACCCATCGCGAGCGCGCGCTCGTAGCTCCACTTGACGTCGGCGGCCGTGACCGGCGTGCCGTCATGGAACTTCGCGCCCTTGCGCAGGTAGAAGGTGACGCCGGAGCCGTCCTTGGCAAGCTCCCAGCGCTCGGCGAGCTCGGGCTCGAGCTTGGCGAAGTCGTAGGTGGCCGTGCCGTTGGGCAGGGTCTTGCGGCCGTAGGTCATCAGACGGTCGTAGGCCAGCCAGGCCACGCCGTAGGCGGGCCGGTTGGCGCCCACGCCGTGGATGTCGAGCATGTTCGGCCCGAACTCGTTGGCGACGATCAGCGTTTCCTTGCGCGCGTCCTGCGCGGTGGCGCCGCCGGCGAGCGTCAGGCCGGCAGCGAGCGCGGCGGCGGCCAGGTGAAGCATTCTCATGAGGGACCTCTCGTGGGTTGGCGGGAACGGGGGAACTCAGGAAGCGGTCGCCGCCACGGCCTGCGCGGCGATCCACGCGCGCCAGCCGCCGTGGGCGGTGATGTCGGGCTGGCCCGCGGTATCGCAGGCCTCGCACAGGAAGCCCTGCACGGTGCCGCCGTCGGCCAGGCGCAGCGTGCCGATGCCAAGCGGCGCGCCGATCAGCGCGACGAAGGAGCCATAGGCGGCGACCGGCATCTCCCAGATCTCGATCGCGATCGAGCCGCCCTCGCCGGGCGCCACGCGCAGCAGACCGGGCTTCAGCGGCACGGTGCCGCGCAGCGCGTACAGCCGGTAGTCGGGCGCCGTGCTGGTCGCCTCGAGCAGTCGCGCACCGCGCTCGATCAGCTGACCATTGAGCGGCATGCCGCTGAGGTGGGCGCCGACCACCGCGATGCGCACCGTGCTGCCGGCCGGTCGGGCGATGGCGCGCGGGGCAGGCAGCGGGCGGCCGGTTGCCCCGACGGTCAGGCCGGTGTCGTGGTGGAAGCGCTGGCCGATGTCGGCCAGGCGCAGGTCGCTACCCGCCGGGCCGATGAAGCTGATGCCGAAGGGCAGGCCATCGTCGCGCATCGCCGCGGGCACCGCGAGCGCCGCGAAGTCGAGCAGGTTGACGAAGTTCGTGTAGTGACCGAGCTGCCGGTTCAGCGCGATCGGGTCGGCGAGCATCGCGGCGACCGTGGGCGCCGTGGGTGCCGTGGGCAGCACCAGCGCATCGACGCTCGCGAGCAGTGCCTCGCAGCGCTGGCGCAGCGCGCCCAGCCGATCGGCCGCTGCGCACCAGTCAGCCGCCGAGTAGCGGCGACCGGCGGCGATGATCGCGCGCACCGACGGGTCGAACAGCTGGGGCTCGCTGTCGGCCTTCGCGTCGAAGAAGTCGCGGATCGCGGCGTAGCGTTCGGCGACGAAGGCATCCTCGTACAGCATCGCTGCCGCCTGCGCGAAGGGCGCGTAGTCGATCTCCACCGGCGTGCCGCCGAGGCGCTCGAGGCGCGCGCAGGCCTGCGCGAAGGCCGCTTCGGCAAGTCGGTCGCCGAAGAACTCGCGCTGCGCGGCGGCGGGGACGCCGAAGCGGAAGCGCTCGGGAAAGAAGGCAGGGTCGAGCGCCATGCGCCGCGAGTAAGGATCCTCGGGGTCGTGGCCCGCGGCCGCGTGCAGCACGTCGATCGCGTCGGCCACGGTCGGCGCGAAGATCGACACGCAGTCGATGGAGCGGCAGGCAGGGACCACGCCGCGGGCGCTGACCAGGCCCCGCGTGGGCTTCAGGCCGACGATGTTGTTGAGGGCCGCGGGTACGCGACCCGATCCTGCGGTGTCGGTGCCCAGCGCGAACGCGACCTCGCCGCGCGCCACCGCCACCGCCGATCCGGAACTCGAGCCGCCCGGCACGATGCGCGCATCGATCGCGTTGACCGGCACGCCGTACGGGGTTCGGGTGCCGTTGAGTCCGCAGGCGAACTGGTCGAGGTTGGTCTTGCCCGCGAGTCGAGCACCCGCGACGACCAGGCGCTCGACGACCGTGGCCGAGCGTGCAGCCTCGGCGGCGAAGGCCGGGCAGCCGGCGGTGGTCGGCAAGCCGGCGACGTCGATGTTGTCCTTGACCGCGAAGCGCCGGCCGGCGAGCGGGCCCTCGAGGCTCGCGGTGGCGCTTGTCGCTTCCGGGTCGAGGCGGGTGATCCAGACGGGATCCATGGCTTCCTGGGGCGGTATCTTGGATACAAGTCCGTACGCAAGTCTCGTGCCACCCCGAATCGACGAGTCCGGGCCGTGCCGCGGCGCGCGATGAGTCCGCTTCCGTGCGCGCCGCACGGTCCTGGTGCATATCGAGACGTTTAGAGCACCGGATGGGTGCGGATCGGCTTCGTGGGGCCCCGAAGCGGTCGCGAATCCGCGCTGGCGAGACCTGGCAAGAAACTTGCACCACGAGCCTTCGTAGCTTGTACACAAGCCGGCACGTCCGGTGCAATCGAAGACCCATCCCCCCTCGTCCGATCACGCCACAAGGAGCCGCTTCATGGATACATCCCGTCGTCTCATCGTTTCCTCGGCCGGCGCTGCCGGCCTGGTATCTGTCGCCGGACTGCCGCTGTCGGCCCTCGCGCAGGCCCGTCCGCTGGTTGTCGGCATTCTTTATGTCGGTCCGCGCGACGACTTCGGCTACAACCAGGCGCAGGCCGAGGCCGCGGCCATGATCAAGAAGATGCCCAACGTCAAGGTGGTCGAGGAAGAGAAGGTTCCCGAGACCGTGGCGGTGCAGAAGTCGATGGAGGCGATGATCAACCAGGACAAGGCCTCGCTGATCTTCGCGACCTCCTTCGGCTACTTCGACCCGCACATGCTGCGCATCGCCGAGAAGTACCCCAACGTGCGCTTCGCGCACTGCGGCGGCCTTTGGACCGAAGGCAAACACCCGAAGAACACCGGTTCCTATTTCGGCTACATCGACGGCGCGCAGTACGTCGCGGGCGTCGTTGCCGGGCACATGAGCCGCAAGAAGAAGCTCGGCTTCATCGCCGCCAAGCCGATCCCGCAGGTGCTGCGCAACATCAACGCGTTCACGCTGGGCGCCCGCTCGGTCGATCCCTCGATCACCACGCAGGTGATCTTCACCGGCGACTGGTCGCTGCCGGTCAAGGAGGCCGAGGCCACCAACAGCCTGGTCGACCAGGGCGTCGATGTCGTCACCTGTCACGTCGACGGTCCGAAGGTGGTCGTCGAGACCGCCGAGAAGCGCGGCATCATGAGCAGCGGCTACCACGCCAGCCAGGCGAAGCTCGCGCCCAAGGGCTACCTGACGGGCGCCGAGTGGGACTGGTCCACACCCTACAAGCTGCTGATCGCGGCGGCCGCCGAGGGCAAGCCGATGCCCAACTTCGTGCGCGGTGGTCTGAAGGAGGGCTTCGTGAAGATGTCGCCCTACGGCGCGTCGGTGTCGGCCAAGGCCAAGGAGGCCGGCGACAAGGCGCGCGCGGCGCTGCTGAAGGGCGACTTCGCGATCTTCAAGGGCCCGCTGAAGGACAACAAGGGCAACACCGTGATCGCGGCCGGGACCTCGCTCGAGATGACCAATGTCGAGCTCGAGAAGATGAACTACCTGGTCGAGGGCGTCATCGGCTCGATCCCCGGCTGATCGGGAAGGGCCTCGGGGACGCGCGGCGCCATGGCTTCGCTGATCATCGCCCTCGCGGGCATCGCGGGCGGCCTGCTGCTGTTCGCCGGCTTCGTGCTGGCGATCGGCCAGCAGCCGCTGGTGGTGCTCGCGACGATCGTCGAGGGCGCCTTCGCCAGCGCGTTCGCATGGCAGAACACGCTGCTGCGCGCCGCGCCGCTGATCCTCACCGGGCTGGCGGTCGCGATCCCGGCGCAGGTCGGGCTGGTGATCATCGGCGGCGAGGGCGCGCTTGCGCTTGGCGGGCTTGCCGCGGCCGCGGCCGGCGTAGCCCTGGTGCAGGCCGGCGCCAGTGCCGGCGCCGTCGCGGTGGGCGCGGCCCTCGCCGGCATGGCGGCGGGTGCCGCGTGTCTGGCCAGCGCCGGCGCGTTGCGCGCCTGGCGCGGCATGAACGAGACGATCGCGAGCCTGCTCGTGTCCTATATCGCGATCGCGGTCTTCAATCACCTGGTCGACGGGCCGCTTCGCGACCCGTCGAGCCTGAACAAGCCGTCGACCGCATCGCTGCCGGATACGGCGATGGTCGGCCCGATGCCGGGCTCCGACGTTCACTGGGGGCTTGCGCTCGGTGTGCTCGCGGCGCTGGTCGCGCAGCTGCTGGTTTCGCGCACCACCTTCGGCTTCGCGATGCGGGTAGCCGGCGGCAATGCCCGCGCTGCGCGCCTGGTGGGACTGCCGGTGCCGCTGCTGCTGGTGGCGGCCTGCGCGATCGGCGGCCTGTGCGCGGGTCTGGCGGGAGCGATCGAAGTGCTGGCGGTGCACGGCTCGGCCAACGCCTCGCTGCTTGCCGGCTTCGGTTACACCGGCATCCTGGTGGCCTTCATCGCGAGGCAGCAGCCGCTCGCGACCGTGCCGGTCGCGGTGCTGCTCGGCGGCATCGCGGCGGCCGGCAGCTTGCTGCAGCGCCGGCTCGACCTGCCCGATGCGACCACGCAGGTGCTGCAGGGCCTGCTGTTCGTGTCGATCCTCGCGGCCGAGGCCCTGCACGGCCGCATCGACTGGCGGCTGCGGCCGCTCGCGCTGCGCGCCGGCGCGGCGCCGGTTGCGCCTGCCGCGGGCGCCGTGGAGAGCGCGAAATGAGCGGTGACGAGAGCGCCTGGCTGACCGTGCTCGCCGCGATCGTCGGCGGTGCGCTGCGGGTGTCGACCCCGTTCCTCTTCGTGAGCCTCGGCGAGGCTCTTACCGAGCGCGCGGGCCGCATCAACCTCGGGCTCGAGGGCACGCTGGTGTTCGGTGCGATGAGCGGCTACGCGGTCGCCTACCACAGCGGCTCGCCCTGGCTGGGCGTGCTCGCCGCCGGTGGCGCAGGCGTGCTGTTCGGCCTTGTTCACGGCCTGCTTTGCAGTCTGCCGCGGGTCAATGATGTCGCGCTGGGCATCGCGCTGATGACGCTGGGACTCGGTCTCGCCTTCTTCTTCGGCAAGGCCTACGTGCAACCCAGCGCGCCTCGCCTGCCGTCGATCCCCCTTGGCGGCTGGAGCGACTCGCCGGCGCTGCAGTCGGCGCTGCAGGTCAATGCGCTGCTGCCGATCGGCATCGCCTGTGCGATCGCGCTGGCGTGGGCGCTGCGAGCGACCCGCTGGGGCCTGGTGCTGCGCACCGTCGGCGACAGCGCCAACGCGGCGCGTGCGCTGGGTTTCCGGGTGATCGCGGTGCGGGTCTGGGCCACCGCTGCCGGCGGCTTCATGGCGGGGGTGGGCGGGGCCTTCCTGTCGCTGTATTACCCGGGCAGCTGGAACGAGGCGCTGTCCAGTGGCCAGGGCGTGATGGCGGTGGCGCTCGTGATCTTCGCGCGCTGGCACCCGGTGGGCTGCGTCGGCGCGGCGATGCTTTTCGGCGGCGCGGGCGCGATTGGCCCGGCGCTGCAGGCCATCGGCGTGCAGCAGGGCTATCACCTGTGGAACGCTGCTCCCTACGTGCTGACGCTGGCGCTGATGGTCGCGACGTCGTCATCGAGGCGCGCGCTCGCCGGCGCGCCGGGCGAACTCAGTCTCACCCGTTGAGGGTGCAACCATCGTCGACAGGCAAGGCCACGCGAGCCCGCTGAACGACGCAATCCGTGAACCAGGAGAGATTTCCCGATGTCAGGACTCGGAGGATTGAACCGATCGCCCAACGGCGTCGTGGTCGGGCTCGTGCAGTCGCAGCTGCCGGTCGTCGACACGCCGGCGCAGCTCGCCGCGCAGGCCGCGCGCATCGTCGAGATGGTCGGCAAGGCACGCCGCAACATGCCGTCGATGGACCTCGTGGTGTTTCCCGAGTACTCGCTGCACGGGCTGTCGATGAACACCGACCCGGCGCTGATGTGCAGGCTCGACGGTCCCGAGGTCGCGGCCTTCAGGGCCGCCTGCGTCGAGCACCGGATCTGGGGCTGCTTCTCGATCATGGAGGCCAACCCCAACGGCAACCCCTACAACAGCGGCATCATCATCAATGATGCCGGTGAGATCGCGCTCTATTACCGCAAGCTGCATCCGTGGGTTCCGGTCGAGCCCTGGGAGCCGGGCAACCTCGGCATCCCGGTGATCACCGGCCCGCGCGGCGTGAAGCTCGCGCTGATCATCTGCCATGACGGCATGTTTCCGGAGATGGCGCGCGAATGCGCCTACAAGGGCGCCGAGCTGATGATCCGCACCGCCGGCTACACGGCGCCGATCCGCCACTCGTGGCGAGTCACGAACCAGGCCAACGCGTTCCAGAACCTGATGGTGACCGCGAGCGTATGCATGTGCGGCAGCGACGGCACCTTCGACTCGATGGGCGAGGGCATGTTCGTCAACTTCGACGGCGTGCCGCTCGTGATGGGCAGCCACCGGCCCGACGAGATCATCACCTGCGAGGTGCGGCCCGACCTGGTGCGCGAGGCCCGTCGCCACTGGGGCGTTGAAAACAACATCTACCAGCTCTGGCATCGCGGCTATGTCGCGGTGCGAGGCGGTGCGCAGGACTGCCCCTACACGTTCATGCACGACATGGTGAACGGCCGCTACCGTCTGCCGTGGGAGAGCGAGGTCGAACACGTCGACGGCAGCTCCTGCGGCTTCGCGCCGCCGCAGCGCGACCACGACCCCGACAACATGAAGGGCTGATCGGGGGCGACGCCGCCCGCCGCCCGCCGCCACCGATTCCGGATGCCATGATGACACCGACCGCTCCCGCCGCCGCGCTGCCCTGCGTCGCTGCCGACCCCTACCCCTGGCCCTTCGATGCCGATCTGCGGCCCGACAACACCGCGCTGGTCGTCATCGACATGCAGACCGACTTCTGCGGCATCGGCGGCTACGTCGACGCGATGGGCTACGACCTGTCGCTGACCCGCGCGCCGATCGCGCCGATCGGCCGGGTCATGGCTCGGATGCGCGAGCTCGGCTTCGCGATCATCCACACCCGCGAAGGTCACCGGCCCGACCTCTCCGACCTGCCCGCGAACAAGCGCTGGCGCTCGCAGCGCATCGGCGCGGGCATCGGTGATGCCGGGCCATGTGGGCGCATCCTGGTACGCGGCGAGCCCGGCTGGGAAATCATCCCCGAGCTCGCGCCGCTGCCCGGCGAGATCGTCATCGACAAGCCCGGCAAGGGCTCGTTCTGCGCGACCGACCTCGAGCTGATCCTTCGCACCCGCGGCATCCGCAACCTGGTGCTCACCGGCATCACCACCGACGTCTGTGTGCACACGACGATGCGCGAGGCCAACGACCGTGGCTTCGAGTGCCTGATGCTCGAGGACTGCACCGGTGCGACCGACCTTGGCAACCACCTCGCCGCGATCA
>JBIIHU010000146.1:0-9537 GCA_044235405.1 Burkholderiaceae bacterium
GCGTCCGAGAACAGCATCACATCGTGCCGGCCGTCGGTGACCGCCGCGCCAATGAGGAAGTCGCCCTCGTCGAGGTCGACCGCGATGATGCCGCGCTTCATCGGCCGCGAGAAATCGGTCAGCGGCGTCTTCTTCACGGTGCCCAGGCGGGTCGCCATGAACACGAAGCGGTCCTCGTCGAAGGCGCGGACCGGCAGAACGACCGTGATCTTCTCGCCGTCGGCCAGCGGCACCAGGTTGACGATCGGCCGTCCGCGCGACTGCCGCGCGCCCTGCGGCACCTCCCAGACCTTCAGCCAGTAGACCCGGCCACGGTCGGAGAAGCACAGGATGAAGTCGTGGGTGTTGGCGACGAAGAGCTGCTCGATCCAGTCCTCGTCCTTGGTGCCTGCCGCCTGCCGTCCGCGCCCCCCGCGCTTCTGCGCACGGTACTCGGAGACCGGCTGGCTCTTGACGTAGCCGCCATGCGACAGCGTGACGACCATGTCCTGGGGCGTGATCAGGTCCTCGGTGTCGAGGTCGGTGGCGTTGTGCTCGATCCGCGACTTGCGCACGTCGCCGAAGTCGGTGCGGATCTGAGTGAGCTCGGACTCGATCAGCGTCGAGACCCGCTGGGGGCGGGCGAGGATGTCGAGCAGATCGGTGATGGTGTCGATCACCTCCCGGTACTCCTGGACGATCTTGTCCTGCTCCAGGCCGGTGAGGCGCTGCAGGCGCATCTGGAGGATTTCCTGCGCCTGGGTCTCGGAGAGCCGATAGCCGCCCCGATCGCCCGCCTGCAGCCCGACGCCGGGCTCGAGCCCCTCTGGCCGATAGGCCTGCGGGTTGCTGCCCGAGCGCTCGAGCATCTCGCGCGCCACGCCGGGTCGCCATTCGCGCGCCATCAGGCGCTCGCGAGCGATCGGCGGCGTGGGCGAGGCCTTGATCAGCTCGATCATCTCGTCGACGTTGGCGATGGCCACCGCCAGGCCCTCGAGCACGTGGCCGCGCTCGCGAGCGCGGCGCAGTTCGAACACCGTGCGCCGCGTGATCACTTCCCGCCGGTGCAGCAGGAAGTACTCGATCATCTGCTTCAGGTTCAGCAGGCGCGGCTGGCCGTCGACCAGCGCCACCATGTTGATGCCGAAGGTGTCCTGCAGCTGCGTGTTCTTGTAGAGGTTGTTCAGGACGATCTCGGGGATCTCGCCACGCTTGAGCTCGATGACGACCCGCATGCCCGACTTGTCGGATTCGTCGCGGATGTCGCTGATACCCTCGAGCTTTTTCTCGTTGACCAGCTCGGCGATGCGCTCGAGCAGCAGCCGCTGGTTGACCTGGTAGGGCAGCTCGTCGACGATGATCGCCTGACGCCCGACGCGGTCGGTGTCCTCGACATGGGTGAGGGCGCGCATGACCACGCGGCCGCGCCCGGTGCGATAGCCCTCGCGCACGCCGGACACCCCGTAGATGATGCCGGCGGTGGGGAAGTCGGGCGCCGGCACCAGCGCGATCAGCTCGTCGACATCGGCCTCGGGGCGACGCAGCAGCAGCAGGCAGGCCTCGACGATCTCGCCAAGGTTATGCGGCGGGATGTTGGTGGCCATGCCGACCGCGATGCCGGCCGAGCCGTTGATCAGCAGGTTGGGGATGCGCGCCGGAAGGACGGTGGGCTCGAGCTCCTTGCCGTCGTAGTTCGGGGTGAAGTCGACGGTCTCGCGATCGATGTCGGCGAGCAGCTCGGCGGCGATCCGCTCGAGACGGCACTCGGTGTAGCGCATGGCCGCCGCGTTGTCGCCGTCGACCGAACCGAAATTACCCTGGCCGTCAACCAGCGGGTAGCGCAGGGAGAAATCCTGCGCCATGCGCACGAGGGTGTCGTAGATGGCGCTGTCGCCGTGGGGATGGAACTTGCCCATCACCTCGCCGACGACGCGCGCGCACTTCACGTAGGGCCGGTTCCAGACGTTATTGGCCTCGTGCATCGCATAGAGCACCCGCCGGTGCACCGGCTTGAGGCCGTCGCGGACATCGGGCAGCGCCCGCCCGACGATCACGCTCATGGCGTAATCGAGATAGGAGCGCCGCATCTCCTCTTCGAGGCTGATCGGCAGGGTCTCTTTGGCGAAGGTTTCCATGCTGGGGGGCGGTTGGCCGCATGCGCTCGGCCGTGGGGGCCGGGAATCCGCGGTCGCGGCGCCGCGCGGCCGGGGGCCGACCGCGAAACCCTGCGGGCGGCATAAAGCCTTGAATATTAACCTGAACCGGAGGTCTTCCCGGGGGTCGGCAGGCGCCCCTGTGCTTTACTTGCGGTCATGGAACTGATCATCCCCCGCTGGATCGCCCCGGTCGTGCCCCTCGGCACCGTGCTCGAACACCACGCGGTGCTGGTCGACGGCGAGCGGATCGCCGCGCTGCTCCCGGCGTCCCAGGCACTGCGCGACTGGCCCGAAGCCACCGTGACCGCGTTGCCCGACCACCTGCTGGTGCCAGGCCTCGTCAATCTGCACACGCATGTGCCGATGACGCTGCTGCGCGGCGCCGGTGACGATCTCCCGCTGGAACCCTGGCTGCGCGAACGCATCTGGCCGCTCGAGGCGCGCCTGATGTCGCCTGCCTTCGTGGCCGACGGGTCGGTCCTCGCCTGCGCCGAGATGCTGGCCGGCGGCATCACCTGCTTCAACGACATGTACTTCCACCCGGAGGAGGTGGCCGCGGCCGCGCTTGACATGGGCATGCGGGCGAGCGTGAGCATCATCGTCATCGAGTTCGCCTCCTCCTACGGCAGCGGACCGGCCGACTACATCCGCAAGGGCCTGGAGTTGCGCGACCGCCTGCGCGACGAGTCGCGGATCGCCTTCGCGCTTTCGCCGCACGCCCCCTACACGGTGTCCGACGACAGCTTCCGGCGCATCGCCAGCCTGGCGGCCGAACTCGGACTGCCCGTGCAGTGCCACGTCCACGAGACGGCAGGCGAGATCACCGAAAGCATGACGCGACACGGTCGCAGGCCGCTGCAGCGGCTGGCCGACCTGGGCCTGCTGGGCCCCGAATTCATCGCGATCCATGCGGTGCACCTGAATGAAGCCGATATCGCGCTGCTCGCCCAGCACGGCGTCAGCGTGGCGCACTGCCCGCACTCCAACCTCAAGCTCGCCAGCGGCATCGCGCCGACCGCGCGGCTGCTGGCCGCGGGGGTCGAGGTCGGCATCGGCACCGACGGAGCCGCCAGCAACAACCGGCTGGACCTGCTGTCGGAGGCTCGCACCGCCGCTCTGCTCGCGAAGGGGTCGAGCGGTGACGCCACCACGTGGCCCGCGCACCAGACGCTGCATGCGATGACGCTGGCGGGGGCCCGGGCGCTCGGTATCGACGGGCGGATCGGCAGCATCGAGGTCGGCAAGCTGGCCGACCTCGCGGCCTTCGAGCTGAGCGAGCCCTGGAGTCGGCCGGTTTTCGAGCCGGTCGCGCATCTGATCAATACCGCAGGCGGGCATCGAGCCACGCATGTCTGGGTCGACGGAGAGCCTGTTGTCCGTTCGCGACAACTGCAGCGTGAGCAGGCTCAGGAACGCCTTGCGGGCGCCGTGGCCCGAACACGCCTGTGGCATACTCGTGTGGTCGAAACATTGCCGACCGGCGGTTTTGTCAGCGGCTATTGATCGCTGTCGCAGACACCGCGCCACGGATCATCCTACCGAGAGGAAAACATGAACAAACCGGTCAACCTGGGCGTTCTCGTCGCCACAGCACTTTTCGCAGTCTCCGCGCCGGTACTCGCGCAGAAGGCCGACCCCAAGAGCAGCGGTTACGTGATCAGTCCCGACGCTCAGGTCGTCAAGAGCGGCACCGGCCTCTGCTGGCGTACCGGGTACTTCACGCCGGCCATGGCAATCAAGGGATGCGACGACGACCTGCTGCCCAAGTCGGCTCCGCCGGCCCCTGCGCCCAGCCCGATGGCGCCCCCGCCCGTCCCGGCTCGCCCGGCGCCTGCTCCCGCCGCTCCCGCCGCTCCTGCCGCTCCCGCGCCCGCTCCGGCGCCGCGGCCCGCACCCGCTCCCGCGGCTCCCACGAGCGAAAAGGTAACCTTCGCAGCCGACACCTTCTTCGACTTCGACAAGTCGGTCGTCAAGCCCGAAGGCAAGGCCAAACTCGATGACCTGGTCGGCAAGATCAAGGGCATTACCCTTGAAGTCGTGATCGCGGTCGGCCATACCGACAGCGTCGGCACTGATGCCTACAACCAGAAGCTGTCCGTGCGCCGGGCCGAAGCCGTCAAGGCCTACCTGGTGAGCAAGGGCATCGAGGCCAACCGGGTCTACACCGAGGGCAAGGGCGAGAAACAGCCCACCGCCGACAACAAGACCACCGAAGGCCGCGCGAAGAACCGTCGCGTCGAAATCGAAGTGGTCGGCACCCGCGCCCGCAAGTAATCGCAGGCAGTCTGCCCCACAAAGGCCCCGCTTCGGCGGGGCTTTTGTTTTGGCGCGGATGCCAGCCGGCGCTTCGGCCGTGCTGGCGCAGCCCGCCTGCCCCGCCCCCTGCCCGCCCGATGCTCGAACTCTTCGCCGCCGCCCTGGCGCTCGGGCTGGTCTTCAACGCGACCCCGGGCGCAATCTTCGCCGAGACCCTTCGCTACGCAGCGCGGGGCGGATTCCGCCCCGCACTCGCGGTCCAGCTCGGATCGCTCGCTGGCGACGCTACCTGGGCGGCGCTGGGGCTGGCGGGCGCGGGCGTCCTGATGCAGTCCGACGAACTGCGTCTGCCAGTGAGTCTGGCAGGCGCTGCTTATCTGATTTGGCTGGCACGCGATGCCTGGCTGGCGGCGTCGCGCGCCGCAAGCGTCGATGACGAGCCCGGTGGCCAGCAGGCGAGCGCGCTGCGCGCCGGGATCGCGCTATCGATGACCAACCCGCAGAACATCGGATTCTGGGGTGCGCTGGGCAGCGCGATGGGCGCGCTGGGGGTCGAGCAACCGCGGGCGATCGACTATGCTGTTTTCTTTAGCGGCTTCATGGCGGCCTCGATCACCTGGGCATTCGTCTGCGCCGGCGCGCTGGCAGTGGCGTTTCGCCGGGCTGCCGACCACTGGATACGCCTGACCTGCCGACTGTGCGCGGTCGCGCTCCTCGGGCTGGGGCTCGCCTCGCTGCACGCATCGCTCGACCCCTTGCAGGCCGTGCTTGCGCGCTGACCGCACCGCGGCGCCCGGTAAACTCCCGGCATCATGACCGACACGACCCAAGCCGCCCGCCCGACCCTCAACGCCGACGACGCCGAACTCGCCAAGTTCCAGGCTCTGGCCGCCCGATGGTGGGATCCGGGCTCCGAATTCCAGCCGCTGCATGCCATCAATCCCCTGAGGCTGGACTGGATCGACGGGATGGCTGGCCTTCGCGGCAGTCGCGCCGTCGATGTCGGCTGCGGAGGCGGCATCCTGGCCGAATCGATGGCTCAGCGCGGGGCTCGCGTGACCGGCATCGATCTCGCCGACAAGCCGCTGCGGGTCGCGCAACTTCACGGCCTCGAAAGCGGGGTCGATGTTCACTATGAGCGCATCGCCGCCGAAGATCTTGCCGCGCGCGAACCCGGTGCCTTCGATGTCGTCACCTGCATGGAAATGCTCGAGCATGTGCCCGACCCCGCCTCCACGGTACAGGCGTGCGCCCGCCTGGTGCGCCCCGGCGGGTGGGTGTTCATGTCGACGATCAATCGCAACCCGAAGGCATTCCTGTTCGCGATCGTGGGCGCCGAGTACCTGCTCAAGCTGCTGCCGCGGGGCACACACGACTACGAGAAGTTCCTTCGTCCTTCCGAGATGACCGCCTTCGCGCGTGCCGCCGGCCTCGACCTGCAGCAGATGACCGGCCTTACCTACAACCCGATCACGCGCCGCTACCGACTCGCCCCGGGAGATGTCTCGGTGAACTACCTCGCCGCCTTCCGCCGGCCGTCCACGCCATGAGACCGGTTCCTGTCGGCAGCCCGGGCGAGCGTCCCGCGATGGCCGCTCGCATGGCCTTCGTGCCCACGCTGCTGCCCTTTGTACCGCAAGCCGTCTTCTTCGATCTCGATGGCACGCTGGCCGACACCGCGGCCGATCTCGCGGCCCCGGTCAACGCGATGCGCCAGGAGCGCGGCCTTGCGCCGATGCCGCTCGAGGCGCTGCGGCCTTTCGCCTCCATGGGTGCCCGCGGTCTCCTCGGCAAGGGGCTTGGCATCACGCCGGACGATGCGGGCTACGAGCCGCTGCGCCTCGAGTTCCTGAGTCGCTACGAAAATGCCATGTGCGTGCACACCCGACTGTTCGAGGGCATGGCGGCCCTGCTGGACGGACTGGAATCGTATGGCATCGCCTGGGGTGTCGTGAGCAACAAGGTCGAGCGCTACGTACGGCCGATCCTGGCCGAACTCGGCCTGCTGCGCCGCTGCGCCGGCGCGATCGGCGGCGACACGACGCCCCATGCCAAGCCGCATCCGGAGCCCCTGCTGCATGCTGCCCGGCTTGCCCGCGTGACCCCGGAACGCTGCATCTATGTCGGAGACGACCATCGCGACGTGCAGGCCGGGCGCGCGGCCGGCATGATCACGATCGCGGCTGCCTATGGCTACTGCGGGTCGGATCCAGCCCCGGCGAACTGGGGCGCCGACCACCTCGTCGAGGCGCCGCTCGACCTGCATCGCATCCTGCTGACCTGAGCGCATCCGCTGCCCCTTGGGCGGGTCGCCCCGAGAACATCGCCATGACCCAGCCCATGCCGAACCCCGCCCTGCCCCCGGCAGGGTGCCCGCCCCTCGCGAGCGCGGCAGCCTCGCGCCCAGCGCCCGCCTTGAGCCGCCGGTTGCGACGTTCGCTACTGCTGTCCATCGCGGCGGCTGGCGGGCTCGGTGGGCTGCACGCGCCATCGATCGCCACACCGATCGACACGCTGAAGGTCATGATCGGCGCGAACCCCGGCGGAGGCTTCGATCAGACGGGACGCAGCATCGCGGCCGCGATGATCGCGGCCGGCACCGCGCGCAGTGCCACCTTCGAGAACCGCGGAGGCGCCGGCGGCACCATCGGGCTGGCGCAGTTCGTCAACACCGAACGTGGCAACCCGGCGGCGCTGCTGGTCACCGGCGCGGTGATGGTCGGGGCGATCGAGATGGGCAAGCCGCCGGTCACGCTGAAGAACGCCACGCCGATCGCAAGGCTCTTCGCAGACACCATGGTGCTGGTCGTTCCGGCGAGCTCACCCATCCAGACGCTCAAGGATCTGATCGAGCGCCTGAAGGCGAACCCGGGCGCGGTCTCGTGGGGCGGCGGCTCGCGTGGCTCGATCGACCATATCCTGAGCGGGCTGATCGCGCGCGAGGTCGGCGTCGACCCCACACGGGTCAACTACGTGGCCTTCGCCGGTGGTGGCGAGGCCAAGGCGGCCATCCTCGGCGGCCATGTCACCGTCGGGTTGGCGGGTGTCTCGGAGTTCTCCGCGGACATTGAAGCGGGCCGCATGCGTACGCTGGGCACCTCGTCGAGTTTCAGGCTTCGCAACCTGCCCACGCTGAAGGATCAGGGCGTGAACGTCGAGATCTACAACTGGCGGGGCGTCTACGGCGCCCCCGGCATCACGCCCGATCAGCGCCGGGCGCTGATCGATGCGGTGGTGAAGGCCACCGAACACACCAGTTGGAAGGAAACCCTGCGCCGCAACGACTGGGGCCCGTTCCTGCTCACCGGCGACGACTTTGGACGCTACGTCGAGGCCGAATCGGCGCGACTCGGCGCCATGCTGCGCGAGATCGGCGTGATCCGTTAGGTTCCCGGCTGACGCCGCGGTTGACCGCCGGTCCCACCCTACCCCTGTCTTTACCGAGGAGAAGACCATGCTGCACGAAATGCGCATCTACCACTGCGTGCCCGGCCGACTGCCGGACCTCAACAAGCGCTTCGAGACCATCACGCTCAAGCTCTGGGAGAAGCACGGCATCCGTCCGGTGGCTTTCTGGACCACCTACATTGGGGAGAGCAACAACGTGCTCACCTACCTGCTGGCCTGGGAGAGCCTGGCCGAGCGCGAGAAGAAGTGGGCCGCCTTCGCGACGGACCCGGAATGGCTGAGCGCGCGTGCGAAGACCGAGGAGAACGGCCCGCTGATCACGCACTTCAGCAACTCGATCCTGTCGCCCACGGCATACTCGCCGATGAAGTAGCGCTCGAGCCGTCGCCTCGACATCGCAGGATCGCAGCCACCGGGGGCCGAGGCGATGAAGCGCTCGGGCCCCTGCCTGACCCTCAGACGCCGCCTTGCGGATGCGTCGGGTCGACCCACAGCACGGTTTCGGGCCTCTCAACCGGCTCGATGTCGAGATTGACGGCCACGGCCTGGCCATCGCTGCGGCATAGCACGCACTCGAGCACCTCGGTGGGACTGGCGTTGATCTCCTGGTGCGGCACGTAGGGCGGCACGTAGATGAAGTCGCCAGGGCCGGCCTCAGCCACGAACTCGAGCTTCTCGCCCCAGCGCATGCGTGCCTTGCCGCGAACGATGTAGATCACGCTCTCGAGCGGCCCGTGGTGGTGCGCGCCAGTCTTGGCGTCGGGGTGGATGTGCACGGTGCCGGCCCACAGCTTCTGGGCGCCCACGCGAGCGAAGTTGATTGCCGCCTTGCGGTCCATGCCCGGCGTCTGGGCGGTGTTGCCGTCGAGCTGGTTGCCGGGGATGACGCGCACGCCGTCGTGTTTCCAGTCGGTGGCAGCGGCGGGGCTGGGTTCGGTGCTCATGATCGGGGCTCGCAAGGAAAACCGGCTCGACGCGGCCGGGCGTCAAGGATAGTCGATACCGCCCCTTGCAATCCGCGGCGACGGCTATACTTCGGGACGAAGCGGTTTCGTCGACCGCAACCAGCAGCAGCGCAGCACCAAGAACACCGGGGCCGACCTGGTTTCGACGTGGGTAGCGAAGCGGCTCAGGGCATGCCGAGGCGCCTGTTCCTCGTTAATCCATGGGCAAACAAGTAAACGCCAACGACGAGCGTTTCGCTCTCGCGGCTTAAACCCCGCGAGCGCCGCAACAGTCAGCCGACGGGCTGGGCCTGACCGGGTAACCGGAAGGGCTGCGGTGTAACTTCAGTCGGATAGCGGCACGGCAGGGTCACTTTGCCGGGCCGCGAAACTCTAGGTGACTGGATGTGCGGCGGCCTGTCGATCGGCTAACCGGGCATCGAGATCCAAGTAGACCGACTAAGCATGTAGAACTGGTCGTGGAGGACTTGCGGACGCGGGTTCGATTCCCGCCGGCTCCACCACTGATACCCCCAGCAGCATCCAACGCCGCCCGAAAGGGCGGCGTTTTCCTTTGTTCTCCTCTGGGACTAAGACTCATGGCGTCTTGCGAGGTCCCAGGACAGCCGACCAAAATGGGGGTATCGCCGGGGGTAAGCGGCAGGATTGAACAGGGGTGGTGGTCATGGCTGGGGGTATCGGGGGCAAGCTCACCGACAAGGCCGTCAAGGCCTTCGTCGCCCGCGCCACAGCAGGCAGCAAGCTGGCCGACGGCGGCGGCCTGTTCCTGTTCA